>NZ_JBMPPM010000014.1:0-113780 GCF_049339885.1 Undibacterium sp. TJN25 | reverse complement strand
CGAACAGGACCGTGAAACGACTCTGCGCCAATGATAGTGCTGCAACCAGTGTGAAAGTAGGTTATCGTCAGGCTTTTATCCAGAAAACCCCTCCCTCGCAAGACGGAGGGGTTTTTGCTTTAGACTTCCCGCTTTGCCATTCCCATCCCCGATTTGTACCCTCCGCTTCCGCTCGCCGCTTTACATAAAGTTTGTATAGCTGCTGTTTTATGTCGACCTTGAACAGACGGTCTCGTACGATATGGCAGGCACATGAATCCTCGCTCAAAACGACACTTTCCGTTTACCCGGCGTCGCCTAAAACACATAGAATTCAGGCTGGCTGATGAACGGGATTCTCTATCCAGCCTCAGCAGGCGCGCTACTTTCGACGGCACCCTCTACTCACTTTATTCCTGGATTACTTGCATGATGTCCAAACCGGTTCTTCGCCAGTTCATTCGCTTTGCCGCAGTCGGCTTGTCCGGGACAGCAGTGCAGTATGCCTGCGTCGGCATTGCATTGATGCTGTCCGGGAAATCGGCTACGGTTACCGGATCTGCTATCGGCTATATCCTTGGCTCGGTGGTCAACTATGTGCTGAACTATTTCCTGACTTTCGGCAGCGGAAAATCGCACATGGAAGCGGCATCGAAATATTTTGCGGTGCTGGCAGTGGGCTGGTGCCTGAACCTTGGCTTGATGAGCTTGTTCGTGCATCACTGGGATTGGCATCCCTGGCTGTCCCAGGTCATCACGACCGGCATAGGCCTGTGCTGGAATTTTACCGGTAGCAGGTTATGGGCTTTCAGGGAGGTTCCGGCTGAACCAAAGTGAGGGCTGAGCTTGGATGAAAAAACAGGCGGTAGAAGATCTCGAAAAAATAATGTAAAAAATTTAGGAAAAATTGACGGAAAATCTGCAAACTCCCTAGACAAAGTGCGAAATGCATCCTATAATCTTGCTTCTCTAGTCGTTGGTGACAAACGATGAATGTGTATCTGAACTAAGCGAGAACATTGGGTGCTTAGCTCAGTTGGTAGAGCGGCGCCCTTACAAGGCGTAGGTCGGGAGTTCGAGCCTCTCAGCACCCACCATCAGATAGGCATTGAAAGAGAAACAGTCAAGTAGTTTAGGAGTGGTAGTTCAGTTGGTTAGAATACCGGCCTGTCACGCCGGGGGTCGCGGGTTCGAGTCCCGTCCACTCCGCCAAAATATAAAATGCCCGCGCAAGCGGGCATTTTTATTTGCGTGTCCATCCAGCTTTTCACTAATGAGTATATCTCGTAGAAAGAAAAAAGCGCCTGTTGGTGAGAGTTGAATTACTACAAGCCATTCGGTAGCTTGCAGATGTAGGGCGCCCAACTCACTTAGCCCGAAATCAAAAATGCCCGTATAAACGGGCATTTTTTCCACTATCAGCACGGAAAACGTAGATATAACTCAAGCCGGGCAGCGATGCTGAATGCCCGGATTTTAACTACAACATTACGCCGCCATTGCCGCCGGCATCTCACCACCCAGCGCATATACCAGGTCATCCATCATTTTGGCAATTTCAGATGCCATCAAGATGAAATCAGCGTCAAAACGCTCGTCTTCGCCGCTGGCACGCTTGTCGGTTTCTTCATCCAGGATATCCAGCGGTTTGATGCGCTTGATCGCCAGCGTATCGGTCAGCACAAAGGAAATCTTGTCGTCCCATGTCATTGCAAGCTTGGTGCATTGCTTGCCTGCGGCAATATGACGCTGCACGTCGTCTGCATCCAGCGAATGGCGTACGTAGCGGACAGTCGCCTTGTCTTCGGTATGGGCGCGCAGTTCCGTGTCCTGGTCTATCGTAAAACCCTTGGGTGCTTCGTTGCCGGCCAGCCAGTCGGTCATCGCTGCTTGTGGCGACAGCTTGACGCGCAGGCTTTCCAGCGGAATCTTGTCGGCTTTTAACAGCAGTTTGATCACTTCATCGGCCTTGGATGGGCTGGAAGAGTCGACGACCAGCCAGCCGTTGACCGGGTCTATCCAGACAAGCGTATTGCGGCGGATGGAAAAGGCGCGCGGCAGCAGTTCGTCGGTAACCCTTTCTTTCAAATCTTTCATCTGTTTGCGGCCGGGCGCAAAGCCCTGCTGCTCTTCCAGCTCAGCGGCCTTTGCCTTGGTGACCTGATTGATCACGCTGGACGGCAGCAGTTTCTTTTCCGTCGCCAAGGACAGCAGCATCTGGTGGCTCACACTATGTATCAGGTGCTCGTTGTCACGTGGCGATGCCCAGCCCTGGCTCTGCATTTCGCTGGATGGGCACTGCGAAAAGGATTGCGACGCAAGTTGTGTTTCCAGCTTGGCTGTATCGACATTCCATGGCGCCGGCAGGCGGAAAATCTGCAAATTCTTGAACCACATGATCTTGTATCCAGACAGAAAAAACAAAACATTCTACACGCTCGCGCACATTCTCAAGCCGTAAACCTCCGCCTTCGCGACATAAATCGACCCTTCGTCGCAAAGCGCTACGAAAGCCCCAGTGGAAATGAAAAAATGATGTTCATAGATTCACGGACACACGAAATTCTGATTCTCTTTTCGCACTATTTTGACGGGAGCAAAAAAATGTTACAGCAAATTATCATTCACACACCACTTTGGGTCTGGGCCATACTTGCTTTCTTGATGTACCGCGGCTTCATCGCGAGCAGGGATCGGGAGCTGAGCCTGAAAACCGTCTCGGTGATTCCGCTGGTGATGCTGGCGCTGTCGATGCAGGGCATCGCAGGCACGTTCGGTTTCAACCTGCTCAGCATGGGCACCTGGCTGGCGGGCCTGCTGGCGGGAGGCGCAATCTCCTGGTCACTGGTCAACGACAGGAATGTTCGCATACTGCCTGAAAAGAGCGCCGTTTTCTACCGCGGCAGCTGGGGTGCAATGGCGCTGATGATGGCAATCTTCCTGACTAAATATTGCGTTGGCGTCATGATCGCCATCAATGGGCAACTGCGTAGCGAAACCGGCTTTGCTGCCGCAGTCTGCCTGGCATACGGCCTGTTCAACGGCTTATTCCTGGGGAAATTGCTCAGAGTATTGACGATGTATAAACAGCAGGCCGACGCCGTGCTGCAAGTCCAGGCCTGAAGCAGCCGGCTCTCGCCGGCTATATTGCAGGCAAGAGCCGGACAGGGAGGGTATTTGCCCTCCCTGCCGATTTAACAGTGAACAACATGAGCAAGCCGGACAGGCGTGTACCCAAGGTATAATGTCCGTTGTCAAAATTTATTTCCACGGGCTGTCGCCGTCGGACAAACGCCATGCTAGCTCAACAAAAACAAGAAATTCTCGAACTGATCCAATCCGCTGTCGCGCCCTTGCTGGCAGACAGCGGCCTGACGCCGAACATCACGCTGGAACGTCCGCGCGATCCTTCGCATGGCGACATTGCCTGCAATATTGCGATGCAGATTGCCAAGCCGCTGAAGAAAAATCCGCGCGAACTGGCGCAGGCTATCGTGAGTGCGCTGCAGGCAAGCTCCTCCGGCCTGATCGCCAGCGCGGAAATTGCCGGCCCCGGCTTCATCAATATCCGTGTTGCCGCTGCTGCGAAACAGGCCGTAGTCAAAACCATTCTGCAGCAGGGCGGGCAGTTCGGCAAAGGCAACAAGGGAACAGGGCAGAAAGTCATTGTCGAGTTCGTGTCTGCCAATCCCACCGGTCCGCTGCATGTGGGCCACGGCCGCCAGGGCGCGCTGGGCGATGCCTTGTCGGCATTGCTGGACGCACAGGGCTATGACGTTACCCGTGAATTTTATTACAACGATGCCGGGGTGCAGATTGCCACATTGGCGACGTCGGTGCAGGCGCGGGCGCGCGGTTTCAAGCCCGGTGACGCCGGCTGGCCGGAGTCTGCGTATAACGGCGACTATATTGCCGAAATCGCCCAGGATTTCCTCGCGAAGAAAACCGTATCGGCCAGCGATGGCGAACCGGCTATCGCCAGCGGCGATATCGAAGACCTTGAATCCATCCGCAAATTCAGCGTTACCTATCTGCGCAATGAGCAGGATATCGATCTGCAGGCCTTCGGCGTCAAGTTCGACAACTATTATCTTGAAACTTCGCTGTACGGCGAAGGCAAGGTTGAGGCCGCGGTCGATGCATTGAAAAAATCCGGCAAGACCTATGAGCAGGATGGCGCGCTGTGGCTGCGTACGACAGAGTACGGCGACGACAAAGACCGCGTGATGAAAAAGACCGACGGCACCTATACGTACTTCGTGCCGGACGTGGCCTACCATATTGTCAAATGGCAGCGCGGCTATCGCCAAGCCATCAATGTGATGGGCAGCGATCACCACGGCACTATTGCGCGCGTGCGCGCCGGCCTGCAGGCTGTCGATATCGGCATCCCCAAAAGTTACCCCGACTACGTGCTGCACAAGATGGTCACCGTGATGAAAGACGGTGCCGAGGTAAAAATTTCCAAGCGGGCGGGCTCCTACGTGACGGTACGCGATCTGATCGAATGGTCCGGCAATGGCGATATCGCCAAAGGCCGCGATGCGGTGCGTTTCTTCCTGATCTCGCGCAAGGCAGACACCGAATTTGTGTTCGATGTGGATGTCGCGCTGGCGCAGTCCGATGAAAACCCCGTCTATTACGTGCAGTATGCGCACGCGCGCATCAGCTCCGTGCTGGCCCAATGGGGCGGCGACGAGGCTGCGCTGGCGGACCTGATCAACGTCGACCTGTCGCCGCTGACCGCACCACGCGAAGCTTCCATGCTGGCCAAACTGGCCGAATATCCCGAGGCGCTGGAGCGCGCGCTGGAAGAGCTGGGTCCGCACCAGGTGGCATTCTACCTGCGGGATCTGGCCGGTGAACTGCATAGCTATTACAATGCCGAGCGGGTGCTGGTGGATGACCAGGCCGTCAAGATGGCACGCCTGGCGTTGATGTCGGCTACGCGCCAAGTGCTGCGCAACGGCCTCGCGCTGATAGGCGTGTCTGCACCGAGCAAGATGTAAGTGCAGCAGCCTGCATCGCCTTCCCGGAACAATCAGAACTGATTAACAAGTTTTATCGGAGACGCATGAAATCTCAACAAGCAATGCTTCAGTCAGGTTTTCGCCGCCAACAGGGCGGCACCTTGCTGGGGTTGATCATAGGGCTGGTGGTCGGCCTGGCGATTGCGGTGGCGGTGGCGCTGCTGATCACCAAATCCTCGACGCCGTTCACCAATAAAAACGGCAACAAGGCCGACATGCCGACCAGTCAGCTGCTGGATCCGAACAAGCCGCTATATGGCAACAAGGATGCAGCGAAAGAGGCGGCCAAGGACCTGGCCAAAGATGCCAATGCGGCAAAGCCCGCAGATGTTGCGGATAACAAGCCTGCGGCTGCGCTGGAACGGCCCGCCCCTGCGCCAGTTCCCGCACCTGCCGCTGCTCCGGTTGCTGCCAAGCCTGTTGCTGAACCCCGGACGGCAGATGCCCCCGCTGCTGCCAAGGCGGACGGCGGTGACGATAAATACGTGTATTTCCTGCAAGCCGGCGCCTTCCGTGAACAGGCCGATGCCGAAAGCGCCCGTGCCAAACTGGCGCTGCTGGGATTTGAGGCGCGCATCAGCGAGCGTCCGTCGGAAAACGGCAATCTGTACCGCGTACGCATAGGTCCGTTCAGCCAGGTCGAAACAATGAACCGAATGCGCGCAAAGTTGTCCGAGAATAGTGTCGACGTTGCCGTCGTTCGCACTGCCAAATAAATCAAGTAAAACTGAGTTTCGTAAAATTTTTTAAGGAAATGAAATGCGTTTATTTCGACAACTGTTCCTGATCATGGGTTTTGTAGCCGCCGGCGCCAGTGCATCCGTCACTGCTCCGCAACTCGGCGCTGAATACCAGGTATTGGCCAGGCCGCAGCCGGCTGAAGCCGGCAAGAAAGTGGAAGTCATAGAATTCTTCGGCTACTTCTGCCCCCACTGCAATATTCTCGACCCCATGCTGACCCAGTGGGTCAAGAAACAGGGCGATAACATCGTCTTCAAGCGCATCCACGTCGATTTCTCTGAGTCCACGCTGCCTCAGCAAAAGTTGTTTGCCACGCTGGAAGCAATGGGCAAGCTGGAAGAATTGCACAGCAAAGTGTTTTATGCCATGCACGTAGAGCGCAAACGCCTGGGCAGCGATGCCGAAGTGCTGGACTTTGCAGTGAAAAATGGCCTGGACAAGCAAAAATTCCAGGACACCTATAACTCTTTCTCGGTGCGCAGCAAGCTGGGCCGCTCCAAGCAGTTGCAGGAAACATTCAATATTACCGGCGTGCCGACTTTTGCCGTCGAGGGCCGTTATATCACTTCTCCTTCCATCGTCGGCGTGACGATGGGCCATCCTGTGACTGAGCCGGAGCAAAATGCCGCCAGCCTGCAAGTGATGGATTGGCTGGTTGCCAAGGTGCAGAAAGAAAAAGGCGGTGCCGCACCTGCGCCTGCCGCTGCTGCTGCCTCCACCAGCGCTGCCGCATCCGCGAAGAAAAAATAAGCGATCTCTAAGCCGTCTTGCGTTTGGCTCTACAATAAGCCCGTATCCAATACGGGCTTTTTTTATGCATGATACTCTTCAGCTGATGTTCTCCCGCGGTGCTTGCCGCGGGGCCAAGGTGTCCCTTTGACGCAGGGCGCCTTGTTCGATGCGCTGGGCACGCTGCATGCCCCGGTTGCCGGCACCTCCGCGCGTATCGTCAGCCTGGTGCCGTCGATAACCGAACTTGTGTGCGACCTGGGCCTGGCGCCGCTACTGGTGGGGCGTACCGGTTTTTGCATACATCCGTCGGCGCTGATCGGCGATATCCCCAAGATAGGCGGGACCAAGGACGTCAATATCGACAAGATCCGCAAGCTGGCGCCCACGCACCTGATTGTCAATATCGATGAAAATGAAAAACCCACGGTGGACCGGCTGGCCGAGTTCATTCCGCATGTCATCGTCACGCATCCGGTCAGGCCGGAAGATAATCCTGCGCTGTATACACTGCTGGGCGGAATCTTCAATGTGCAGCAACGGGCGCAGCAGCTAAGCACGGAGTTTCAGCTGGCTTTGCAGGGATTGCAGGCACGGCGACCTTCACAGCCGCCGCAGACGGTGTTGTACTGCATCTGGAAAGACCCGTGGATGACGGTGTCGTGCGATACCTATATTGCCAACATGCTGGACCTGATAGGCTGGAAGACCTGGCAGGTTCCGGCCAGCGACAAGCGCTATCCGGTATTTGAGTGGCATGATGCACTGCTGCATGGCGTGGATATGGTGCTGCTGTCCAGCGAACCCTATCGTTTTACCGAGGAGCATGTGGATGCGCTGGAGCGGCAGATCGGCAAGCCGGTCTGCCTCGTCGACGGAGAGCTGATTTCCTGGTACGGCAGCCGCGCCATACGCGGGCTGCATTATCTGAAAGAATTGGCTGACGGGACTAGCGATTGGTCAGCGTGACGCCGGCGATCACCAGCAGGCCGCCTATCACCATTGATGCCAGCACCGGCTCTCCCAGCAGCAAGGCGCCGAAACTGATGCCGAATACCGGCACCAGATTATTGAATACGGCCGCGCGTGCCGGCCCCAGCGCTTTCACACCCTCGTAATACCAGACAAAGCCGATCACAGTGCCACAGGCGCCTAAATACACCAGCGCGCCGACCACCTTCCACGTCACCAGGCTCCAGTCCATGCCGGGTATCTCCGTGGCGGCGCCGGCTGCCAGCATCAATAGCCCCCATAGCGACGCATAGGTAGTCGCAGCAATCGGCGTCAGCCCTTTGAGCGCATGGCGGCCGATGATGGTGTAGGCAGCCCACGCAGAGATGGCGCAGAACATGATCAGTTCACCCGCACCTACCGACTGCGAAATATCATGCAGCGCACCCAGCAAATCGCCGCGTGTGATGATGACGGCCGCGCCGGCAAAGGCAATCGCGATACCCAGCCATTTGCGCGCGCTCAGGTGTTCGCGGAAAAATATCGCGAGCGCCAATGCCGTGACGGTAGGGTTCAGCGCCACGAAAAGCGCAGTGCGGCCCGCCGGCATCAGCGACAAGGCCTTGAAAAAGCAGATGTTATACAAAAAAATGCCGGTAGCGCCCAGAGCAAAGGTCGCCAGCGCCTGTTGCCGCGTCAATCGCGGCAGGCCGCCTTCCAGCTTGTAGGCCAGCGGGATCAGCAAAGTGCAGGCCACCATGAAGCGGAATGCGGCGGCAATCATGTGCGGTATGGTGCCGGCAACCATGCGCCCGGCGATAAAGGTGCCGCCCCAGAACATGGCGACAAAGACAAGTTTGATATAGATGCTGGCAGCAGGTTTGTTCATGAGGCAATTCAGTGGTGCAACCGGCCGGCGTGCTTGCGCACGCCGGCCGGCATGGATAAAACGGGATGGATAAGAGGCCTTAGCCGGCCAGCTGTTCTTCCAGGGAGACCGTGCGGTCCGTCTGCAGTTCACCGGTGTGGAGGGTGGTCACGCTTTCCACCAGGATCAGGCCGCATTCTTCCGCAGCAACCGGATTATGCCGGGTATTTTTAGGAACCACAAAAAAATCGCCGGGACCGAGATGCACGTTCCGGTCTTCCAGCTGCATCGTCAGATTGCCGTAGATGACATAGAACAGCTCGTCTTCGTCCGCGTGACTGTGCCACATGAACTCACCCTTGAGTTTGGCCGCCTTCAGATACTGGTCGTTGACCCGCCCGATGACGCGGGGTGTCCAGTATTCCGTTACCTGTTCCAGCGCCTTGACGAAATTGACTGCATGCATGCCTGTTCTCCCGATGTTGAGTTGGGCAAATGGTAAGCGGCGTGCGTATAATTAGACAACCGAATGTTTTTTATCTGATCCATTAGCACTTCTAATATAAGGGGGTGTCCATGTTCCGCCACGTCGATATCGGCCTGTTGCGCAGTTTCGTTGCTGTTTACGAATCCGGCAGCATCACCGCCGCTGCCAACCAGCTGCACCTGACGCAGGGCGCCGTCAGCCAGCAGGTCAAGCGCCTGGAGCAATTGTTCAGTTGCGCCGTGTTTGAGCGCGACCGGCATGGCGCCAGGTTGACCAATGAGGGTGAGCGCTTACTTGGTCATGCGCGCCGCATGCTCAGGCTGAACGATGAAGTCTGGGCAGATATGAATGCTCCGGCATTTACCGGCGAAGTGCGGCTGGGCGTGCCGCATGACCTGGTCGGCACCCACCTTGCCAGAATACTCAAGTCCTTTGCGCAGAGCTGCCCGAATGTGGAAATATCACTGACATCGGCGTCGTCGGTAGAACTGCAGGAGGCCTTGCGCGCCGGCAAAGTGGAGCTGGCACTGATTGAGGAACCGGCAGGCGAGCCGGGCGCTGACGGTGAATGCCTGGCCGTGGAGCCGCTGGTGTGGGTAGGCTGCGCAGGCGGCGAAGCCTACCGCAAACGGCCGCTGCCGGTAGCGATAGTCACCGAGACCTGCGTTTTCCGCCCGAGGATGTTTGCGGCGCTGGACGCCAAGGGCTTGCCGTGGCGCACCGTGTTTGAAAACAGCAGCATAGAAGCCACCAGTGCAACGGTGCGCATGGACATGACAGTCACCGCGTGGCTGGCTTCCACCGTGCCGCTGGACCTGCAGATACTGGACGCCTCGTCCGGCCTTCCGGCATTGCCGGATTTCGCCATCAAACTGTGCCAGTCGGCCATGCCGCTGAGCGCGCCGGCGCAGGAAATGGCGCGCCACATCCGGGCGGGCTACATGGACCGCCTGAGACAGGCCGCCTAGCAATAGGGCGCTAGCTAGTGCCCTGCGGCTTTGCCTGCTATCTCACCGCGAAGCGCAACACCCCGTCGTCGTCCAGCTGCCGGCGCAACGCACCATCTATCCACAGCTTATGCAGATGCGCGAGCGCCTCGCCGATGGCAAAGGTCATCTGGTGCGCGTCCAGCGCACGCGGGAACATGACGGGAACGATATCGACTGCCGACTGGGGCGTCACGCAGGCTGTCATCACTTCTGCCAGCCGTTCGATATGATGGTCGTTCAGCTGCTGTATGCGGGTATGCAAGCCTTTGAACGGTTTACCGTGCGAAGGCAGGATCAGCACGTCTTCCGGCAAACCGGCAAACTTTTTCAGCGAATCCAGATACTGCTGCACAGGATTGGCTTCTGGTTCTATCGCAAATACCGACACATTGGTGGAAATGCGCGGCAACACCATGTCGCCCGAAATCAACAGGTTCAGCTCCTCGCAAAACAGCGCGGCATGCTCCGGGGAGTGGCCGAAGCCGGTAATCACGCGCCACTTTCGGTCGCCTATCTTTACGTCATGGCCGTCCTGCATGCGGTGGTAGGCGGCGGGCACGGAAGGCACCAGTTTGGTGTAATGGCCTTTGCGGTCCTTGATGCTGTCCTGCATCGCCGGGTCGACAAGGCCGTGTTTCCTGAAATGCGGGTACATTGCCGTGCCGTCGGCACCGGGAAGGCTGGCCGACATCATGCGCGCAAAACTGTATTCGCCCGCCGTCATCCACAACGGCGCATTCCAGCGTGTGCACAGCCAGTCAGCCAAGCCGATATGGTCCGGGTGGCAATGGGTGGCAAGTACGCGTACGATAGGCAGGCCGCGCAAGCCCTCCGTCTGCGAGCCGAACAGCACTTCCCATGCATCGCGGGTGGCGTCGCTGGCAATGCCGCAATCCACGGCTGTCCAGCCGTGCACCATGCCGTGTTCGGTTTCGTAATCGTCTTCGATCAGCCACAGGTTGATATGGTTCAGCGCAAACGGCAGGGCCATGCGCAGCCACAGTACGCCGGGCGCGATTTCCATGACCTTGCCGGTTTCCGGCAGGGTTTCCCCAAAGGGATAGTTCAATTGCATTTCCAGCGGATTCATTCGTCTCTCACTTTTATATTTTTGCTTGTCGTTGTTGGAACACATTTCACCTCTATGGATCAAATGAGTTCTACAGTTTCGCTAAATGCACAGAATGCCCTACAATGTTATTTGACGTTTACGTAAACTGCGATTCAGACAGAGATTGTAATCAGATTTTGCATTTCATGCTGTTTTGCCGATTCCCCCAGTTAAAAACCGCTTGCCCAGATCCTGCCGACGATGCCTACCTACACCATTACCGAATTAGCACGAGAATTCGACATCACGCCGCGCGCCATTCGTTTTTACGAAGACCAGGGCTTGATCAGCCCGTTGCGGGAAGGACCGGGCGGCCGCAACCGGGTGTACACGGCGCGTGAACGCACGCACCTGAAGCTGACGCTGCGCGGCAAGCGCCTGGGCCTGTCGCTGTCCGACATCAAGAGCCTGGTTGACATGTACGGCTCGCCGAAAGATACGGAAGTCCAGTTGCAAAGTTTCCTGCAAGTGCTTGCCAGGCACAGGGCGGCATTGGAACAGCAGCGCGAAGACATCGAAATCATGCTGGCCGAGATCGCTGCGCATGAAGAGCAGAGCCAGAAGCTGCTGATACAAGCCAGGGAACAGCCGGTAAAAGCCAAAAAGGCAACGAAGCCAGCCAAGCTGGAAAAACTGGCAACGTAAAAATACGGTAGGGGCGTTGCCTGCGAATTATAAGGCTGCTTTACGTTTACGTAAACGTCAATTGAAGGTATCATTTTTACCTGGAACAGTGTGCGGAGCCGCGATGCATAACGGAAGCAACGGAAGCAACAGCGAGATCAATGGTGAAACCGGCAAAACAGCCGGCGGAAATACATCGCGTCCTTCGCGTCCCTTATCGCATGAGGTCGCCTTGCTGCTGCTGGACAGTTTCAGCAAGCAGGGCGTGATGACGGCATGGGGTGCGCAACTGACCGAAATGGCGCCGGGCAGCTGTGAAATCTCGGTACCGATGGGGCCGGCGGTGACCCAGCAGCATGGTTATTTCCATGGAGGAGTCATCGGCACCATCGCCGATTCCGCCGGCGGCTATGCCGCCAATACGCTGCTGATGCCGGCCAGCGAATGCCTGACTGCGGAATACAAGATCAATATTGTCGCTCCCGGCATAGGCGACAGGCTGGTTGCGCGAGGCAAGGTGCTGAAGGCCGGCAAAAACCTGGTAGTTGCGAGCACCGAAGTATTTGCCGTCAATCAAGGCGAGGAAAAACTGTGCGCCATCATGCAGCAGACATTGTTTGTAATACCCAAGGCCTGAGCCCAAAGGGCGGCAGGTGCTTGCATCACTGACCATCATAGACCCAGTAATCAACAATACATCCATAATAAAGTGAGGACGACATGCTCCATCTCCCAGGCTTGACTTTCGATCATGGCGAAGACATCGCTGCATTGCGCGAAGCCGTACAACAATTCGCCGCCAATGAAATCGCTCCCCGTGCCGCTGAAATCGACCGCAGCGACCAGTTCCCTATGGACCTGTGGCGCAAGATGGGCGACCTGGGCGTGCTCGGCATGACCGTCAGCGAAGAATACGGCGGCGCCAACATGGGCTATCTGGCACATATTATTGCTATGGAGGAAATTTCACGCGCCTCCGCGTCGGTAGGCCTGTCCTATGGCGCCCACTCCAATCTGTGCGTGAACCAGATCAACCGCAACGGCACGCCCGAACAAAAAGCCAAATACCTGCCCAAACTGATCAGCGGCGAACATGTCGGCGCGTTGGCAATGTCGGAGCCGAATGCCGGTTCCGACGTTGTCAGCATGAAGCTGCGCGCTGACTGGAAAGGCGACCACTGGGTGCTGAACGGCACCAAGATGTGGATCACCAACGGCCCCGACGCCGATACGCTGGTGGTGTATGCAAAAAATGACCTGGAGGCCGGCCCGCGCGGGATGACTGCCTTCCTGATAGAAAAGGGCTTCAAGGGTTTCAGCATTGCGCAGAAACTGGACAAGCTCGGCATGCGCGGTTCGCATACCGGCGAACTGGTGTTCCAGGATTGCGTGGTGCCGGCAGAGAATGTGCTGGGCGGCCTGGGCAAGGGCGTCAATGTGCTGATGTCTGGCCTGGACTTTGAGCGTACCGTGCTGTCCGGCGGCCCATTGGGCATCATGCAGGCCTGTATGGACGTCGTGGTGCCGTATGTGCATGATCGCAAGCAGTTCGGCCAGCCCATCGGCGAGTTCCAGCTGATGCAGGGCAAGCTTGCCGACATGTATTCGACAATGATGGCCTGCAAGGCCTATGTCTACGCGGTAGGGCAGGCTTGCGACCGCGCCAAGAATCCGGAAGCCATACGCGCCATCCGCAAGGACGCCGCCGGCGCGATCCTGTATTCCGCGGAGAAAGCCACGTGGATGGCCGGCGAAGCCATCCAGACGCTGGGCGGCAACGGCTATATCAACGAATATCCGGTGGGCCGCCTGTGGCGCGACGCCAAGCTGTATGAGATCGGCGCCGGCACCAGCGAAATCCGCCGTATGCTGATAGGCCGTGAATTGTTTGCCGAGACCAAGTAAACTTGGGCTTTCTGCTGTCACCTGAGGCGGCAGCAGGGTTCTCACTGGTCTGGAAGGAATGAAAACGCATGACGCATCTGCATAGCAGGACACCGCTGCTGGAACATCGCAGCCTGTCGACTCAACTGGGCAAAAAGGTCTGGCTGAAGCTGGAAAACACGCAAGCTTCCGGCTCTTTCAAACTGCGCGGCATAGGCCTGCTATGCCAGCGTGCAGCGGACAAAGGCGTCAGCCACCTGGTTTGCCCTTCAGGCGGCAATGCCGGTTTCGCCGCTGCGGTAGCCGGTGCGGCGCTGGGCGTGCGCACTACCATCGTGGTGCCGCACACCACGCACGAAAGCGTGCGGCAGAATATACGCGCAATAGGCGCCGACGTGATTGTCGAAGGCAGCGTGTGGGACGAAGCGAATCTGCTCGCGCTGCGTCTGTGCGAACAGCCGGGCGCTGTTTATATTCCGCCGTTCGACCATCCGGATATCTGGGACGGCAATGCAACGATGATCGATGAGCTGGCTGCCGGCTTTGATTTTGATGTCGTAGTCTGTTCTGTCGGCGGAGGAGGCCTGATGAGCGGCGTCGTACAAGGGCTGCATAGGAACGGCTTGCAGCAGGTGCCGGTTATCGCCGTCGAAACGGAGGGCGCCGCATCGCTGGCAGCCGCAGTGCAGGCCGATGAACTGGTGACGCTGCCAGCCATCACCAGCATCGCCACCAGCCTGGGCGCGCGCCGCGTGGCGCAACAAGCGCTGGACTGGACCCGCGTTCATGATATCCGCATGGCCGCAGTCAGCGATGCGCAGGCGGTGGATGCCTGCCTGCGGTTTGCCGATGACATGCGCATGCTGGTGGAGCCGGCTTGCGGCGCTTCACTGGCCGTGGCGTATCAGAACCTGCCGCAACTGGCAGACTTCAGCAAACCGCTGGTCATCGTTTGTGGCGGCATCGGCGCCGATATCGCCAAGCTGCAAGCGTGGAAACTGCAGTTCAAGCTGAACTGACACGAAGCCGAGCACAATGAGCCAAGTCGCCTTCCCCAAGTTATTGTCTTCGCAAATCGCTTTCGATATTGCGCGGACGATCATGGACGGCTTTGACAAGCATTATCGCCTGTTCCGCGCCTCCAGCCAGCGGGCCAAGCTGCATTTTGAGGCGGGCGACTGGCAGGCGGCGCAAATCGCGGCCCGCGAACGTATCAGCTTCTACGACATGCGCGTAAAGGAATGCGTGCAGATGCTGGAAGATGAATACGAACCGGCAGACCTGAGTGACGAGGTATGGCGCGAAGTCAAGCTGCACTACATGGGCCTGTTGATTGACCACCTGCAGCCTGAACTGGCCGAGACGTTTTTCAATACTGTCTGCACCAAGATGCTGCACCGGAATTACTTCCATAATGATTTTATCTTCGTGCGCCCGGCGGTATCGACCGAATATATAGAAAACAAGGACAGCGCGCCGACTTACCGCGTGTACTATCCGGCCAAGGATGGATTGAATTACACGCTGAAGCGCATTGTCACCAATTTCCAGTTGCAGACCGAATTTGCCGACCTGGACCGTGACGCGGCACTGGTCGAGCAGCGGTTTCTGGAAAGCTATGGCGCAGACAGGCCGGAACCCAATCACCAGGTGCAGGTGCTGGCAAACCTGTTCTTTCGCAACAAGGGCGCCTACATCGTCGGCAAGAGCATCAACGGTAATCGCGAACATCCTTTTGTCATCCCTATTCTGCACAACCGCAGGAAGCAGCTGGTACTCGATACGGTATTGTTCGACGCGATACAGATCACGGTGCTGTTTTCCTTTACGCGTGCCTATTTCATGATAGACATGGCGGTGCCGTCGGCCTATGTGCAATTCCTGCGCGGCATCCTGCCGAAGAAACCGCGCAGCGAAATCTATACGATACTGGGCTTGCAAAAGCATGGCAAGAATCTGTTCTACCGTGACTTCCTGCACCACCTGAAATATTCATCCGACATCATCGAAGCGGCGCCCGGCATACGCGGCTTGGTCATGCTGGTGTTTGCGCTGCCGTCCTTCCCGTATGTGTTCAAGGTGATCAAGGACAGCTTTCCGCCGCCGAAGGAAACCACGAAGGCGCTGATCAAGGAAAAATACCTGCTGGTGAAAAACCACGACAGAGTAGGGCGCATGGCCGATACGCTGGAATACTCCGACGTTGCTTTTCCGCGCACCCGTTTTTCCGAGGAATTGCTGACGGAGATCAAACACTATGCGCCGTCCGTCGTGGAAGAAGATGAAGATGAAATCGTCATCCGGCATCTGTACATAGAACGCCGCATGGTGCCGTTGAACATCTATCTGTCCGAAGCCGACAAAAGCCAGGATGACGCAGCGCTGGAGCACGGCATCGTTGAATACGGCAATGCGATCAAGGAACTGGTTGCCGCCAATATCTTTCCCGGCGACATGCTGTACAAGAATTTCGGCGTCACCCGTCATAGTCGTGTTGTGTTTTACGATTACGATGAGATTGAATACATCACGGACTGCAATTTCAGGACAATACCGGCGCCGCGCAATGAAGAAGACGAGATGGCGTCGGAACCTTGGTACCCGGTCGCCAGGAACGATGTGTTCCCGGAACAGTTTGGCACCTTCCTGCTGGGAAATATCAAGGTGCGACAATATTTCATGAAGCACCATGCGGACCTGCTGACCGCAGCTTACTGGCAGGCACGCAAGCAGCGCATACTGGACGGACATGTAGAGGATGTCTTTCCGTATCCGCAGCATCTGAGATTTGTAAACCAGGCCGCCGGCAGGCCCGGGCAGTGCACTGCGCTGTCCGAACCTGCGGTCCCTGAACTGACATGCGGCGAATAATTATCCGCCGTTTATTTTGACTACCTATGGAGAAATGTCATGAGTGATTCTATCGTTATCGTCGGTGCAGCACGTACCCCTATGGGCGCGTTCCAGGGCGATTTTTCTGCCGTTACCGCCAGCCAGCTGGGCGCAGTCGCCATCAGGGCCGCGGTTGAACGCGCCTGCATCAAGCCCGAGCAGGTTGAGGAAGTCCTGTTCGGCAACTGCCTGATGGCGGGCCAGGGCCAGGCGCCTGCGCGCCAGGCGGCGTTGGCAGCGGGTTTGCCCATGTCCACCGGCGCCGTCACTTTGTCCAAGATGTGCGGCTCCGCGATGAAAGCCACGATGATGGCCTACGATTCGTTGTCCGCACACAGCAATGACGTGATCGTTGCGGGCGGCATGGAGTCGATGACCAATGCGCCCTACCTGATTCCGAAGGCACGTGGCGGCTACCGCATCGGCCATGGCCAGATTTTCGACCACATGATGCTGGACGGCCTGGAAGACGCCTACGACAAGGGCCGCGCCATGGGCACCTTCGGCGAAGACTGCGCATCCAAATACGGCTTTACACGTGAAGACCAGGATGCCTTCGCCATGGAGTCCGTACGCCGCGCGCAGGCTGCCACTGCCGACGGTTCCTTCAAATGGGAAATCGCCCCGGTCACCGTGTCCGGCCGCAATGGCGACACCGTCATCGACAAGGATGAGGGCCCGCTGAAAGCCAAAATAGAAAAAATCCCTACGCTGAGAGCCGCGTTCAAGAAAGACGGCACGATCACCGCCGCTTCTTCCTCGTCAATTAACGACGGCGCTGCTGCGCTGGTGCTGATGCGCGAATCGACTGCCAAGGAAATGGGCAGCAAGGTCATTGCCCGCATCCTGGGCCATGCATCGCATGCGCAGGAGCCGAACTGGTTCACTACCGCACCGATAGGCGCGATAGAAAAGCTGTACAAGAAAGTTGGCTGGACGACGGCAGATGTCGACCTGTTCGAAATCAATGAAGCTTTTGCCGCGGTGCCGATGGCAGCGATGAAAGACCATAACATCCCGCACGATAAGATCAACGTGCACGGCGGTGCCTGCGCGCTCGGCCATCCTATCGGTGCATCCGGTGCGCGCATCATCGTCACGCTGATAGGCGCCTTGCAGAAGCGCGGCCTGAAACGCGGCGTGGCAGCATTGTGCATAGGCGGCGGCGAGGCGACTGCGGTGGCGATCGAACTGGCGTAAGCCATCAATGCAGCGTGCCGTGCAGCGTCTCATTCGCTGGACATGGCGGCGCGCTGCCTGAACTATTTCAAGCGAAACGGATGACATCATGCCAACAGCTTTAATCATCGGCGCCTCTCGCGGCATAGGTCAAGAACTCGCGCGTCAATACCGGCACGCAGGCTGGCGCGTTATTGCAACAGCACGCAAGCCGGAGGACCTGGCTGGACTCAGCGCCCTCGGCTGCGAAGCCTTGCCGCTGGACGTCAACACGCTCAACGACTGCGCCGGCCTGGGCTGGAAACTGGACGATGAAAAGATCGATGTCGCCATCCTGAATGCCGGCGTCTATGGTCCGCGCGCCGACGGGCTGGCGACACCGGACGAAGTGGATTTCAACCAGGTGATGCATACCAATGTGCTGGCGGCGATGCGCTTGCTGCCGATGATTGCCCCGCTGGTCGATCATGCCGACGGCAGGCTGGCCGTTATTTCATCGCGCATGGGCTCCATCAGCATGCGTGAAAGTAATGGCGGCTGGCTGTACCGGGCCAGTAAGGCAGCGCTGAATTCCGTCCTGAAGGATATTTCGCTCAGCGTCAAAAATGCGATTTGCATCGCTTTTCATCCCGGCTGGGTGCGAACTGAAATGGGTGGCGAGGGTGCCGATATTTCAGTGCAGGAGAGCGCCGAAGGAATACGCAATACGATCGCCAGCCGCAAGGCAGGCGACAATGGAAAATTTTTCAATTACGATGGCACGCCACTCAGTTGGTAGCCGTCAGCCGGTTTTTTAGAAGCTCACTATGTTACTTACGCCAGAACACGAAATGATACGCGATGCGGTGCGCGCCTTTGCCCAGGAACGCCTGGTGCCGAATGCCGCGCGCTGGGACAAGGAGCATCATTTCCCGCAGCAGGAATTGAAGGAATTGGCCCAGATGGGCGCCTATGGCGTTGCCGTGCCGGAAGAGCTGGGAGGCGCCGGCATGGATTACCTGTCGCTGGCCCTGGTGCTGGAGGAAGTGGCGGCCGGGGACGGCGGGACATCCACCGTGATCTCGGTCAACAACTGCCCGGTATGCAGCATTGCGATGATGTATGCGAATGACGTGCAGAAAAAGCAATGGCTGGCGCCGCTGGCCAAGGGCGACATGCTGGGCGCTTTTTGCCTGACCGAACCACATGTGGGCAGCGATGCCGCGGCATTGCGCACGACCGCTACACGTGACGGCGATGAGTATGTGATCAACGGTGTCAAGCAGTTCATCACCAGCGGCAAGTATGCCGACGTGGCGATTGTCATGGCAGTGACGGACAAGGCTGCCGGCAAGAAAGGCATCAGCGCTTTCTGGGTGCCGACCAGCACGCCCGGCTATATCGTCGCCCGGCTGGAAGAAAAGCTGGGCCAGCATTCTTCCGACACCGCGCAGATCCTGTTTGAGAACTGCCGCATCCCGGCAGAGAACCTGATAGGCGACGAAGGCCAGGGCTACAAGATTGCCTTGTCTGGCCTGGAAGGCGGCCGCATCGGCATCGCCGCGCAGTCGGTAGGCATGGCGCGTGCTGCGTTTGAGGCGGCGCTGGCATATGCGAAGGAGCGCACCAGCTTTGGCAAGGCTATTTTTGAACACCAGGCCGTGCAGTTCCGGCTGGCGGACATGGCGACGCAGATCGAGGCGGCGCGCCAGCTGATCTGGCATGCGGCCAGCATGAAGGACGCCGGCAAGCCCTGCCTGAAAGAAGCGGCGATGGCCAAGCTGTTCGCCTCCGAGATGGCAGAAAAAGTGTGCTCGGATGCGATCCAGATCCATGGCGGCTACGGCTACGTCAGCGATTTCCCAGTGGAGCGCATCTATCGCGACGTCAGGGTGTGCCAGATTTATGAAGGCACGTCCGACATCCAGAAAATTCTGATAGGGCGCGCGCTGGCCTGAGCCATTGCCGCCGTATGACAAGTAACACTTAACGAAGAAACTCTATGCCGCGTTTTGACCTGGTCGCATTCGATTGCGACGGCGTGCTGGTAGACAGCGAACCGATCACCATCCGTATCCTCGCGGACCTGCTCAATGAGCTGGGGTGGAAAATCTCGTATGAAGAAACGATGCATACTTTTGTGGGGCGCTCCGTCAGGGATGAAATCGCGATCATAGAGGCCAGGATAGGCGGGCCGCTGCCGCCGGATTTTCTAAGTGAATTCATTGCGCGCCGCGACCGTGGCCTGAATGAGAGCATCACGCCGATCCCGGGCATCATTGATGCAATACGGCATCTGCAAGACGGCAACATGCCGTTTTGCGTCGCCTCCGGCGCCGACCGCGCGAAGATGCATATTACGCTGGGCCGTACCGGCCTGCTGCCGCACTTTGAAGGGAAAATGTTTAGCGGCATGGAGGTGGCGCGCACCAAGCCCGCGCCGGACGTGTATCTGCAGGCCGCGCACAGCATGGGCATTGCGCCGGCGCGCTGCGTGGTGATTGAAGACACCGCTACCGGCGTGGCAGCGGGTGTTGCCGCAGGTATGACGGTATATGGTTTTGCCGCAATCGCCGATCCGCGCCTGCTGCTGGCGGCGGGGGCCACCTGTGTTTTCAGTGACATGCAGTCTCTGCCTGGCTTGGTGCTGTAATGGGCAAGACGGTTGTCGAGGCTTGTCCCTGCGGCTTGCCGGATTTTGCAAAATGCTGCGGAAGCTTCATCTCCGGCCAGCAACTGCCGGTGACGGCGGAGCAATTGATGCGCTCGCGTTATAGCGCCTATACGCTGGCTGACGAAGCTTATTTGCGCGCAAGCTGGCATGCCAGTACGCGCCCCGTGGATGCGATTGTCCACGATGACGGGGCAAAATGGCTGGGCCTGGATGTGAAACGGCATGTGCAGCACGGTGATGAAGCGACGGTGGAGTTTGTCGCGCGTTACCGGATAGACGGACGGGCGCACCGCATGCATGAAGTCAGCCGCTTCCTGAGGGAAGACGGTAAGTGGTACTACGTGGATGGAACATTTCCAGAAAAGAGCAAAGAAAAATGACAATATTAGACAGCAAACTGAACAGCCGCTCGGAAGACTTCAAGGCCAATGCCGCGGCCATGCAGGCAGTGGTGGACGACCTGAAGCAAAAGATAGAGAAAATTGCCTTGGGCGGCGGCGAAGACGCACGCAAGAAGCATCTGTCACGCGGCAAGCTGCTGCCGCGCGACCGTGTGCAGATGCTGCTGGATGCAGGCACGCCCTTCCTGGAGTTTTCGCAGCTGGCTGCGTACGACATGTATAAGGAAAAAAATGACGCCGATGCCGCGCCTTCTGCCGGAGTCATCACCGGCATAGGCCGCGTGGCGGGCCAGGAATGCGTGATCGTGTGCAATGACGCCACCGTCAAGGGCGGCACATATTATCCGATGACGGTCAAGAAGCATTTGCGCGCGCAAGAGGTTGCGGAGCAAAACAACTTGCCTTGTATCTATCTGGTGGACAGCGGCGGCGCCAACCTGCCGAACCAGGACGACGTATTCCCTGACCGCGACCATTTCGGCCGTATCTTCTACAACCAGGCCAATATGTCGGCCAAGGGAATCCCGCAGATCGCCGTCGTCATGGGGTCCTGCACCGCCGGCGGCGCCTATGTGCCGGCGATGAGCGATGAATCCATCATCGTTAAAAACCAGGGCACGATTTTCCTCGGCGGGCCGCCGCTGGTGAAAGCCGCGACCGGCGAGGTTGTCAGTGCGGAAGACCTGGGCGGCGGCGACGTGCACACGCGCCTGTCCGGCGTGGTAGACCACCTTGCGCAAAATGACATGCATGCGCTGTCGCTGGCGCGCACCATCGTCTCCAACCTGAACCGCCAGAAGCCGCAGCAGGTAGTGCTGAAAGAAATAGAAGAGCCGAAGTTTCCGGCGCAGGAATTGTATGGCGTGATCCCGGTGGATACCCGCAAACCCTTCGATGTGCGCGAAGTGATCGCGCGCGTGGTGGACGGCAGCGTATTCGACGAATTCAAGGCGCGCTACGGCACCACACTGGTCTGCGGGTTTGCGCATATCTACGGCATGCCGGTCGGCATCATTGCGAATAACGGCATCCTGTTTTCCGAGTCCGCGCTGAAGGGCGCCCACTTCATTGAGCTGTGCTGCCAGCGCAAGATCCCGCTGGTGTTCCTGCAGAACATCACCGGTTTCATGGTCGGTCGTAAATACGAGAATGAAGGCATCGCGCGTAATGGCGCCAAAATGGTGACTGCGGTAGCAACCGCCAACGTGCCCAAGTTCACCGTCATCATCGGCGGCAGCTTCGGCGCCGGCAACTACGGCATGTGCGGCCGCGCCTATTCGCCGCGCTTCATGTGGATGTGGCCGAACGCGCGCATCTCTGTCATGGGCGGCGAGCAGGCAGCCAGCGTGTTGGCAACCGTCAAGCGCGATGGCATAGAGGGCAAGGGCGGCAGCTGGTCGGCAGAAGAGGAAAACGCCTTCAAGCAACCTATCAAGGACCAGTACGAACACCAGGGCCATCCTTACTACGCCAGCGCGCGCCTGTGGGACGATGGCGTGATCGACCCGGCCGATACCCGCATGGTGCTGGGTCTGGGCTTGTCGGCGTCACTGAATGCGCCGATTCCGGATGTGAAATTTGGCGTATTCAGGATGTAAAGGTTTCGTCGAGTCTATTCTCTTCATTTGTCTTGTTATAAAGATTGAAAAGAATCCCTTTCGCAGGATATAGTCTTGCAGGCAATAAATTAACTTAATGACAAATTAATTTAAAAGGGGTTGGAACAAAATGGTGAACAAGACAAGAAGATGCTTGAAATAGCTAGTATGGGTGTCGCTGTCGTGACAGTAGCCGCATGCGCTATGGCGCCTACGTATACAGCGCCGAGCAGCGGGGACAAGGCGGAGCTGATCGTAAGGATGCGTATAGGAGCGGACGAGCATTTTTCCTTGGAAGTTTATGACGATGCTCAGGCATGCAAAGGAAGAAAAAAAGTTCTGGCCAGTGGCGACACGGGGCAAAGCATAGTCACTTCTCTTCGGGCAAATGCGTTAAGTACAGTGAATTTCTATGAGTCCAGAGGAAATAGTCAATGCGATATGTACGGTTCGTTTTTTCCAAAGGCGAATCGCTCTTATGTACTGGATACCTTGATGGCTGGGGGAAGCTGCTTAATGCGAGTGATGGACGTAACAAACCCTAAAGCACCGCGGCCTGAGCCTGTGGTACGCAGAAAAAAAGAGGCTACGGGATGCACCCCCTTGAGTCAGGATGAAGTCGCCACACTGGAGGCCGCCAATCCCGTTTCAGCGAGGCCGACAATGGATGACTTTAAGAGCCTGTTGCCAAAGAAATGAAGGTAAGAATGAAATCACCCTTCTCCTTCAGGGCAGCTGTCCTATTTATAGCGATGGCAACTGGCTCAGTCAGTTTCGCATGGGCGTTGTCACCGGACCGGTTTTATGCCGCGACCGTTGCTAGCATATGGTTAATAGATACCTTTGATACTCATGGCAAGCCACTAAGTCTCGGTAGCGCGGTAGCAATAGGCCCGGAAACGCTTTTAACGAATTGTCATGTGCTGGCCAAGGCTGGTGCGTTTGTAGTCAAACAAGGAAGCCGAAGCGTGTCGGCTCGTTTGCAATATATTGATGTGGATCGCGATATGTGCCAAATTGTTGCGCCTAATCTGGCGGCTCCTGCGGTGCCGATAGGCAATAGCGATCGGCTGGTCATAGGTCAAAAAGTGTTTACTATCGGTACTCCCCGCGGTTTGGAGCAAACCTTGAGTGATGGCTTAATTTCCTCGTTGCGCAAGGATGCAAGTCAGCACCTCATGTTCATACAGATTTCGGCTCCTATTTCACATGGTTCGAGTGGTGGCGGCTTGTTTGATGAAGATGGCAAGCTGATTGGGATTACTACGGCAGGCTTTGAAAATGGCCAAAATCTGAATCTGGCGATTCCGATTAACTGGCTGCGCGATTTGCCTGCACGCAGCGCCGCGGCAGTGGATAAATATCAGTCACAGCCTGCGGCCGCGACTGCGAGCGGAGTTGTTGCATCGAATCCCGGAACGGTGAGCGCCGTTTCTCCTGTTCCCGTTAGGGTTGGTGCAAAGCCAGAGGCATCTTCGGCGTTGCCGCCGGTCAGCCGTCCAGTAGCGGCCCCTCCAAAAATTGCAGCAATTTCTCCGTCCTTGCCAGCAGTAGTGCCTCCGGCGGCTGCCGTTCCGAGTCCTGTGTCACCTGCGCCCGCCGCATCAGTGCGCCCGCCCGCGTCAGTTGCAAGTGTCACACCATCTTCTGTAATTCCGCCGTCTGCTCCGGGAGAGTCGACTGCAAATGAACCAGCCTCTCTGCCACCGCCAGCCTCCGGTTATGCCGATATCAGCGATATTGGCAAGCTTGACCAGTTTGGCGAACGCAAGGCATATAGCTCTTTTCTTGAGCGCAGATTTCCACGCGCGTTTGCAATTGCGGAAGGCGGCGGCTCTTGGATATCGAATGGCAAAGCTCCGAATCCTGCTTCTGCGCCGGAGCCCTACATCAGAGTTGTGGCCGACTGTGAAAAATATTATAAGCGGCGTTGTCATTTATATGCGGTGGACGGTGTGGTTGTCTACAAAGTCTCAAAAAGCTGAATGCAAAGTTTTATCTTTAAAAATTTAAATGACCGAGAACATCATGATTTCCCTGACTGTTTCTATTAGTGAAATGTATATTGCAACTGTGACAATGAATCGTCCGGAAGTGCGCAATGCCTTTAACGAAACGACAATCTCAGAGTTGACGCAGGCATTCCGCGATCTGGGGACCGATCCCGCCATTCGTGCTATTGTACTGGCCGCAAACGGCCCCGCTTTCTGTGCCGGCGCGGATCTGAACTGGATGAAGAAAATGGCCGCTTACACGCACGCGGAGAATTTGGCGGATGCCGGTCAATTGGCGGAGATGTTGCGTGTTATCTACATTTGCCCGAAGCCGGTCGTCGCCAAAATCCAAGGAGACTGCTATGCCGGCGGCATGGGACTGGCAGCTGCCTGCGATATTGCGGTAGCGGCAGACAGCGTGACCTTCTGCCTGAGTGAAGTCAAGCTGGGCCTGATACCGGCAACCATTTCGCCTTATGTCATCAAGGCCATGGGCGAAAGCGCGGCGCGCCGGTATTTCCTGACGGCCGAGCGGTTTTCTGCCGCAGAAGCATTGCGTATGGGTTTCGTGCATGAGATAACTACTGCTGGCGGCCTGGATGACAAGGTCGGTGACATCGTCAAGGCGTTAGTGGGCAACAGCCCGAATGCCGTGAAACAGGCCAAGCAGCTGGTGCAGGAGGTGGGCGGACGTGAAATTACGCCGCAGCTGATCGCCTCTACCGTGGAAGGCATTGCGCACATCCGCGCGTCGGAAGAAGGCAAGGAGGGTGTGCGTTCCTTCCTGGAAAAACGCAAGCCCAACTGGTAGCAGTAGTGGCCATCGTAACGGCATGTCCGCAAAGGGTGCGTCGCCCCCTTGCTGAGTTCTACCGTATGCGCGGCGGGAAATAGCCGCTGGTATGCAAAGAGAGTCTGGAGTTGGTTTGGAATCGAATAAAGCAAATGATTGGGTAGCACGCAGCTTGCGTAGCGTCTGGCATCCTTGTACGCAAATGCAGCATCATGAAAGCATGCCGCTGATCCCGGTCAGCCATGGCCGCGGAGCCTGGTTGTACGATGTAGACGGCAAACGCTATCTGGACGCCATCAGTTCCTGGTGGGTCAACCTGTTCGGTCATGCCAATCCGCGTATCAACGCGGCACTGAAAGACCAGTTGGACAAGCTGGAACATGCCATGCTGGCCGGTTTCACGCACGAGCCGGTGATTACGCTGTCCGAGAAACTGGCTGCGCTGACAGGCGGCGTGCTCGGCCACTGCTTCTATGCATCCGATGGTGCCTCCGCAGTGGAAATCGCGCTGAAGATGAGTTTCCACGCGTGGCGCAATAACGGCCAGACTGACAAGCAGGAATTTATCTGCCTGCAAGGCAGCTACCACGGTGAGACCATCGGTGCACTGGCCGTGACCGACGTCGCGTTGTTCCGCGATGCCTACGGCCCCTTGTTGAGGCAGGCGCATGTTGTCGCCAGTCCGGACGCGCGGCAGGCTCAGGAGGGAGAAACCGCTGCCGACGTCGCGCGCCGCGCGGCGGCCGATCTGGAAGCCAAGCTGCAGCAGCGCGCTGGCAAGATCGCCGCGGTCATCATCGAACCGCTGGTGCAATGTGCGACGGGTATTGCGATGCACGATCCCGAATACCTGAAGCTGGTGCGCGCGTTATGCGACCGCTACGAGGTGCATATGATTGCCGACGAAATTGCAGTCGGCTGCGGCCGCACCGGTAGTTTCTTCGCCTGTGAGCAGGCCGGCATCTGGCCCGACTTCGTCTGCCTGTCCAAAGGCATCAGCGGTGGCTATCTGCCGCTATCGCTGGTGATGACGCGAGAAAGTATTTACCAGGCGTTTTACGACAGCGACATCCGCCGCGGCTTCCTGCATTCGCACTCCTATACCGGCAATCCGCTGGCCTGCCGTGCGGCACTGGCTACACTGGACATTTTTGAACAGGACGATGTGCTGAACCGCAACCGCGTGACCGCACAAAAACTGAATGCGGCGTTCGCACCGCTGGCAACACATCAGAAGGTCAGCCATTTTCGCCAGCGTGGCATGATCCTGGCTTTTGACGCGGTCGTGGACGATGTGGACAAGGCCTCCAGTTTTTCGCGCCGCTTCTTCACAGCGGCGCTGGACAATGAACTGTTGATGCGGCCTATAGGCCGCAGCGTCTACCTGATGCCGCCCTACATTATCGATGATGAAGAAGTAGCGGGTCTTGCACAGCGCACCCTTAAAGTATTTGAACAGGTGATCGCATGAGCATGCATTTGCTGGACAAGCTGGAAACGGAGCTTGATGCCTTGAGCGCAAAAAGCCTGCGCCGCCGCCGCCGTGTGGCCGAAAGCGGCTGCGCGCCGCGCGTGCAGGTAGACGGCAAACCGATGCTGGCCTTTTGCAGCAACGACTACCTCGGCCTGGCATCGCATCCGCGCGTGGCGGAAGCCTTGCGCGAGGGCGCTAGCCTGTACGGCGCCGGCAGCGGCGCATCACACCTGATCAGCGGCCACGGCCGCGCGCATGCGCAACTGGAAGAGCGGCTGGCGGATTTCATGTCCCCTCATCTGGAATCGGCACGCGCGCTGTATTTCTGCACCGGCTATATGGCCAACCTGGCCGTCATTACCGCACTGGCCGCCGGCAACAGCGCGGCGGGCGCGGCAGGCAGCACCGAGATTTTCTCGGAAGCGCTAAACCATGCGTCGCTGATCGACGGCGCCCGGCTGTCGCGCAGCAAGGTACATGTCTATCCGCACGGCGACGTGGCCGCGCTGGAGCAGATGCTATTGGCCAGCAATGCAGAAACCAAGCTGGTCGTCACCGACAGTGTATTCAGCATGGACGGCAATCTTGCACCGTTGCCGGCATTGCTGGCCTTGTGCGAGAAATATCAGGCGTGGCTGGTAGTGGATGACGCACATGGCTTCGGCATGCTGGGCGAACATGGTCGCGGCGCGCTGGAACACTTCAATCTCAGTTCACCCTATCTCGTCTACATGGGAACCCTGAGCAAAGCTGCCGGCGTCGGCGGTGCTTTCGTTGCCGCCCATGCGACGGTCATCGACTGGCTGGTGCAAAAAGCCAGGCCCTATATCTATACAACAGCCGCCGCCCCTGCGCTGGCGCATGCGCTGCTCACCAGCGTGGACATCATCAGCGGCCATGAGGGCCACCAGCGCCGCATCCAGGTGCAGCGTCTTATCGCGAGGCTGCAGCAGGGGCTGCAATTGACACGCTGGCAACTGATGCCTTCGGCGACGGCGATACAGCCGATACTGATAGGCGATAATGCGGAGGCGATGCGCGCCGCCGCCAGCCTGTACGAGCAGGGTTTCTGGGTGCCTGCCATCAGGCCGCCGACGGTGCCGGTCGGCACGTCGCGCCTGAGGGTCACCTTGTCCGCCGCACATACGACACTGGACGTGGATCAACTGATCACCGCCGTCAATGCACTGGAGACAGCCGAATGACACAAGACTCTGCACATCCGTCCATGTTACGATTTTCCTGCTTTGTCACCGGCACCGATACCGAGATAGGCAAGACCCTGGTGTCGTCGGCGCTGTTACATGCATTGGGGCAACGCGGCCTGCGCAGTGTGGGAATGAAACCGGTTGCCGCCGGCGCCAGCCTGCAGGGCGGCGAGTGGCACAACGAGGATGTGGACATGCTGAATGCCGCATCCAGCGTAAAATTGCCGGTGGCGCTGGTATCGCCCTACCTGATGCGCACGCCGGCGGCGCCGCATATTGTCGCGGTGCACGAGCAGGTCAGCATCTCCGGCGCGCACATCCTCGATTGCTATGCACAGCTGGCTCGGCAGGCAGAGGCTGTCGTGGTAGAGGGCGTGGGCGGGTTCTGCGTGCCGCTGACCGATGACCTGGATACCGCAGACCTGGCGCAGCAGTTTGCGCTGCCTGTCATCCTCGTGGTCGGCATGCGCCTCGGGTGTCTGAGCCATGCCTTGCTGACAGTGGAAGCGATCGCTGCGCGCGGCCTGACGCTGGCTGGCTGGGTGGCCAACACCGTCGATGCCGATATGCAGTATGCCGAAGAGAATTTGCAAGCGCTGTCCCGCCGTATCGCTGCGCCCTTGCTGGGGCATATACCCCGTTTGTCCGAGCCGACATCCGCGGCCGCAGCGTCTTACCTGAATTTAAATTTGTTGATGTAAAGGAAGCCCACCATGTTACAAACCGTCTCTTTCCAAGCTCCCGTCAAAGCGATCCAGGCCGAAACCTGGCCGGTGGACGAAGTGCTGGCATTGTTTGACCTGCCGTTCAACGACCTGATGTTCAAGGCGCAGCAAGTCCACCGCACAAACTTTGATGCCGGCGACGTGGAGCTGGCGACGCTGTTGTCGATCAAGACCGGCGGCTGCGAAGAGGATTGCGGCTACTGCCCGCAGGCTGCGCGCTATGACACAGGCGTGGAAGCCAAGAAAATCCTCGGCATCGAAGAAGTGCTGGATGCGGCGCGCGCCGCCAAGGACAACGGCGCCACGCGTTTCTGCATGGGCGCCGCGTGGCGTTCGCCAAAAGACCGCGACATGGACAAGGTAGAGGAAATGGTGCGTGGGGTGAAGGCACTCGGCCTGGAAACCTGCGCCACGCTGGGCATGCTGAAAGAAGAACAGGCAGAACGCCTGAAAGATGCCGGCCTGGATTATTACAACCACAACCTGGACACGGCGCCTGAATTTTACAGCAATGTGATTTCCACCCGCGAATACCAGGACAGGCTGGACACATTGGGCCATGTACGCAATGCCGGTTTAAAAGTTTGCTGCGGCGGCATCGTCGGCATGGGCGAATCGCGTCGCCAGCGCGCCGGCCTGATTGCGCAACTGGCCAACTTGAATCCTTATCCGGAATCCGTGCCGGTAAATCATCTGGTGCAGGTCGAAGGCACGCCTTTGCATGGACTCGATCCGCTGGACCCGCTGGAATTCGTCCGCACCATCGCCGTAGCGCGCATCACGATGCCGAAAGCGCGCGTGCGCCTGTCCGCAGGCCGCCGCCAGATGGGTGAAGCGGTACAGGCCATGTGTTTCCTGGCGGGCGCCAATTCGATTTTCTACGGCGACAAATTGCTGACCACGGGCAACCCGGATGCCGAAGACGACCGCGTGCTGCTGGCTAAACTCGGCCTGAAAACGCGTGGCGTGACGGAAGCCGGCGGCTCCTGCAAGTAAGCAGAGGCCAAAAGAATAAAGCTGCAAATTAAAATAAACAGGATGTCGGCCAGGCCGGCATCCTGACAACAATTTTTGTGAGAGACAAAAGCCATGTTCAGCAAAATCCTGATCGCCAATCGTGGTGAAATTGCCTGCCGCGTAGCGGCTACAGCGCGCCGCCTCGGCATCAAGACCGTGGCCGTGTATTCAGAAGCGGACGCCGACGCCAAGCACGTTGCCGTCTGCGATGAAGCCGTTTTGATAGGCCCTGCGCCTGCCAAGGAAAGCTACCTGCGCGCAGACAAGATCATTGAGGTTGCGCTCGCCACCGGCGCGCAGGCCGTCCATCCCGGTTATGGCTTCCTGTCCGAGAACAGCGAGTTTGCCGACGCCTGTGCCAAGGCGGGCCTGGTCTTTATCGGCCCGCCGGCGTCGGCCATACGCGCGATGGGCAGCAAATCTGCAGCGAAGTCGCTGATGGAAAAAGCCAATGTGCCGCTGGTGCCCGGCTACCATGGCGACAACCAGGACGCCGATTTCCTGCAGGGCGAAGCGGACCGTATCGGTTATCCGGTGCTGTTGAAAGCCAGCGCAGGCGGCGGCGGCAAGGGCATGCGCGTCATAGAAAACAGCGCCGATTTCAAGGCGGCGCTGGCCTCATGCAAGCGCGAAGCGATTTCGTCTTTTGGCGACGACAAGGTGCTGGCGGAAAAATACCTGACCCGGCCGCGCCACATTGAAATTCAGGTATTTGCCGACACCCACGGCAATTGCGTCTACCTGTTCGAGCGCGATTGCTCGGTGCAGCGCCGTCACCAGAAAGTATTGGAAGAGGCGCCTGCGCCCGGCATGACAGCCGAACGCCGCGCTGCCATGGGCGACGCGGCAGTCGCTGCGGCGAAAGCGGTAGGCTATGTCGGCGCCGGCACCGTGGAGTTCATCGCCAACCAGGATGGCTCTTTCTATTTCATGGAAATGAATACCCGGTTGCAGGTGGAGCATCCGGTCACCGAAATGATCAGCGGCACCGACCTGGTGGAATGGCAGCTGCGTGTGGCTGCAGGCCAGCCGCTGCCGCTGCGGCAGGACCAGCTGCTTATCAACGGCCATGCGATTGAAGCCAGGATTTATGCGGAAAACCCGGAAAAAGGTTTTTTGCCGTCGATAGGCACGCTGCGCCACAACCGCACGCCACAGGCGGTGTCGTTTGAGTTGGGCGGCAGCCTGGACTTGCCTGCAGCGGTCCGCATAGACAGCGGCGTGCGCGAGGGCGACAGCATTTCACCGTTCTACGACCCGATGATCGCCAAGCTGATCGTCTGGGGCAAGGACAGGAACCAGGCGCTGGCGCGCATGGCGCAGGCGCTGGCGGAATACCAGATCGTTGGCCTGTCCACGAATATCGCTTTCCTGCAAAGGCTGATCTCCGGCAAGGCGTTTTCCAGTGCCGACCTGGATACCGGCCTGATAGAGCGCAACCATGCAGAGCTGTTTCCGCAGGCCGCAGCCGCGCCTTTGCCGGTACTGGCGCTGGCCGCAGTCGCCCAGCTGCAGTCCGAGCGGCAGCCGGGCGGCGATCCGTGGCAGTCCGGCCACGGCTGGCGCATGAACAGCACATTGCAACGCACGCTGCACTATGCGGAAGAGAGCCAGGCGTATGAGGTCGGCGTCGGCTATCTTGCAGAGGGCTGGAATGTCTCCGCCGCCGGCGCGCAAGCCCGCGTTACGCTGGTCGGCAACGACAGCCATGGCCCGAACGACCTGAGCCTGAAGCTGGGCGACCAGACCGTGCACGGCACCGTGGTGCAGTATGGCGCCAACGGCGAGAACGTACATGTGTTTACCGGCGGCGGCCACACCGTGCTGCACTATGCCGACCCGCTCGCGCATGCGGGTGAAGCCGAAGCAGAAAGCGGGCGTCTGACCGCGCCGATGCCGGGCAAGATCGTCGCGGTAATGGTCAGCGCGGGCCAGGAAGTGAAAAAGGGTGATGCGCTGATGATCATGGAGGCGATGAAGATGGAGCATACGATTTCAGCTCCCGTCGACGGCATCGTGGATGAAATCCTGTATGCCGTGGCGGACCAGGTCGCCGAGGGCGCGCAATTGCTGGCATTCAGGCAGCCGGAATAAGCAGGCCCGCAACCGGAATTCGCAAGGGATGAACGTGGACATCATTTTTCATGCAAGCGGCGGCGATGCAAAGCCGTGGCTGGAGGTACTGACGGCGGAAATGCCGCAGGCCAGGATCCGTGTCTGGCAGCCGGGCGATAAGGTGGCGGCCGATTACGCCATCGTCTGGAAACCACCGGCGGAAATGCTGCAGGACAGGTCTGGCCTGAAGGCGATCTTCAACCTCGGCGCCGGCGTTGATGCGATATTGCAGCTGGGCGATGCGCTGCCGGCCGGTGTGCCGGTTGTGCGGCTGGACGATGCCGGCATGGGCATGCAGATGGCGGAGTATGTCAGCCACGCAGTGCTGCGCTACTTCCGCCGCCTGGACAGTTACCACATGCAACGCGAACTGAAGCAGTGGCGCTTCCTGAAGCCGTATGTTAAATCCGAGTTCAGCGTCGGCATCCTGGGCCTGGGCGTGCTGGGCAGCCGCATCGCGGAGTCATTGCAGCATTTCGGCTTCCCGCTGCACGGATGGAGCCGCACGCAAAAGCAGGTGCCGGGCGTAACTTGCCACGCGGGCCAGGATGGTCTGGATGCTTTCCTGCGGGCGTCGCGCGTGCTGGTATGCATACTGCCGTTAACCCCCGATACCGCCGGCATCCTGAACAAGCATACCCTGTCCAAGCTGCCCTGGGGCGCCTACCTTGTCAACGTGGCGCGCGGTGCGCACCTGGTAGAAGAAGATTTGCTGGAGCTATTGCAGCAGGAGCATATCGCAGGCGCTACATTAGATGTGTTCAGCGAAGAACCCTTGCCCGCGACACATCCGTTCTGGCAGGAAAACCGTATTAGCATGACGCCGCATATTTCCGCGCTGACCCTGCGCGAAGACAGTGCGCGCCAGATCGCCGGCAAGATACTGGCGCTGCAACAAGGCCAGCCGCTTGCCGGTGTGGTCGACCGATCAAAAGGATACTGACATGAATAACCAGACTGCCACCGCCTTGCCCGCCCAGGTAAAGATCGTCGAGGTCGGTCCGCGCGACGGCTTGCAGAACGAAAAAGAAACCATCCCCGCTGATGTCAAGATTGCGCTGGTGGACATGCTGACCGGCGCCGGTTTTGCCAATATCGAGGCAGCTTCCTTCGTGTCGCCTAAATGGGTGCCGCAGATGGCGACTTCGGCCGAAGTGATGGCGGGTATCCAGCGCAAACCGGGCGTTGTGTATTCGGTGCTGACGCCGAACATGAAGGGTTTTGACGCTGCACTTGCTGCAGGCGCGGATGAGGTCGTGATCTTCGGTTCTGCATCGGAAGCGTTTTCACAGCGCAATATCAATTGTTCGATCGCAGAGTCGATAGAGCGTTTCCGCGAAGTCGCACAAGCGGCCAAGGCCCACAATATGAGGCTGCGGGGCAGCATCAGCTGTTCTTTCGGCTGCCCGTATCAGGGCAAAGTAGAGCCGGACAGCGTGGCCGACGTCGTGCAGCGGCTGCGCGACCTGGGTTGCGACGAGATTGATATCGCCGACACCATAGGCGTGGGCACGGCGCGGCATGTGCAGACTGTCATGCAAAGGGTGATACGCGAATTTCCGGTGGATCGCTTGTCCGGCCATTTCCACGATACCTACGGCCAGGCGCTGGCGAACATCTATGCCAGTCTGGAAGTGGGCATCTCCATTTATCATTCTTCTGTGGCGGGCCTGGGCGGCTGTCCGTATGCCAAGGGTGCGACCGGCAATGTTGCCACGGAAGACGTGCTGTTCATGATGCAAGGGCTGGGCATAGAAACCGGCATCAGCCTGGATGCCGTCGTCGATGCCGGCCAGTATATCTCCCAGCATCTGGGGCGCAAGGCCGTCAGCCGGGCGGGCAATGCTATCGTGGCTAAACGCTCCGCTTAGAAACTACGCCATTTCCTGCAGGCATCGCGCCTGCAAGACTGCCCACGTATCCTCACGCCAACGGTTGTTGTCATGTGCAGCAATCCGTTTGGGCGTTTTCATAGCGGCATCCTATCCATCCCCCCTTTGTGCGCATATCTCTGGATATCCGGCCAGAATTTGCTATAACGAAAGGACAAGATCGCACACGTGGCGTCGCCTCAGGTTGCGGCCTTCCCAGAAAGAAAGAGGAGATCACCATGAGACGCAGACTATATTTCATGCTGCCGGACGTACCGAGCGCACGCTCGATGCTGGATGAACTGCTGCTGGCGCGCATAGAAGAGCGATATATTCATTTCCACGCGCGTGAAGGAACGCTGCTGCCGGATATGCCGGAAGCCAATTTTCTGCAAAAAACCGACCTTGTGCATGGCGCGGAAGTCGGAATGGTGATCGGCGGATTGTCGGGTCTGGTGGCCGGCACCCTGCTGCTGCTGTTTCCTCCGGAAGGGCTGGAACTGAAAACCATCGCCGTGCTGATTGCCGGCTTCGGCGGCGCGTTGTTCGGCTCCTGGGCATCCGGCATGGCGGCAGCGGCAATCCCCAATTCGCGGCTGCGGCCTTTTGCCGAAGGCGTGGAGCAGGGGCAAGTGCTGCTGATCGTTGACCTGCCGTTGAAGCGGGCCAAAGAAATTGAAGAGATGGTTGCTAGGAGGCATCCGGAAATCAGGTTTGGAGGGGTAGAGGCCCACATACCGGCCTTCCCTTAAAATTTGCCTGATATCCTACTGCGCGGACGTGATCGGGGTGCATGCGCTACTCGGAATGCTCACGTACTTTAGTACGTTCCGCTTCCTGCGTTGCTATGTACCCCGCTGACGCCCGCTCGCGACGGATCTCAAACAAATTTCCTCACTTCGTTGTAAGTTCGCCGCAGCACAGGAATATCCTACTGCGCGGGCGTGATCGGGGCGCATGCGCTACTCGGAATGCTCACGTACTTTAGTACGTTCCGCTTCCTGCGTTGCTATGTACCCCGCTGACGCCCGCTCGCGACGGATCTCAAACAAATTTCCTCACTTCGTTGTAAGTTCGTCGCAGCACAGGAATATCCTACTGCGCGGACATGATCGGGGCTCATGCGCTACTCGGAATGCTCATGTACTTTAGTACGTTCCGCTTCCTGTGTTGCTATGCACCCCGCTGGTGCCCGCTCTGGTCTGCTCGTGACGGACCTCAAGCAAATTTCCTCGGTCCGTTGTAAGTTCGCCGCAGTACAGGCGCATGTTTGCATTGCTATTGCTTGCTCAGCGCCAGCTTTAGTCCAAACGACACGAAGATGCCGCCCATCAGGCGGTTCAGCCATTTGACGAAGCCGGTGCTGATCCTGATCTTGTGGCTGGCGGCGGCAGTGGAGATGGCGAGGAAGTGGCACCACAGCATGCCGTTGATGTTGAAGACCAGACCCAGCGCGATGAAGGCCAGGGGTTTGCTGGCAGCGTCGTGGTCGATGAACTGGGGAACAAAGGCCAGGAAGAACAGGGCGACCTTGGGATTCAATACATTGGTCATGAAGCCTTGCAGAAAAATCTGGCCGTGGCCCAGCCTTGCCAGCGGTTTTTCTTCGTTATTTACCTGCGCCGCTTTGGTTTTACTGAGCAGCAGTTGCACGCCGACATACAGCAGGTAGGCAGCGCCCGCTAGTTTGACCAGCATGAAAGCCGTGGCGGAGGTTGCCAGTATGGCCGACAGGCCGAGCGCCGCGGCCACGATATGCACCAGCGTTCCGGTTCCTATGCCAAGCGCAGCGCTGCTGCCGGCGCGCCAGCCTTGCGTGGCGCTGCGGGTCATGATCAGCAGCGAGTCGGGGCCAGGCATCATATTGAGCAGCAGGCCGGAAACGATGAACAGGACGAGGTCGTGGGTGCCGAACATGGGAATTCCAGGAAATATTGAATTGCAGTGCTGAATTTACAGGTCGCCGCCGGCCAGCAGGTAGTTTTCGTGACGTTCCGTGCCCAGCTCAAAGTTGCTGAAGCCTAGCAGTATCATGCCCTGCTTGCGGCAGAAATCCACCGCCGGGTTGTTCTGCGTGCTGATCGTCAGCCATAACGCCAGCTTGCCGTTGTCGTTGATGGAGCGCTTCAGGCATTCGGCAAACAGGTGCGTGCCTATGCGTCTGTGGGTGCAATGTTCCTGCACGTAGAAGGTGGTCAGCTCGGTCTGTATCATCGGCGCGTCCAGGCAGGTGGAGCGAAGGTTCAGAATCGCATAGGCGACCAGGAATTTTTCCTGGTAGACGACGAGGATGGTCTTGTCCTGGTCTTTGATCTGCCGCTTCAGGTTTTCTTCGCCGAGTTCGGAAAACACATAGCCGGCAATGCCGTTATTGATGCCCTGTTTTGCATGGGCGTGCAGCCACACCTGGATCGCTAATGCGCTAAGACTTCGGGCGTCTTCTATCGTGGCTCTGCGAATTATCATGGGCAAATATCAGCGTGGGTTGCGGCTCTGGTGCACGTTTTTAAGTATGGCTGGCAATCGTCAACGGAATATTTCTATCATAGCAAACTGTCTGCTTGCCATTGGACAATTTCTTTCTGCGCAATCTTATTGCCATGCGGCGGTCATATCCTGCACCTGCCTGCGGGTTTAAATTGCTAATATGGCAAACATTGTATCCTGATTTTCTTGCTCTACGCTATTTTGCATGTCGTCTGCCTTATTACCCTGCATTTCTGCTGCCATGCAGGAGATGCCGGCGCAGCATGGCATTCAATACAGCGTAGTCTTAAGCCGCTGAGGCAGTTCCTCATCATATTTCTTCCCGTCTATCTCTGCCTGTGTCAATGCCGCCAGAATGTCGCCCGCGTTCGGCAGGCTGCTCTTGTCTGGATGATTGGCGGGTTCCCACAAGCCGGCTCTCAACACCGCGCGCGAGCATTGGAAAAAAACGCTTTCAACATGGATGACCAGCACTGAGCGCGGCCTCTTGCCGTCCACTGCAAAAGCTTGCAGTACATCCGGGGCCACGCTGATCTGTGCGCGGCCGTTGATCCTCAGTGTTTCCCCCAGGCCGGGAATCAGCAACAGCAGCGCAACACGCGGATCGCCGACAATATTGCGCAGGCTGTCGATACGGTTGTTGCCTCTCCTGTCGGCGAGCAGCAGGGTTTTTTCATCTTCGATGTGGATAAAGCCTGCCGGGTCGCCCCTGGGCGATGCATCCAGTCCGTCCGGGCCATTGGTGGCAAGCACCGCAAAGGTGGATGCCCTGACCAGCGTCTGATAGTGCGGGTGCAGGTAGTCCACTTCCTTGCGCAACGATGCCGCTCCTACCGCACTGCTGCCGCCATAAACGGCGTCCAGCGCGGCAAGCGAGGTGATGTAGCTGTTGGCAGGATTGTGCATGGTAAAACCTTGTCCAGTCTCTTGCGTTGTTAGGGTTTATTGGCCGGAAGGGCATTTTTGGCGCAGCCAGGCCTGGACTTGGCGAGCACGTTGCTGCCTGCCCGCCGAGGTGACCATCGCCTGCTTGAGTAAATACGGGCGGTTTGCCAGCCTTGCAGGTCTTCTCGCACATTGCCAGGGGCCGCTGCCGCTATCATGCCATAGTGGCGCTGCCTTACGGATTGTCTGTATTACAGCTATTGGCGTATATTGGCGATACCGATGCCAGCCTAATCCTGAATTTATCCTGAAAGCCCCTACATGACCTTCAACATACGCAATCTTAAACTGATCGCACTGACGGCGGCTGCCAGCGCCGGTCTGGCCGCTGGCGGCGTTGCACAGGCAAGCATTGATACCGGCTCGGCTGCATCCGTGTTGACACCTGTGAAGCCGGATTCCACGGCTGCTTCAAAAAACTCTGCGGAATTCGACCAGGCCGTGATTGCCCTTAAAAGCATGCAGCTGGACCAGGCGGAAAAACTGTTCAAGCAGGCGGCACTGAAGCAGCCTAAATCACCTGCGCCGCTGATCGGCCTGGCTGAAATTGCGCGCGCCAGAAAAAATGACGCCGAGGTAGAGCGCCTGCTGCGCAAAGCAATCGATGTCGATCCCAAGAATGCGCAGACCCACCTGGTGATGGGATCGGCCTTTTATTCCAGAGGACGCTTGGGCGATACCGAAGCTGAATTTTTAAAGGCAGCTGAACTCGCGCCGAAATCAGTGGCGCCGCTGATGGCACTGGCCGATCTGTACCTGAATGTGATGAAAAGGCCCGATAAGGCGGCGGAATATTTCGGCAAGGTCATCCAGCTCAGTCCCGGGCAGGCGTCTGCGCATCTCGGCCTGGGCATGTCTGACGTGGCGCTCCATGATTTCGCTGCTGCAGAAACATCCCTGAACAAGGCGCGCAGCCTGGCGCCCTCCAGCCCGCTGCCGTTGATGGCGCTGGCGCAGCTGCAGGGAAACAGAAGCAAACCGAAGGAGGCTGTTGCGTTGCTGCAGCAGGCTGCCGACCTGGCGCCGACAATGGAAGACATTCCACTCAGGATGGGGATATTCTACCAGCAGCTAAAACAGTGGAATGACGCCTATGCGGCATACGAAAAAGCCTTGCGTCTCAATTCCAAGCTGGTCGTTGCCTATAACAACCTGGCCTGGATGGCGGCAGACCGCAAGGAACGCCTGGACGATGCGGAGCGCTGGGGCGCCAAGGCAGTGGAACTGGTCCCCAATGAGCCGTCGCTCAAAGATACTTATGCATGGGTCAAGCGTGCCAGGGGTGACAACAAGGCGGCGCTGGCCTTGCTGGAATCGATTACCGTGACCGGTAATCCACGGGCAGAGTTTTTCTATCATCTGGCCATTGTCAGGGAGGAACTGGGGCAAAAACCGCAGGCTGCCGCCGCCTATAAGCGCGCGCTGGAAATCAATCCGCAGTTCGGCCAGGCTGAGGATGCCAAGCAGCGGCTGGGCAAGCTGCAGTAGCTCCGGAGCAGCGCAGGCAATGTGGCTTTGTTGCAGGAATAACTTAAACAATTTGCATTAGATTGAATTTCAGGCACAATGATTGCATGCTGGTCTTGCCATGAATTTCAACATTGCGAGTATCCGATGAAGCCAAACGTGTGCGCAGACTTGTTCCATTTCCTGCCGGCCAGCTTAGAAGGGGCATACCTGCCCTGTGACCGCTGTCCTGTCATGGAGTGAGCGCGATGATGACCGTTCCCATCATTATCGATTTCGAGGCTTCCGGGTTTGGCGCCGGCAGCTACCCTATCGAAGTCGGATTTTCCGGCCGCCACGGCGAGGGTTGGTGCACGTTAATCCGGCCCGAGCAGGACTGGCAGCATTGGGACCGTGAGGCGGCCATGACTCACCATATCCCGCGCGAGATACTGGTCGAGCGTGGGCGCTCCGCAGCGTTCGTCGCCGAACAGCTCAACTTTTTCCTTAGCGGCAATACTGTGTATACCGATGGCTGGGCCCAGGATTATGTATGGATGGCCCGCCTGTTCGAAGCCGCACAGAGTGTGCCGAAGTTCAGACTGGAAGACCTGCGCCAGGTCATCACGCCCAGCCAGGAATCCAGCTGGCATGCGACCAAATCCCAGGTACTGAATGAATTGCGCGTCGCCCGGCACCGGGCCAGCAGCGATGCCCGCGTGCTGCAGCTGACCTGGTTGCGCACCTACGATGAAGAGCGCCTGCAGCATTGACGCTACGCAGGAAGCTGCTCAGATTTTCTTTTGGGGTACCAGCCGGGCAAGCGCCTGGTTGATTTTCTTCATTGCCGCCGCCGGCACATCCTTGCTGCAAACGATGTAGCGGTCCAGCCCCTGCGGCATACCTTTCAGGTCGATTTGCGTTGTGCCCTGCATGCTTCTTTCCTTGTCATGCAAAAACTCCCAATCCTCCCTGTCGATGAACATGAAGGACGCCCGGTTGGCGCTTATCATTTGAGCCATGACCATGGGTGACGTGGTGCTGCGCTCTATCCTGTTCTTGCTACGCTTGATCAGTGCATCCAGTTCCGGCCCATAAGAAACGCCGTCTACCACTCCCATGGTCAGGCTTTCATCCGTCAGCAGCGATGCCAGCGTCTTGTGCGCCGTCACAGGTGCGATGGCGGCGGGGCTTACCAGCAGGGTGTGCGGCGGGTCGGAATGGAATACGGCGCTGTACTGCACCAGGGATTCCCGCTCGGGAATGCGATACCAGCCGATGGAACAGTAATTTTTGCTGCCGATGGCGAAATTATTCCAGATGCGTTTAGCCGGCTCTTCGACAAAACGTGCCGGCAGGTGCGCCTCGCTGAATGCTTCTTTTGCCCTGTCCAGCAAGATACCTTTTTCTACGTTATTTTCTATGTATTGGTGCGGTGGTTTGTTGCGCCAGGCAACTGTCAACGTCTCTTCGGCCCGGCCGTCTGATGGGTCACAGGCAAGCGCTGCGGCCAGAAATAGGGGGACAATGTTTTTCAGCGGCAGCATGGGTTCCTGTCTATAGGAGGCTTGCTATTCGAGCCTAAAAATCATTATGCTGACGGAAGGGCGGGCTTGCAAGATTTCAATAAATTAATGAGATCGATCATGCAAGGCATGGCTTTTTTATGTGTTCTTTTTCATACATTTGCGCCGGATTCACTGGATGCACATATTTAGTGCGCGGAAATGGCCGTACGAATGCGGTTTCCCTGTATCAACAACCAACAAAAACAGATCAATTTATGCGGGAAAGTGCGTAATAAGAGTATGCTTTCAGTTGAAAAACGTCATTTCCTGTCATGATTGCGCATAAACGAATTTCAAAGCCCCAAGTGCCTGAATTTCGCTTGGCGCCTGCGGCAAAAAGCAGTGAGGGCGCAAATGAGTGAAGACCTTATGAAACAGATCGGAGCCCCGAATTTGTCAACTCAATTGGTAGAGAACCTTCAGCAGGAAACCGGCTTGCCGGCGTTGCTTGCCGGCATCGAGGCAACGATAGACAGCAGGCCGGATAAAACCATACAGATGCTGGAGCAGGCATTGCGCCTGACCGAGCCGGAAGGCGACGCGCGCCTGCTGGCCCAGCTGTATTGCAAGCTGGGCAATTGCAGGATCATTTTTCATGACCCCATGGGCATACGGGATTTTGAAGCTGCGCTGGAATATGCCGAGCAGAGCAAAAGCCAGGATATCAAGACGGATGTGCTGCATGGCCTGGCACGTACCTTTATCGCATTCGGGGACACCAACAGCGCGCTGGAATATTGCGAAAAGGCAATAGCGCTGGTGCGCCAATTGGGCGACCAGAACAAATATCCGCATATTTTGATCACGCTGGGCGTGGTTTTTGTATTTACGCAACAATATGAGCGCGGCATCGATATCTTCCGCGATGCTTCCCTGTTGTGCCAGGGTAATGCGGACAAGGGCGGCCAGGCCAGGGCGCTGAACAATCTGGCGGACAGCATCGTCAGCCACTACGAAGGCTTGTGCGAAGCCGGCAAGGTGCCGGATCCCGCCATGCTCGACAACGCGATCAATTTTGCGCGCCAGTCCTTGTTGTATGCGCATGAGTCGGGCATGGTGCGCATCCAACTGATGGCCAATGAAACACTGGCCCATGCACTGGAGGAGCGCGGACAATACGGCGAAGCCCTGCAGCAGCTGGAATTGTCGCTGAGCGAATTGTCCGGCCTCGGGTTCACCAAGGAAGAGCTGGACATCAAGGTCAGGATAGGCGCGCTGCTGATACGCATGAGCAGGATCGCGGAAGCGGTGGACTGTCTGCGCGATGCGCGGGCTGTCGCTCTGCATCTCGGCAATTATCCGCATCTGGCTGATTTGCTGAGGATGATGTCCTCAGCGCAGGAGAGCTTGCAGGATTTCAGCGCCGCATTGAACGTCTACAAGGAGTTCCACACCGTCACGCTGAAATCACGCGACCAGCGGGCCCAGATCAGCGCGCAGATATTTGCCGCGAAGATGGACCTGGAGCGCGTGCAGCAGGAAGCCGAGGCGCATAAATCCAGGGTCAACCAGCTGGAGGATTTCAACCGCACGCTGCGCGTGCAGGTGCATGAAGATATTCTGACCGGCCTGCCCAACCGCCGCGCGCTGGAAGACCAGATGGCGCAAAGGCTGACCGGGCGCACCGCGAACATTACATTTGCAATGGCCGATATCGATTTCTTCAAACAGGTCAACGACACCTATTCCCACCTTGTCGGCGACGATGTGCTGCGGCATGTCGGCGCACTGATACGCTCATGCCTGCGCTCCGGCGATATGGCGGCCCGTATCGGTGGCGAGGAATTTGCACTGGTGCTGGACCGCACCAAGGAAAGCCGCTCGGTAGAGGCTTGCAACCGCATCCGCAAGGCCATAGAAAACTACGATTGGAGCGTGATCGCCGCTGGCCTGAGTGTGACGATGAGTTTTGGTGTGACGCACATACAGACCGGCGATGACCTCAAGGGCATGATGACCAGGGCTGACAGCGCCTTGTACCGTGCCAAGCGCAATGGCCGCAACTGCGTTGAAAAAGCCTGAGGCTGCCGCACTCCGCCTTTCCTTATGCCATGAAATGAGCTGATACCTGCAAGCGCCGGACGGAACTGGTGTTTTGCAGGTATCATTTCTGCCATTCGCAGCGTAGCAGGAGCTGCATTCGTGGTGGAGCAGGCATGTCGATGAACATATTGGTAACGGGATTTGAACCCTTCGGCGGCGAGACCGTCAATCCGGCGCTGGAAGCGGCGCGCAGGCTGCACGGCTTGCAGCTAGGTGAACACCGGGTCACGGCGATGGAATTGCCCTGCGAGTTCGGCGCCAGCATCCGCCTGCTGGAAAAACAGCTGGCACAGCTGCAGCCCGCCATCGTGCTGTGCGTAGGGCAGGCCGGCGGCAGGACGAGCATAGACCTGGAGCGGGTGGCCATCAATGTCGACGATGCGCGCATACCGGACAATGCCGGCTTCCAGCCCATCGACGAACCGGTCATCGCAGGCGGCCCGGCTGCCTATTTTTCGGGTTTGCCGATCAAGGCAATTACTGCTGCGCTGGGCGCTGCCGGCATTCCTGCATCGGTCTCGCAGACGGCCGGCACCTATGTCTGCAACCATATTTTCTACGGGCTGTCGCACCTGGTTGCGACGCAATTTCCGCAGGTGCGCGGCGGCTTCGTGCACATACCGTATCTGCCGGAGCAGGCGGCCCGCCAGCCCGGTGCGGCCAGCATGTCGCTGGAGACCATCGTGGTCGGCCTGACGCTGGTGCTACAGACTACCGTTGAGGTTACCCGCGACATCAAGCGCCAGGGCGGACAGACGCACTAGACAGCAGGGCCGGGACCATCAGCCTGCCACTACGACCTTCACTTTTGCCTGTTGCAGCACCTGGGCAAACGCCGCCGGCGGCCTGGCGTCGGTAAACAGGCAATCCACCTGCGACAGGTGGGCCATCCTGACCAGCGCCTTGCGGCCGAATTTGTCCTGGTCCGCCACCAGCCATACTTCGCGCGACTGTTCAATAATGGTCTGCGCCACCTTGACTTCACGCGCGTCGAAATCGCGCAGGCTGCCGTCTTCGTCAATGCTGGAGATGCCGATGATGCCGATGTCCACCTTGAACTGGCGGATGAAATCAATCGTCGCCTCGCCCACGATGCCGCGGTCGCGCCCGCGCAATACGCCGCCGGCGACGATGACTTCGCATTTCGGGTTGTCGGCCAGGATGGCCGCAACGTTCAGGTTATTGGTCACCACGTGCAGGCCCTGGTGGTGTGTCAGCGCGCGCGCCACTTCCTCGGTGGTCGTGCCGATGTTGATCAGCAGTGAGCAACCGGCCGGCACCTGCCCCGCAACTGCGGCGGCAATGCGGCGCTTGGCATCGCTGTTGAGCACCTGGCGCTGGCTGTAGTCGATATTTTCCACCGACGAAGGCAGGCCGACGCCACCGTGATAGCGCGCCAGCAATCTGGCCTCTTCCATCAGCTTGACGTCGCGCCGCACGGTTTGCGGCGTCACTTCCAGTTGTAGCGCGAGTTCTTCTACCGAAATGGTCAGATGTTGCCGGACTGTATCCAGCAGTGATCGTTGGCGGGGATTGAGGATCATATTTTTCTGGAAAATCTCAGTTCTTTGATGAAACGAAAATAAACGAACAAATAATTACATAAAATTGTTGCTTATGCTTCGTATTTTGTCGTATCTTATAGAAATGCAATCTTAACCACAGTCGCGCGATAAGCAAAGGCCCGCGCGAAAAAATGCTAAGAGACGAAGATGGCACAGCGCAATATGACTTGTGACGTACTGGTGATCGGCGGCGGCATCAATGGCGCCGGCATTGCTCGCGACGCGGCGGGCAGGGGCTTGTCCGTTGTGCTGTGTGAAAAGGACGATCTTGCCTCGCACACGTCGTCGGCATCGACCAAGCTGATCCATGGCGGCCTGCGCTACCTGGAGTATTACGAATTCAATCTGGTGCGCAAGGCGCTGATAGAGCGCGAGGTGCTGCTGCGTTCTGCGCCGCACATCATGTGGCCGCTACGCTTTGTCATGCCACATGCGAAGGGCCAGCGTCCGGCCTGGATGATACGGGCCGGCCTGTTCATGTATGACCATCTCGCACATCGCGATCTGCTGCCGGGGTCTCGCGGCATCAACCTGAAAACGCATGCCGCGGGCAAACCGCTGAAACCCGAATTTGCGCGTGGCTTTGAATATTCCGACGGCTGGGTCAATGACGCCAGGCTGGTTGTGCTGAATGCAGTAGACGCTGCTGAAAAAGGTGCTGTCATCCTGACCCGCACGCTATGCGAAAAAGCCATACGGAAGGACGGTCGCTGGCAAGCGGCGTTGCGCACTGCCGGCGGCGAACAACTGCAAGTCAGCGCGCGCTGCATGGTCAACGCTACCGGTCCCTGGGCTGCGCATTTCCTGCAGACAGCAACGCCGCAGACGAGCGGCAAGACGCTGCGGCTGATCAAGGGCAGCCACATCATTGTCAAGCGTCTGTTCGATCATCCGTACGCGTACATTTTTCAGCATCCCGATGGCCGCATCGTCTTCGCGATTCCGTATGAAGAAGATTTCACGCTGATAGGCACCACCGATATCGACTACCACGGCGATATCGACCGGGTTGCGATAGACAGCGATGAAATTGCCTACCTGTGCCAACTGAGCAGCCAGTACTTTGAAAAAGAGATTACTCCTTCCGAGGTCGTATGGTCGTATTCCGGCGTGCGCCCGCTGGTGGAGGATGAGGCGGCGGATGCCGCGGCCGTCACGCGCGACTACCGTTTCGAGCTGGACGCACAGGATGCGCCGCTGTTGACCGTCTTCGGCGGCAAGATCACCACCTTTCGCAAACTGGCGGAGGAGGCGGTGGACCTGATTGCCCCGGCCCTGTCCAACCGGCATGGTACGTGGACGGCCAAAGCCTGCCTGCCGGGCGGCGATATCCATGGCCCGCGGCCGCAAAACCGGTCGGTGCGGGAGTTTGACAAATTTGTGCAAAATTTACAACAAAAGTATGCCTGGCTGCCCCCTGCACTGATGGCACGGTATGCGAGGGCCTACGGCACCAGAGCCAGGGCCATGCTGGACGGCAGGCGGGTTTTGGCCGACATGGGCGAAGAACTCGCTCCAGGCCTGTTTGCCGTGGAAGTGAATTACCTGATCCATCGCGAGTGGGCAACGTGCGCCGCCGACATCCTGTGGCGGCGTTCCAAGCTGGGCCTGCACTTGCCGCCGAATACGGCGGAAAAACTGGATGCCTGGTTGGCCGGGCAACAGGAAAACACCTTGCTGGCGCGAGCGTAGCAGGAAAGCAGCATGCAGGGCAGGGCAAGTAGGTAAAGAATAAAGAGCAGGTAATCGGCGTCCGTAGAGACCCGAAAAAAAACGGAGGAAGACAGAGTGCAACTTGCATTGGACAAGGTCAGCAAGAAGCTTGGCGCTGAAGATCACATGTATCCGCTGTCGCTGCAGCTGATGCCGGGCACCATCAATGTGTTACTGGGCACGACGCAGGCCGGCAAGACCACGCTGATGCGCCTGATGGCCGGCCTGGACAAGCCTAGCGCGGGCAAGGTGCTGGTGGATGGCAGGGATGTCACCGGCGTCTCCGTGCGCCACCGGGACCTGGCGATGGTATACCAGCAGTTCATCAACTATCCTGCATTTACCGTTTTCGACAATATCGCTTCGCCGCTACGCCTGCGCAAGCTGCCAGAGCAGCAAGTACGCGCGCGCGTGGCCGACATGGCGGAACGTCTGCACATCACACCCTATCTGGACCGCCTACCGGCGGAATTGTCCGGCGGCCAGCAGCAGCGCACCGCACTGGCGCGCGCGCTGATCAAGGATGCCGACCTGCTGCTGCTGGACGAGCCGCTGGTGAACCTGGACTACAAGCTGCGCGAAGAGCTGCGCAAGGAATTGACAGAACTGTTTTCAGAAGGCAAGACAACCGTCGTATATGCAACCACCGAACCGCTGGAAGCCTTGCAGCTGGGCGGCCACACTGTCGTGCTGCATGAGGGCAGGATGCTGCAGCAGGGCGCGACGCTGGACGTATTCAATGCGCCCAATTCCATACAGGCGGCGCGTACTTTCAGCGACCCGCCCATCAACCTGGTCCACGCTGCCATCGACGCCCAGGGACAGGCGCAACTGGGCGAGGGCGTTGCTATCCCGCTCAACCCTGAGCAACGCCGGCGTGCTGCTCCGCATGGCGACGTCGTGCTGGGGCTTCGCGCGCACAGCCTGCGGCTGTCACCGTCGTCGACGGACGATGTGGCGATAGAAGCCATTGTAGACCTGGCGGAAATCAGCGGGTCCGAAACCTATATCCACAGCCATCGCGGCACACACATCGCTCTCGTGGCGCAGCTGGGCGGCGTGCATGACCTGCCGCTGGGCAGCGTATGCCACATGTATTGCCGCCCTGACGACCTGTTCATCTTCAGCCGGGATGGGGCGCTGCTGTTTGCTCCGGTACACAATCTGCGGGCGGGGGCATAGGCATGGCAAGAATAGAATTAGCCGATCTGGCGCATGCCTACAAGCCGAACCCCACGCAGCCGTCGGACTATGCATTGCGGCCGATGAGCAAAACCTGGGACGACGGCGGTGCTTATGCCTTGCTGGGTCCCTCCGGCTGCGGCAAGACTACGCTGCTGAATATCATTTCCGGCCTGGTTCGGCCTTCGCACGGCCGCGTGCTGTTTGACGGCAAGGATGTGACCGACCTGCCTACCGAGGCGCGCAATATCGCCCAGGTATTCCAGTTCCCCGTCATCTACGACACGATGACGGTCTACGACAACCTGGCTTTCCCCTTGCGTAACCGCGGCTGGAAAGAGGCGGAAACCCGCAAGCGCGTACAGCAGGTGGCCGAGATGCTGGAGCTGTCCGCCGATCTGAAACACAGGGCCAGCGGCCTGGCGGTGGATGCCAAGCAGAAGATTTCTCTGGGCCGCGGCCTGGTGCGGCCGGATGTAGCGGCCGTGCTGTTTGATGAACCGCTGACCGTGATCGATCCGCACCTGAAATGGCTGTTGCGGCGCAAGCTGAAAGAAATCCATCATGAACTGAAACTGTCGCTGATCTATGTGACGCATGACCAGGTGGAGGCGCTCACGTTTGCCGACCAGGTCGTCGTGATGACGCAGGGCGAAGTGGTGCAGACCGGCAGCGCGCAGGCGCTGTTTGAAGCGCCGGAGCATACTTTTGTCGGTTATTTCATCGGCAATCCCGGCATGAACCTGCTGCCGTGCACGCTGAAAGACGGCCGACTGATGCTGGGAGACCTTCCCTTTTCCATTCCTGCCGCAGCGGCTGGGCAGATAGCCGCGGACGGCGCCAACATCACGCTGGGCATACGGCCCGAATTCGTTGAAACCTGCGATGCGCAGCAGGCAGACGCGTTGCGTGCCACAGTCACTTCGGTGAAGAACATGGGGACGCATTTCCTGGCCGACTTCCGGCTGGGACAATATGCCGTGGCCGCCAAGCTGGCCACTGCCGGTGATCTAGCACCCGGCGGTGCCGCATACCTGCGCTTCCCTCAGCAAAGAACGCTGTTTTACGTCAACGATAAGCGGGTGGCCTGATGAAAACCTATAACAACCGCGCGTGGTTCCTGATCCTGCCGGTCATCATCTGCGTCGCGTTTTCCGCCATCATGCCGCTGATGACGATAGTCAATTATTCGGTGCAGGACATCATCAGCCCGACGCAGAAGGTATTCGTCGGCATGGAGTGGTTCAAGAGCGTCATGCGCGACGGTGACCTGCACGAAGCGCTGTGGCGACAGATGATATTTTCGCTGTCGGTACTGGCGATAGAGTTGCCGCTGGGGATACTGGTTGCGCTGGCAATGCCGGCCGGCGGCTGGAAAGCCTCGTTGTCGCTGGTGCTGCTGGCGCTGCCGCTGCTGATTCCATGGAACGTGGTCGGCACGATCTGGCAGATCTTCGGCCGCAGCGACATCGGCCTGCTCGGCTATGCGGTAAACAGCATCGGCATCAGCTATAACTACACCGGCAGTTCCATTGACGCCTGGGTGACCGTGCTGGTGATGGATATCTGGCACTGGACGCCGCTGGTGGTGCTGCTGTGCTATGCGGGTTTGCGCTCCATTCCGGATGCGTATTATCAGGCCGCCAGGATAGACGGCGCATCGCGCTTTGCGGTGTTCCGTTTCATCCAGCTGCCCAAGATGCGCAATGTACTGATGATCGCGGTGCTGCTGCGCTTCATGGACAGCTTCATGATCTATACCGAACCCTTCGTGCTGACCGGCGGCGGCCCCGGCAATGCCACGACCTTCCTGTCGCAATACCTGACGCAAAAGGCGGTGGGCCAGTTCGACCTCGGCCCGGCGGCGGCTTTTTCGCTGATTTACTTCCTCATCATCCTGCTGTTCTGCTTCGTGCTGTACACGTGGATGCAAAGGGTAGGCACAGGAGACCAGAAATGATGCCATCCTCTTCCCGGCGTAAAACCCTTTCCGGCCTTGGGCTGGCCGCATACCTGCTGCTGTCGTTGCTGCCCATCTACTGGATGCTGAACATGTCGCTGAAGACCAACGAAGAAATCGTCGGTGCGCTGAGCCTGTGGCCGACGCACCTGACCTTCGCCAACTTCAAGGTAATCTTTACCGACTCTTCCTGGTATAGCGGCTACATCAACTCCAGCATTTATGTGGTCATGAACATGGCGATGTCGGTCACGGTGGCGCTGCCGGCCGCCTATGCGTTCTCGCGCTATTCCTTCCTCGGCGACAAGCACCTGTTCTTCTGGCTGCTCACCAACCGCATGACGCCGCCGGCGGTGTTCCTGCTGCCGTTCTTCCAGCTGTATTCATCGGTGGGGCTGATGGATACGCATATCGCCGTGGCGCTGGCGCATATGGTGTTCAATGTGCCGCTGGCGGTGTGGATACTGGAGGGTTTCATGTCCGGCGTGCCCCGGGAAATCGATGAAACAGCGTATATCGACGGCTACAGCTTTCCGCGTTTCTTCATCAAGATATTCCTGCCGCTGATCAAGTCCGGTATTGGTGTGACGGCCTTCTTCTGCTTCATGTTCAGCTGGGTGGAGCTGCTGCTCGCGCGCACGCTGACATCGGTGGATGCCAAGCCGATTACCGCCATCATGACGCGCACCGTGTCCGCAGCCGGCATGGACTGGGGGGTACTGGCGGCCGCCGGCGTGCTGACCATTGTGCCGGGCGCGCTGGTGATCTGGTTTGTGCGGCACTACATTGCCAAGGGGTTTGCGATGGGAAGGGTATAGCCATGGAAAGTGTGCAAAATGCGTTTGCGTGGATGACATGGACGCTGCCTGTCGCCATCTTCTTCATCTGTATCGTGCTGATGCTGGCAGGCATGACGGTATGGCAGATCAGGTCGCCGTCGGTGGAGCGCAAGGGTTTGCTGCCGATTCCGACGACCCGCGGCGACCGCCTGTTCATCGGCCTGCTGGGGGCGGCTTATTTCAATCTCGCGTGGGCGGGACTGACGGATATCCATCAGGGCTTTGCTGCTGGAGTTGCTTTTGTGTTGTTGTTGATCGTGATGCGGTGGGGCTGACAGCAGACCATGGCATCAGCACGCGGTGAGCATCCTTCCTCCGCCGCGTGTCACGCATTCGGAAGGCAATAATAGTGCAATTAGGAGACATGATGAGACTACAACTGACAGCGCTTGCTGCCGCGGCGGCAATGCTCGCCTCGGGCGCGTCCTGGGCTGACACGAAAGCAGCGGAAAAATGGGTGAACAGCGAATTTCAGCCGTCGACACTGGACAAGAAGCAGCAGCTCGCAGAAATGCAATGGTTTATCGACGCAGCCGACAAGCTGAAGAAAAAGGGCATCAAGGAAATCAATGTGGTGTCCGAGACGCTGGATACGCACGTCTACGAATCCAAGACGCTGGCCAAGGCTTTCACCGAAATTACCGGCATCAAGGTCAACCACGAGGTGATACAGGAGGGCGACCTGGTCGAGAAGATGCAGACTTCGCTGCAATCCGGCAAATCCATTTATGACGGCTGGGTCAATGATTCCGACCTGATCGGCACGCACTACCGCTACGGCCAGACCGTGGTGCTGACCGACTACATGAATGGCGTCGGCAAGGATTATACGAATCCCGGCCTGGACCTGAAGGATTTCATCGGCACCAGTTTCACGACCGCGCCGGACGGCAAGCTGTACCAGTTGCCCGACCAGCAGTTCGCCAACCTATACTGGTTCCGTGCCGACTGGTTCGCCCGCAAGGATATCCAGGCCAAGTTCAAGGCCAAATACGGCTATGACCTGGGCGTGCCGCAAAACTGGTCCGCCTATGAGGACATCGCCGAATTCTTCACCAATGACGTGAAAGAACTGGACGGCAAGAAAATATACGGCCACATGGACTATGGCAAAAAGGACCCTTCGCTGGGCTGGCGCTTTACCGATGCATGGCTGTCGATGGCCGGCGCTGCCGACAAGGGAATTCCCAACGGCCTGCCTGTCGATGAATGGGGCATCCGTGTTGCCGCGGACAAATGCACGCCGGTAGGCGCTTCCATGTCGCGTGGCGGTGCAACCAATTCCCCGGCCGCAGTCTATGCGTTGACCAAATACATAGAATGGCTGAAAAAATATGCACCGCCCACAGCCACCGGCATGACCTTTGGCGAAGCCGGACCGGTTCCCGGGCAAGGGCAGATTGCGCAGCAGATCTTCTGGTACAGCGCATTTACCGCCGGCGCCACCAAGGTCGGCCTGCCGGCCGTCAACGCCGACGGCAAGCCGAAATGGCGCATGGCGCCTTCGCCGCACGGCCCTTACTGGAAAGACGGCATGCAAAATGGTTACCAGGACGTCGGCTCCTGGACTTTCCTGAAAAGCACGCCGGTGGACCGCATGTCGGCCGCCTGGCTGTACGGCCAGTTCGTGACGTCGAAAACGGTGTCGCTGAAAAAATCCATCGTCGGCCTGACCTTCATCCGCGATTCGGACATCCGCAGCGATTACTTCACCAAGCACGCGGATGAATACGGCGGCCTGATCGAGTTCTACCGCAGCCCAGCCCGCGTTGCGTGGACCCCGACCGGCACCAACGTACCGGATTATCCGAAGATGGCGCAGTTGTGGTGGAAAAATGTTGCCATCGCGGTAACAGGTGAAAAAACGCCACAGGCTGCCATGGATAACCTGGCGGAAGAAATGGACCAGATCATGGGCCGGCTGGAGCGTGCGGGCATGAAAAATTGCGCGCCCAAGCTGAATCCTAAAACTGACGCCAGCAAATACCTGTCCGACACTGGCGCGCCGTGGAAGAAGCTGGCCAACGAAAAACCGAAAGGTGAGACCATTCCTTACGATAAGCTCTTGCAAGCCTGGAAGGAAGGCAAAGTAAGGTAAAGCACAGCAAGTCTTATTGGTCACGTATCTTCAGCGCGGCTCCGGCCGCGCTTTATTTTTAGCCTGCAGATATCGCTAAGATACAAAAAACATTTCTTTGACGACAATAAATTCTGCCAATGGCCGTTTGCCAGCCTGCAATCTGTACCGCGTTTATGTCATCCAGTCCCCCAAAATTGCCAACTGTCGCATAGCGTTTTGCCTATCTGCCGCCTGGGTTTAGAGTTCAGTTATGCGATTGCGTTAGAAACGTACACCAGGGAGAAGAAAAATGGACAAAACAGAATATATGAATGCGCTGAGGCAGGCGCTGGAAGGTTTGCCCGCTGAAGTGATAGAAGAAACCATGTGGGGCTATGAGCGCAAGTTCATCGATGCCATGGTAGCGGGCCGCAGCGAAGAAGAAATCGCCGCCAGCCTGCCCAGGCCCAGCTTGGTGGCGGCACAGAAAAAAACCAGTGTCCGCTATGAGGAAGTAAAAAGGGATTTTAGTCTGGGAAATGTTGCCAGCCTGTTCATTTCATTGATCGGCCTGCTGGTATTCAACCTGTTCATGCTCATCCCGGCGACCGTTTATTTCTGCCTGCTGTTTGCGACCTATGTGTGTGCGTTGGCATTCTACGGCGTTGGCATAGGTATTACTGCCGCCAGCTTGTCCGGCGTGCCGCAATTTAATTTCGACATCCCCGTGCACGGCCGGGTCGTCGTGGCCGGTTCGGACGTACAAATGCGCCGCCACCAGCACGCTGGCAACGTCCGTGTGGACATCAGCCCGGCCGGCATTATTGTCGATGACGACAGCGATGCCGACGATATCGTGGACGATGCCGATAACAGCCGCAGCACGACGGTGACGATCGTTTCCACACCGGCGGCGTCAAAAACCGCAGTCGTCGCTGCACCGGCGGCATCTGCACCAGCTGCGCCAGCTGCCGCATCCATTGGCGGATCAGCCGTCGCGCCGGCCATCGCGTCTGCCGGTAGTGCTGCGGATGAATCCAAGGTGCGCGTCAACGTCGGCAACCACGTCAAGCACCATCATATCTGGGAAGGATTGGGTCTGCTGTTCGGCGGCATCCTGCTGTTCCTGTTCGCCCTGTTCATGACGCGCTATACGTTTATCGGCTTTAAGAATTACCTGCAGTGGAATATATCGCTGCTCAAACTGCCGGCCGCAGCCAGGGCCAGCGCTGCATAGTGGCTAATATTAGAGTGTCTAATACCAGAGTGGCAGCACAATAGATTGATCATCAGTTTCAAAGGAGAATATATGAAAACCCTCATCAGGATAGGCGCGGGCATGCTGATCTTGGCGGCAGTCTTGATTGCGATTACCAGCACGTTCATGAGCGCGCATGCAGCCACCACGGGTGACGGCGTGCAGGAAAACCGCAGCATCCAGGCCGGCGTCGTCAACATTGTCATGAACGGGCCTATCGACCTGACATTGCGGCAGGCCGCTACGCCGGATATCCAGGTACGCGGTGAAGCAGCCATGGCGGCGCGCGTGACCACACGGGTGGAAGGCAATACGCTGTATATAGGCACCAAGGGTGTTTTCATGGTGCTGCGCCAGCCGCTGAGGGTGGAACTTGCCTTGCCCGGTTTTGAAAAATTGCAGATGCTGGGCAGCGGCGACGGCAACGTCAGCGGCTTTCGCGGCAACCGTGCCGAGTTTTCGATGCGCGGCTCGGGCAATCTGAATTTCGACGGCGACTACCAGCAGGTAGTAGTTAACATGAGCGGTAGCGGCGACCTGAAATTAGGCCTGGCCAGCAGCGATACGGTCGACGTCAGCATCATGGGCTCCGGCCAGGCATGGCTGAAAGGCCAGGCGAAGTCCCTGACGGTGAAGCTGACCGGCTCCGGCGACCTGGATGCTTCGGCACTCAAAGCCGGCCAGGTGGTGGTTCAGTCCATGGGCTCCGCCGATGCCAAGATCTATGCGTCGCAGGATGCCAGGGTCAGTACGTTTGGCAGTGGCGATATCCGCGTGTACGGCAACCCGGGCAAACGTAGCGCCGAGCATAGGGGTTCGGGCGACATCAGCTGGCAGTAGCCGGCACGGAAGCAAGCTAAAAAAACTGGCAATAAGGCAGCCGGCAGCAGAGACATCATCTTTGCTGCCGGTTTTTTCATTTTTTGCCTTATTTCCCGTGTCTCGCTTTCGCCACTAAAACTATGCGTTTCAACTGAAAAATGTTATCGCTACCGAATTAAAGTTAAGTTATTTCCAAATGGAAATATAAAATTCCGCACAGCGGTTTTGGGGGAGGAACTCTATATTTCCCATGACATTTATCTGTAATAATCGTTCCACAATGTAACAAATAAAAAAGGGGTCCGAAAACCTCTTACAAAATAGGGTATGCGATTGATCCGCATGCTTGCCCATTTCCCCTATAAAGCTGACATCATGACATCGATCCATGGCAGGTGTTTCACAGTTTTTTTTCTCGCATTTTGCCTTGGCGGCGTGGTTGCTGCGCAAGAGAACCCGGCGCAATTCATGAGCCGCGCCAATGCCAAGGTGGCCCGTGCCGCTGCACTGAAAAATCATTGGGACGGCCCTGTCGACGGGCCGCGGCTGGCCAAGAAAAAAAAGATAGTCTTTATCGCCTCCGACATGGGGGACGCCGGCATCAGTGGCCTGTATAACGGCGTCAAGGAAGCAGGCGCCGGCGCCGGCTGGTGGGTGCTGACGATCAATTGCGGCGGCAGGTGCAACCAGGGCGCAGCCATCGTCAGCCAGGCGCTGGAGATGAAACCTGACGGCATCATCCTAGCGGGCGTGGATGCATCCACGCAGGCCAAGGGGCTTGCCGCAGCAGCAGAAGCCAAGGTGCCGGTAGTGGGCTGGCATGCGTCGACCAGATCCGGTGCTACCGATGGTTTGTTTACCAATATCACGACCAACCCCAAGGATGTGGCGCAGATCGCTGCACTGTACGGCGTGGTAGAGTCCAATAGCAAGGGCGGCATCATCGTGTTTGCCGATAACTCCAACGCCTATTCGCAGGCCAAATCCAATGCCATCATCGAAATCATCAAGCAATGCGAAGGTTGCCGCCTGCTGGGAGTGGAAGACATTTCCGCCGCTGATGCGCCTTCCCGCATGCAGGGCGTTGTCGAAGGCCTGACCAAGCGCTATGGCGCCAAGTGGAACCAGGCAATAGGCGTCAACGATGTGTATTTCGACCTGATGGAGAAACCGGCAATTGCCGCGCTGATGGCGGCGAACAAGGTGCAGTGCCTGTCGGCAGGCGACGGCTCCAATTCCGCCTACAAGCGTATCCGCTCCAATACGCTGCAGATAGGCACGGTGCCGGAACCCCTGTACATGCACGGCTGGCAGATCGTGGATGAGTTGAACCGCGCGTTTGCCGGCGTGGCTCCCAGCGGATACGTGACACCGGTGCATCTGGTTACGAGCCAGAATATCGCCTATGACGGCGGACCCAAGAATTATTTTGATCCTGCCAACGACTACCGCGGGCAGTACCAGAAATTTTGGGCTAAATAGTGCGCTAGCTTGGATTGCCGGAGAGGCTGCGCAACTCAGCCTCTCCGGCAGAGGCGCCTAGGTTTCAGGCCGAGACAAACCGCCGCTGCCGCATCCACTTGGTGGCGACCCACTTTTCACCCTTGGTAACCGGATCGCTGGCGTGCAGCGATGCATGGTCGATCTGGTTCAGTGAATTGGCATATTCAAAATACACGGCATTGCCGCGTAATGGCGACACTGCCCAGCCCGCTTGCGGGAACACGGTCTGGCCGCCGCTCTCCACTTCATTCAGGTAAGTCACCAGCGTGCTGACCCGCTGTCCGCTGCGTGCCAGCGACGCCTGGTTGGCCGGGTTGGACGGCACCAGGAAATCAAAATGCGGAGAGCTGCCGGCGCCTGTCGGGTAATACAGGATTTGCAGCCCTTCGCCGTTTTCCAGCGGCAGGTTCATGATCTCGGAAATGCGCTGGTCCAGCTTGGCGATGAAGGAATTTTCCTGTAGCTGGAAAAACATGCCGAAGCTGGTGCGCTGGCCGCTGACCACATCCTTGCCCGTCATCGGATCAACGATGGTCGATTCTTTCAGCCGTGGTTTGGCCAATGCGATAAGTTCGGCACATTCTTCACTACTGAACACATTGCTGAGTACCGCCAGCATCGGCCGCTCGGCTCTGGCGGCAATCCGCACCAGCCGGTCCGATGTTGCTATCTCCGTTCCAGGGCGGAAGATGGGCGTCTGATACTGGTAGTCGAGTGAGTTTTCATCGACGATGACCTGGTCCACCGGCACTGCGCCGCCGTTGCGGCGCGCGCTGACGAAGGCATGCATGATCGCCTGTGCCGCTTCTGCTTCCATCTGCTGCTCTTGCATGACCTGTATCAGCGCTGCCGGCGCGCTGCCCTGGTCCAGGTTATGGCTGATCCAGGTGCTGAGGTCGGACGAAAAACGGATGACTGTACTCATGGACTATACTCAAAGGTCGACTGCAACCCAGCCGTCGCCGGTCAGTTTAAAGCTTTCCTTCAATTGCATGGTGCCGGCGCCGCGCACGACCTTGTCCACCATGGGAAATACCTTCTGTATGTCGGCGTCTTTGGTCCACGGCGCTGGGTCTATCTTATAGGTATAGCTGACGGCGACCATCTTGCTGCCGTTGTCGGTCTTGCTGTCTTCCCAGCCGACGACCTTGTCCAGGCTCAGCTTGGCGGCGCAAAAATCACCTTTCTGGAATTTGATGTCGCCGTCGGATTTGACGCTACGCATTTCCTTGTCCAGATAATATTTCTTGCCTTCGTCGGTCAGCTCGTAGCGCCGCACTTTGATCTCGGCGCTGACGCCGTCTTCGGTGGCCGTAACGGTGGCAACGGAAGACTTGGTCAGCCCCAATTTTTCCAGCACCGGCATCTGTATGGCGTTGCGGCCGCCGGTATCGACGTCTTTCTGCGTGACGTCGATAGGCCAGACATTCTTGGCCAGGCACAGGTCGCCTCGCTTGGCCAGATAGGTATTCATACCGGCGCTGATATTTTCATTGTTCAGGTCGGTTTTGCTGCTGCATGCGGCCAGGGTAGCCAAGGCGGCTAAGGACAAAGCGGGAATGGCAAAAATACTTGGCTTGTTCATGTTCTATTTCACAAAATGTTCAGGGTTGCTCAGGGATGTTCAGGTTAAGGAATCGATTACTCCGCGCATTTTCCTGTGGAGTTGGCCTGGCCCGGCTTGTAGCCGTCGGTCAGTGTGCCAAGGAAGCAGATCAGGTCGCTGATGTTCTGATCCGTCATCGGCGGCTTGGAACCCACGGCGCGGCCGTCGAGTGGCACCTGGGTGTCAATGTTGGACGCGTACAGCGCAGGGAAGTCGTTGTATTTCTGTACGGTGCCGCCCTTGTACTGCGTCTTGATCAGGCCGTAGGTCGGGAAGCTGGCGTCATTGGTTTTCAACGGCGTGCCGCCCACGTTCGGATACCACAGCTCAGGCATCGTATCGCGGGTATTGTAGAAGCGGATGGCCTGTTCCAGCGAAGTGATGACGCCGTTATGGAAGAACACATTGCGCGTGGCAATATTACGCAGTGTTGGGGTTTTGAACATGCCGCAGAACGTGTTGGCCTCTGTTGCCGATTTCGGTTTGTGGTCGGTACGCAGAGGGCCGCAGACGCCTTCGTCGAAGTAGGCAGGGTCCTGGTTCAGCGGAATGCTGGTGTTGCGCGGCACGCCTATCGCTTCATACGAAAAGTCGGTGAACAGCGCAGAACTGCCGTTCAGCCCGGCGCCTTGATAGTGGCAGGAAGAGCAGTTGCCGACGTTCGGATCGGAAAATATGTGCAGGCCGCGCATTTCTGACGCCGTCATGTCGCCGCCTATCTTGTTGGCGGCATAGAGGTCAAATTTACTGCTGTAGGGATGGAAGCTGGTGTCCTCCATCTGGAAGGCTTGCAGAGCCTTGGTCGCATTGTCAAATGCCGCATTGCTGTCGGCGAAGGCGTCCTTGCCAAAAGCCTGCACGAACAGGTCTGCATAGGCCGCAGCCTGCAGTTTTTTCACAACATCGGCACCGCTGGTGTTGGCCATCTCTACCGGGTCCAGCAGCGGGATCTTGGCTTGTTCCGCCAGTGTATTGACACGGCCATCGGCAGTAAAGCCGCCGCCCGGGCCGGGGGCGCTGAAACCGTCGGGATTATCCAGCAAATCTGCGTAGGGCGGAGTGATGTCCTTGTAGCGCAGCGAAGGCACTGCGCGGTTACCCATCTGGTCCAGCTTGGGGCCGCCGAGCTGCACTGCCAGGTTGTTTGGCGGGCCATAGGCGAAAGCAGGATCATGACAGGTAGCGCAGGCCATTTTCCCGGAGCCGGACAGGCTCTTGTCGAAGAACATCTTCTGCCCTACCTGGGCGGCCAGGCTAAGCGTGACTGTCTTGGTAATGCTGGGTACGGACGGTGAAGAGGCCGCTGCCGAGTCGCTGCCTGAAGCGACTGGTGCGGCGGCATCGTGGGAGCCGCCGCAAGCGGCCAGGCTGAGCAGCAGGATGCTGGAGAAAGACGAGAGAGATAAGCGCATGGTAGTCATCATTCAATAAAAGCTTGTTGCGAAATTAGCCTTGGCCGGAACGGCGCCGGGATTTCAAGGCGGCAGGGAAGTGCAACAACGCTAGGTAATTTCGCAACATTCTTTGAATACGGGAAAGCACAAAGGGCGAGCCGGATTTCCAGTCGCCCTTCGTGCAGACCGTGCCGCCCATGGTGCAGCGGCACGCTATCAAAACAACACATCAGCCCCGGATACTGCCCGGGGCCAAGAGCTTACTTGGACTTCAATGCCCAGACGTTTGTCTGATTGGCATCCGCGCCGACTTGTGCTGCTGCCGAGACGTCAGCAGACTGCTTTTGCGTATAAGTAGCAGGGATGACGTGAGCGTGGTTGGTAGGACGCACAGAATCAAAATGCGTGTCCGAGCTACCGGCATATTCAGGCAGGTTGATGATGTTGGATGCGATGAACTGTTCTGTGTACTTGGAACGGTTCATGTAAGTTTCATCCTTCGCAGGGTCAGCCAGCTGGAACATGTCCTGGAACGTACGTACCAGCGAGAAGTGGCTGTATGCGTCGCTGTCGGAAACGCCTTTAGGTGCATTTGGCTGGTTGGTCAGGATGCCGAAGATACTTTGGCCGTGGCCGCGGTTACCCTTGGTGTAGTTGTTCACTGTCAGGTCAGCAGACCATGTGCCGTCGGCGTTCTTTTTGAGCGGGTTGGCAACAGTGCTGTTGGCCACGTTCCAGCCGCAGCAGGAGTTCAGGCCGCTAGTTGCATTGCCCTCGTCAAACATCAGGACGATAGCGATACGTTTTTGCTGGTTCTTCCACAGTGGAGAAGCCTGGATTTTCTTGACCAGGTAATCTACGTAGTTGTCGCCACGGGTAATGATCGCGCCGCCTGTTGCGTTAGGAACGTTGTTCGCTACGCTGGAGCAATCGCTGGCGGTGCCTGCTACGGCGCCGGTTGTCGTACCCTTGACGCTGATACCGTGCATGTCATCGCATTGGTCAGGCATGATGAAGTTCAATGCGCCGATGTTGCCGGACGCCAGATCCGTACCCAGCTGGTCGGCATCGTAGTTTGCCGGTACTGTGTACATGGACGTGTTTTTCAGGTTGGCATCCCATTGGCCGCCGCCGACTGTACGGTTGCTGAATTTCCATTCAGGCGCACTACGCACGTTTTGGTAAGCCATGCCTGGATGATGCTTGGTTTTGTACAAACCGGCAGGCATAGGCAGAACCAGGTTGGCGTCGCCAACTGTTGCGGAGTTACCGCCCACTGTGCCTGGAGCATAGACATAATCCTTGGCTGTGACTGCAGCGTCAGCGATACCGTCGGTACGCAGATCCTGGCCAGGATTGGTGGACTCGTTGTAAGTTCTCCAGTTCAGGCCGACGCTTGTCAGTGCTGTGAACAGGTTAGGCTTGCCTGTGATGTTGTGGTTCACCGCAGCGGCTTGCGTGCATGGCGATGTGAATGGCGAATTTTTCAGGCCAGGCTGGGAAGCGGTAGGCTCTGTGTCCTGTACTGCATTGGCGCCGGTAGCGTCGCAGTTCCATTGGCTGTCATCGGTGATGCCGAAGTCGTCGGCGCCGCCCAGTGCGGTGTAGTTAGGTTCGCTAGGATTGCCGGTTGCGTAGTAGCTGGTCAGCTGGTTGCCTGCTTTCAGGTAGCCGTTGATTTTTGGCGCGAAAGCGGAGTTCAGGATAGACAGCGTTGCCTTGTTTTCCAGCATGACGACGAATACGTGGTCGTAGCGTGGTACGCCTTCCAGTGCGAAAGCAGCTTGCTGCGATTGGGCGAAAGTGATTTTTGCGCGTGGGTCGGCAGCAGTATTTGCTGTTGCCTGTGTCACGCCTGTCAAACCTTTGAGGCGTGGATCGCCGCCTGGAACAGCCAGTGCGTCCGGATACAGGTCGCCGCGGTCCAGCTTGGTGATCGCGTAGGCGAAACGGTTGCTCAGTGCATTGGCTTCTGCCAGCATGGCAGTTTGTGTCGTGCCTGTCGCTGTATTGACGTCAGTCAGGATAGTGGCAGACGGTACGCCGATACGGGTAGCCAGGTTTGCTTTTTCAGTAGCGTAATCGCTGCCGTTGGCTTCCACGGAGCGGATGACTTCAGCAGACAGCGGGCTGATGACGATGCCGGCGGATTGCTCTTTTACTTGGTCAACGGATACGCGGAAAACGTTGCGCGATGCGACTTTTGCGCCGGAGGCTGTGTTGGTGGCGTCAGTGCCGATGTCGGCGATCAGTGCTGCAGCTGCAGACACGGTGATGGAGAATGCGCCTTTGGCATCTGTCGTGACCGGGGCTTCGCCGCTGTCGCATACGCCGTTATTATTGGCATCGACGCAGACTTTGGCATTCTGGTAGTAGCCGGCCAGGATAGTAGGATCGGTCGTGCTGCCTGCTTTCAGTGCAGTGGCAGCTACTACGCCTTTCAGTGTTACCGTGGTAGCAGGAGGGTTCTGATCGACCGGTGGAGTTGCGGCGTTGTCGCTACCGCCGCAAGCTGCCAGCATCGACGTTGCTGCGGCGAGCGCAGTCAGCGTGAAACCTAATGAAACGCCTTTCGGGATGTTCATAATTAACCTTGTAAAGTAGATTTTTGCCAATGTGGCGAGTGAAAATGCGGCACGCGTATGCAGCGCCCAAAAGCCACTGGACGGTATGTTGGCAGATACTTTATTGGTGTTTATGAAATGTATATGACCGTTTGTATCATAAAGAAACAGTCACTTAACAAGCGGAAAAAAATGGTGTAAACGCGAGCGCCGCTTGTTTTGAAGGGATTTGCCGGCAAGTAAAACCGGTGGCAGGTGCATCGATTCTAGCAGCGATTTCCCCAACTCCGCCATACCCTGGTTCAGATTAGTTACAAGGCTTTAAAAGAAATTATTTGTTGCCGCAATCGCAAGCATCATTGCCCTTGTCAAAAATGATGCGCCAGGTGCCGGGTGCTTCCAGCCGCCATATTGAAGTAAAGGTGGCGATCAGTTTCCCCTGCGGATCACGCACCGGGCCGCTGGACAGGGCCAGCGTGCCGGAGGCCAGCACTTCCACCTGTTCAGGTTCCCACGAGAACGGCGCTTCCGGCTTTTGATACAGGCGTTTCCACGCGTCGGCAATATTCTGCTTGCCGCGCAAGACTTCCTGCCCCGAGAAAAATACTGCCTCTTCGGACAGGAAAGAAGTAAAGCCCGCGTGGTCGCGCAAGGCCATGGTTTTCGCAAATGCACGCTCTGTATCGGCAACCTGTTTTTGCACGTCCGACATCGTCGGCTGGGCGGCGTAGCCTGGCGCTGGAAGCAGCATTGCCGCGAATACGGCGAAGGTGGTGACAAGCAGCCACAGGTATGCGCGCTGCAGCGGTAATTGAGGCGAGGCTTGGTTCATCAGGCAATCTCCGTGAAATCTTCATGCAGCGTAAAAGCGGCTGTGCTTATGCAAGCGCCGTCGTCAACGACATCAGTGGCGTTGGGAGTGCAGGGCAGGGCTGGTGTCCGGGAGGCCTGCATCCGTCGCCTGCGGCGGCAGGGACAATTCCGGTAGTGCCGCCATGATACTTAAGGGGCAATGGCGCGCAGCTTTCTGTGCCGATTTGTCGGCATACATGCGCTGGTCGGCGATATGCATCAGCTTGTCCGGTGTCACGCCGTCTGCGGGCCAGCGCGCTGCCCCCAGGCTGGTGCTGATTTCCAGCAGCGTACCGGCGATCATTGCCGGGCCATCCAGCGCTGCGCGCAGCCGTTGCAAGCTGGCGTCCAGCTGCTGCTGGTCAGCGATGCCGTGTGTCAGCACGATGAATTCATCGCCTCCTATGCGGCCCACGAAATCTGCCTCGCGGGCAAACCTGCGCAGGCGGGTTCCCAATTCAACCAGCAGCGCATCTCCCGTCTGGTGGCCGTGGCGGTCATTCACCTGCTTGAAATCATTCAGGTCCACCAGGATGAAGCCAAAGCCCAGTTCGCTGCGCGCGCTTTGCGCGGCGTTCCTGCGCATCACTTCATCGAAATGCCGGCGGTTGGGCAAGCCGGTCAGCATATCTTCGCGCGCCATGCCGAGGATCATTTTTTGTGCGCGCAGGTTGCACGCCGTGCTGACACTGAAAGTCCAGCCCATCGTGAACAGGATTGCAATCAACGACAGCGTGCTCATGTACGGGTCCAGCATCAGCCGCATCTGGTCGGTCGCCTGCCAGGCCAGCGCCCAGCGGCCGGCAAACCCGGCGGTCAGTGCGGCCAGAAAAATAGCGGCAATGCCATGCGTCATGATTTCCAGTTGACGGCTGCGGCGGATAAACGCAATCGCTATGCCCGTTGTCAGCAGCATGGCGACCGTATCGTGGAACAGGTAGCGGTGGATGGCGTCGTCGCGGTTGACAAATGCCATCAGGATAAAGACGGGAATCAACAAGATGCCGTAGCGCCAGCGGGTAGCGGATGAATATGCGCGAAAGCGCAAAGTGCCTTCCAGCATCAGCAGCAGCGTTGTCAGCGTCAAAGAATTATTGATCGCGATGACCAGTTCACGCGGCATGCCCAGACCGACAAAAAACTTGGAGATGAAAAATGCCGGGGCGGCTAACGATGCTGCCGCCGCCCACCATGCGGTACCGGGCATCTGGCGGTTGATACGCCATACAGCGATCAATACCAGCATGGACACCAGGCTCGCTGCTACGATCACCAGGTCTAGTGTGGGCTTATCCAGTTTGAGCATCGGCAATTATTGATATATTTTCTGAAATTGTAACTGCGTACGGCAAGCCATATCAGCATTTATTTCCTGACTTTGCCTTATTGTTGCAATACAGAAGTTTGTCCGGGACTGGAAGCGTTGCCGGGAGGGCTTCCTATACAATGGCGTGGTTTGGAAAATGCTGGAAATTGAGCAAAAGCAGAGTAGATGCGAAGCAGGGATTGCAGATGAACATAGCAGGTAAAAATGACAGGTAAAAAAGAGGCGCGCACAGTCGTTGTGATAGGGGGCGGACCGGCCGGACTGATGGCGGCGGAAACGATCGCTGCGCAGGGATGGCAGGTGGACGTATATGACGCGATGCCCTCTGTCGGGCGTAAATTTTTGCTTGCAGGCAAGGGGGGCATGAATTTGACACATTCCGAGCCGCAAGCGGCCTTTGTGCAGCGCTATGGCAACAGGCGCGCTGAAATTGCGGCCTTGCTGCAGGATTTTGGCGCGGAAGATGTGCGTCATTGGGCGCAGGAGCTTGGCATCGCGACCTTTATAGGCAGTTCCGGAAGGGTATTTCCGACCGACATGAAGGCGGCGCCCTTGCTGCGCGCCTGGCTGCACAGGATGCGCGAATGCGGCGTGCGCTTCCACATGCGGCACCGCTGGATTGGCTGGAAGGACGGCGCGCTGCTTTTTTCGTCAGCGGACGGCGAACGGCGCGTGCAGGCGGATGTGGCGGTGCTGGCGCTGGGCGGCGGCAGCTGGGCCCGCCTGGGTTCGGATGCCGCCTGGGTGCCGCTGCTGCAGCAACAGCAGGTGGAGGTCACACCCTTGCAGCCGGCCAATTGCGGATTCGACGTAGGCTGGTCCGAACACTTCCGCCAGCATCACGCGGGCCAGCCTCTGACATCGGTCATTGCCCATGTCAAGGACACCATGGGCAATCCGGTTTCTCGCCAGGGACAGTTTGTCGTTACCGAAGGCGGCGTCGAGGGCAGCCTGATTTATGCATTATCTGCGCCGCTGCGCGACCTGATAGCCGCGGAAGGCCAGGCTGTGCTGCATCTGGACCTGGCGCCCGGAAAATCGCAGCAAAGGGTGAACAGCGAAGTGCTGCATCCGCGCGGCTCGCGTTCCTGGTCCAGTCATCTGCAAGGCCGGCTGGGGCTGGACGGCGTTAAAACCGCTCTGCTGCGTGAATGCCTGCCTGCGGAATATTTCCAGCAGCCGGAGCTGCTGGCGCAAGCCGTCAAGGCACTGCCTGTCGTACTGCGCGCACCGCGCCCCATCGATGAGGCGATCAGCAGCGCCGGCGGCATCACGTTTGCTGCAATGAACGAGCATCTGATGCTGCGTGCCTTGCCCGGTGTATTCTGCGCCGGTGAAATGCTGGACTGGGAAGCCCCCACCGGGGGCTACCTGCTGACAGCCTGTTTTGCCAGCGGACGGCGCGCCGGCGTTGGCGTGCTGGAGTGGCTGCACCGCTAAAAATAAGCGGCAACATTGCATATTGGAAAAAGTTGGTACAATCGTGGGGTTGGTCAACGCTTGCCGAACCTGAATTACCCATCCCATGGGTTGTTTGCAAGCGGCACTACTTCTGCAGGCCCTTCCCCTTGTTTGTATTGAGCAGCATTTGTCCTTATGATTGATTCACGTTCTTCACCGCGCTCCAATGTGTCGTGGCGCGCCGCCATCCTCGTTTCCGCCGGCAATATCGTTCCTGCCAAAATCCTGAATATCGCCGGCATGGGTATACAGCTGCAATGCGCGCACCGCCTGGTCGACGGCCAGGTCTATCAGATGATGATGGAAGTGCCTGGTCCCAGGGATGCTTCGGTGCGTGCGCAGGTTGTGTGCAAGGCGAGCTGCAATTACACGATACTGAGCGGTAGCGAGTATCGTGCGGGCATGAAGCTGACTGAGGTGCCTGCTGAGCATCAGGGGTTGTTGGGGAATTGGGGTGGGAGGGCGGTGACGAGTTAAGGTTTAGGGCTGCTGCGCTGCTGATGTTCTATACGCTGCCCCGTTGATTTTTTCAGATTGCTGGCCGGGGGTAGCCCGGCAGCTACATACCTTTTTTGCTTCGCCAAAAAAGGTATGCCAAAAAAGGCGACCGCAGACTTGCCCTTCGGGTGATGACGCAAGCGTCATCACATTTTGCGTATCGCAGAAAATGGGGAATGAACGAAACTCGCCTACGGCTCAAACAACGTTCATTCCTGATCCATTTTCTGCGATACGCAAAATGCTACGTCCCGAGCGGGTTTAACGTCAAAAACAGCCCCAACATCCACACCAAGCTGTTTGGCTTTAAGAAATTGATATCCTCAAAAATTGAAGAAGCTGGTTGTCTTCGTTTTTGAATTCGCTGTGGCTATTCGGCTACCTCCAACCAGCAGGCTGCGGCAAGCTGGCGATTCTTGTAAGTGTGCGTGAATTTAAGAGCCCGGCATCCCTCATAGTTATGTCGCGTCCTTGTCAAAACACAGCTTTTTGCAGCCGCCCCTAGCCTGTGTTATAAATAAAATGTGTCTTAATTAAAAATTTCCCTATGTCCGCTGATACCAACGTCCTTCCCGAAACCGCCCAGAAAGTGGCTGACCTGCTCAAGACTTTGGGCCATGAGCAGGCTGTCGTCATGTTGCCTGCTACCGGCAAGACCTCGGCGGAGGCTGCTGCCGGGCTGGGGTGCAGTGTGGCGGAGATTGCGAAGTCGATTGTGTTTCGGCGCTTGTCGGATGATGCGGCGGTGATGGTGGTTGCCAGCGGCGCCAACCGGGTTGATGAAGGCAAGGTGGCGGCGATCGTCGGGCCGCTGGGCAAGGCGGATGCGAAGTTTGTCAAAGAGCGCATCGGCTATGCGATAGGCGGCGTATGTCCTATCGGCCATCTGGAAAAGACCGTCATGCTGATCGATGAGGACCTGATGCAGTATCCGAATGTGTGGGCGGCTGCCGGCCATCCGCATGCGGTGTTCCGGCTGACGCCGGCACAGCTGGCGGCGATGACGGGCGCTCCGCTTGCCGACGTCGCGCTGCGTTCCTGATGGGCCGCGCGATATGACGATCCTGTATGACTATGATCCCGACACGGATACCGGCGCCGTGCCTTCTCCTTGCATCGGTATTTGCAAGATGGATGACGCAGCAGGCTGGTGCTCGGGCTGTTTTCGCACGATTGATGAAATCATCCGCTGGAGCAAGGCGGACGACGGTTACAAGCGCGTCGTCTGGCGCGACGTCAAGCACAGGCTATTCGATCACGCGGAGCACAAGGAATAATGCCGGCGATGACAGATACGCGCGTGAGCCTGCCGCCATCGATGTCCGTGTTCGAGCGCGGCTGGCTGTCGTCCAATAATATCCTGTTCGTCGATGAAGGCCAGGCAGCGCTGGTGGACAGCGGCTACATGAGCCATGCGGAGCAGACGCTGGCGCTGGTCAGGCATGCGCTGGGTTCGCGCAAGCTGGATCTGCTGATCAACACTCACCTGCATTCCGACCATTGCGGCGGCAACGCGATACTGCAGCGCGAATATGCGTGCCGTACCCTGGTGCCGGTGGCTGACGCCGAGGCCGTGGCTGCATGGGATGAAGAGCAACTGACTTACAAGGCCACCGGCCAGCAATGCGGGCGCTTCACAGCCGATGGCGCCCTGTCGCCGGGCGAACGCCTGCAACTGGGTGGCCTGGAGTGGCAGGTGCTGGCGGCGCCGGGCCATGATCCGCATTCATTGATCCTGTATTGCACGAGCGAGGCGATCCTGATCTCTGCCGATGCACTGTGGGAAAACGGCTTCGGCGTTATCTTTCCGGAACTGGAAGACGCATCCGGTTTCGCCGAGCAGGCCGAAGTCTTGCAACTGATCGCCGGGCTCGATGTGCGCGTGGTGATACCTGGCCATGGCGCACCATTCTCCAATGTGGCCGCGGCGCTGGACCGGGCGCACGGCCGGCTGGATTACCTGGCGGCCGACCCGCGCCGCAATGCGCGCAATGCACTGAAGGTGATGATGGCTTTCCTGCTGCTGGAAAAACGCGAACTGTCCTTACACGGCCTGCAGGGACTGGTGCGGCAGAACCGCATTATGTGGGCTGCTGCACAGAAGCTGGATGCTCCTGTTGCTATGCTGATCGCTACGCTCGCAGCTGAGCTGGTTCAGGCGGGCGCTGCCACGCTGGACGGCGACAGGCTGCTCAACGCGCGGTAGTTTTTTTCCGATTTCCAAGAATACTGAAACCGAAGCTGCGGGCGCTGCGTATATAAACTTGCTTATATACGTCCCCCCACTTTGGAGAATTATGGCTACCTGGATCAAATTGAGCCTGGCTGCAGTGACTGTGCTGGCCTTTGCAGGCGGCCTTGCCGCCTGCGCGCCGGTCAAGGTCATCAATGCGCTGACTCCCAGCTCTTCCTATGTCAAGACTGCCGACATCGCCTATGGGCCGGATGCGCGCAATATGCTGGATATCTATGCACCGGCCCATCTTCAGGGCAAGGCGCCGGTGGTGGTGTTTATCTACGGAGGCACCTGGAACAGCGGCGATCGTGCCGAGTATTTGTTTGTCGGCGCCGCGCTGGCTTCGCGCGGCATTGTTGCCGTGCTGGCCGACTATCGCCTGTTCCCGCAGGTGCGTTATCCGGGCTTTCTGCAGGATTCGGCGCAGGCCGTCGCATGGACTGCCAGCCATATCGCGGAGTATGGCGGCGATCCCGCGCACCTGTTCGTCATGGGGCATAGCGCCGGCGCCTACAATGCAGCGATGCTGGCGCTGGATCCGCGCTGGCTGCAGGGAGCAGGCAGCAGCCCGGCCATATTGCGCGGCTGGATAGGCCTGGCCGGCCCGTATGATTTCATCCCGATTGAAAATCCCGACGTGAGGCCGGCATTTTTCTTTCCCGATACGCCACGTGATTCGCAACCCATCAACCACGTCAGCGCCGCCGCGCCGCCTACATTGCTGATCGCTTCCATCAAAGACAAGCTGGTGGATCCGGTACGCAATACCGACGGCCTTGCCGCAAAATTGAAAGCGGCAGGCGTGCCGGTCACGGTGCTGCACTTCGACAACACCAGCCATGTGTCGCTGATCGCGAGCATGGCCTGGCCTTTGCGGGGACTGGCGCCGACACTGGATACGGTTGCCGGTTTCATCCTGTCTGACGGTGGACGCAAGCCTGCTCCGTCGGCGCCCTGAGCGGCGTATATATAAGCCGCTCAGGCTCTATATTCGAGCGATATTATTTCAGCGTATAAGCCGCATCCGCAAAGCTGTGCACCGGCTCCAGGTCGGGATAAACCGGTGCGCGGCCTTGCTGTTTCGCCTGGAATGCCTCCACCAGGTTGCTGGTCTGCCAGATGCCCGATTGCAGCCAGCCCATCTGCTGCAGCGCGTCGTGCGTGCTGTGGTCGCGCGCATAATGGATCGCCTGTTTGCTGCCCCAAATCGCCACCGGCGGCTTTTCGGCGATCTCTGCGGCCATCTTCAGTGCCGCTTCCAGCATTGCCTGCTGGCTGTCAAATACTTCATTGACCAGCCCCGCTGCCAGCGCGCGCTGCGCCGGCAGGCGGCGGCCTGTGTAGGCCATTTCATGCACGATGCCTTCCGGTATCAGCTTGGGCAGCCTTTGCAGCGTGCCCAGGTCGGCGGTCATGCCAATGTTGATTTCCTGTATGCAGAAAAATGCATCGGCGCTCGCCAGCCGGATATCGCAGGCGGAAACCATGTCTACTCCGCCGCCTATACAGCCGCCCTGGATGGCGGCGATCACCGGCATGCGCAGCTGCTCTATCAGGTTGAATGCATGATGCATGTCTTGCAGAGCAGGCAGGATGTTGGCGCGGCCGCTGGCGTTGCTGTCGTTCAGCGAGATGCCGCCCTGGCCGAAAACATCCAGCGACATGCCGGCGGTAAAGTGTTTGCCGGTTGATGAAATGACCAGTACGCGCGCAGGCGCTTCGCGCTGCAGGGTTTGCAGTATGGCCGTCAGCTCGCGCCAGAACAGCGGCTGCATGGTGTTCATCGCGGCCGGGCGGTTCAGGCTCAGGTGGGCGATCTTGTTTTCTATGCGGAAGTCAAAACAGTGGTAATCCATGGTGTCTCCGTAGGGTGGTGATATTGTTATTGTGGTCGTTAATCTGTTGCGTCCGGGTGTTTCAGCGAAAACAGCACCGCGCGCACTGCTGCCTTGTACAGCTCGTCAGGGTGCTCTTTTTTCAGGTAATAGCCTTTCAGTTCCAGGCTGATGACGCCGTGCATCGCCGCCCACAGCAGCCTGGCCGCCGCGGTAGGGCTGGAGGCGGGCAGCCTACCTTCTTTCATGCAGCGTTCGAACTGCGCAATCAGCGGGGTAAAGGATTCCCAGGCGGCTACGCGCGACTCCAGCGGCGGCACGAAACCGGCAATCGCATCGCCGAACATCACCATGTAGTAACTGGGATTGCGGCGCGCATAGCTGTGATAGATGCTGGCGTAGTTCCAGATACCTTCCGTGCCGTTCATGGCCTGCTCGCCGGGCAGTGCGGCCGCATAGTCGGCATATTCCTGTTTTAGCCGCGCAAAGCCCTCCAGATATAGCGCATTCGACAGTCCGTCCTTGCCGCCGAAGAGGGAGTACAGCAGTGTCGTCGAACAGTTCACCGCCTCGGCTACCTTGCGCACGGTCAGTGCGGCTGCGCCTTCTTCCACCAGCAGGCGCGTTGCCGCATCCAGCATGCCTTGGCGCAGCGCGCTGCGCAGCCCTTCCTGCTCCTGCCGGAAATCGATGACTTTAAGTGTCGGGGAGCTCATTCGTACTCACGGTTGTTATTTACGCTAAAATTTAGCACGGTCGTTCGATAGATGTGAAAAACAACGTTTTTTCTGATAACATCATATCAGCGTCATCTAAAAACACCAATAGAAGCCTGTGCTTACAGCGTGTTTATAGCCAGTCTGCACAAGCTGCGCTGGACGAAACAGGTTTTAATTTGTATAACAGAGCGGCTGCGCACGCGGCCTTACCGATAACGAGACAGGATTACTGACATGACTTCTTCACACCTGCCGGCTGCGTTGCAAAACCTGGCCTTGCCTGTCATAGGCTCGCCCTTGTTCATCGCCAGCGGGCCCAGGCTGGTCGCTGCGCAATGCAAGGCCGGCATCGTCGGCGCGTTCCCGGCACTGAATGCGCGTCCGGCAGAGTTGCTGGATACCTGGCTGACCGAGCTGAAAGCAGAACTGGCCGCCTACCAGGAGGCTAATCCCGGCGCCAAAGTAGGCCCCATCGCCGTCAACCAGATCGTCCACCAGTCCAATGACAGGCTGGCGCACGATGTGGAAATGTGCGTCAAGCACCAGATCCCCATCATCATTTCATCGCTGCGCGCACCGCCCAAGGAAATGCTGGATGCGATCCACAGCTACGGCGGCATCGTGCTGCATGATGTGATTTCGATACGCCACGCGCAAAAAGCGCTGGAAGCCGGTGTGGACGGCCTGATCCTGGTTGCTGCCGGCGCCGGCGGCCATGCAGGCGGCCTGTCGCCGTTTGCGCTGGTCGGCGAAGTACGTAAATTCTTCAAGGGCCCGATTGCCTTGTCCGGCTCTATCGCTTCCGGCGACGCCATCCTCGCCGCGCAGGCGATGGGAGCCGACTTTGCCTACATCGGTTCACGCTGGCTGGCCACGCAGGAGTCGAATGTGGATGAAGCCTATCGCCAGGCCATCATTGAATCCAGCGCTGCCGATATCGTATACACCAACCTGTTCACCGGCGTGCACGGCAACTACCTGAAAAAATCCATCGTTGCCGCCGGCCTAAACCCGGACGAATTGCCGGTTGCCGACAAGAGCGCAATGAATTTCGGTTCCGGCGGCGGCAGCAAGGCCAAGGCCTGGCGCGACATCTGGGGCGCAGGCCAGGGCGTGGGCCTGATGCACGATGCGCCGAGCGTGGCGGAAGTGGTGCAGCGCCTCACGGCAGAATACGAAGCGGCCAAAGCACGTCTGCTGGGCGCTTGAAAACACCAATAAAATGCGGCAAAAAATCGCCGCCGCCGTAATGTCTTAAAATTAGGGCAATCCCATCCGGGCTTGCCCTTTTCTTATGGAGAAACAAATGCCAAAAGCTTATGTCGTTGCCGAAATCAATGTGACCAACCCCGACGGTTACGCCGACTACCGTCCGCTGTCCACCGCCAGCCTGGAACAATATGGCGGCAGCTTTCTCGTACGCGGCGGCCAGCGCGAACAGAAGGAAGGCGAGGATGAGCAGCACAATGCCGGCTGGCGCACCGTGATTACCGAGTTCCCGTCCATGGAGCAGGCAAAAAAATGGTATGACTCGGTGGAGTACACCAAGGCCAGGGCCATCCGCCAGCAGCATTCGATAGGCCGTCTGCTGATTGTGGAAGGAATGTAAGAAAGCGGGCCGCAGGCCTGTTTCGTTCTAGCCAAGCTTTTACCCGCATTCAAGTTTTGCGCGCTGTTTGCCGTTATTGGATTAAATCAATATTTCCAGCGATCAAACATGCGTAGCTTACTTGCACTGCTGCTAAGTGCCTTACTGGCATCTGCCGCCGCGGCGTCCGATTCCCCGGCTACGCCATCCAAGCCCATCAAGCAGGCCGCCTCCAGGGAGGAATCGGCCTCTGCTTCATCGTCCAAGGACAAGGACGACCCCAAATCCACGTCGAAAGAGGGCAAGGAAGGCAAAGAGGGCAAGGACAGCAAGGAAGGGAAGGAAAGCAAGCAGTCCAAGAGCGCTGCTGCTGCACGTGCCAAGGAAGCGCAGGAGGCGGACGAGCTGGCAGCCAAGATTGCGGAAAAACTTTCTGTGCTGCGCAAGGACAAGGAAAGCACTGCCGGCAGCAATGCCGCAAGCGCCCGTTCCATCGCCAGGCCGTCTTACAAGAGCCCGTATGCCATGCCCGTAAAACGTGTGGAAACATACGAGACCTCCAAGGCAAAGGCCGCCTCCGAAGTGCCCGGCACCACCATGCACTGGAGCTATGAAGGCGACGACGGCCCGCTGCGCTGGGGCAAGCTGAATCCTTCCTATTCCAAATGCGACATCGGCGAGCGACAGTCACCGATCGACATCCGCGACGGGTTGCGGGTGGACCTGAGCCCGGTCACTTTCGACTACAAGCCGTCACGTTTCAACGTCATCGATAACGGCCACACGATACAGGTCGCAGTCGGCCCCGGCAATTACATCAGCCTGCTGGGCCACACCTATGAGCTGGTGCAGTTCCATTTCCACAAACCGTCGGAAGAGCGCGTCAACGGCAAAAGCTTTGAAATGGTCGTGCACATGGTGCACAAGGATGGCGACGGCAAGATCGCCGTGGTGGCGGTGCTGCTGGAAAGAGGCAAGCCGCAGAGCGTGATACAGTCGGTATGGAACAACCTGCCGCTGGAAAAAAATGACCCGGTCCAGCCGCTGGTCACGATGGATGCGACCCAGCTGCTGCCGCAGCAGCGTGAATATTATACCTACATGGGTTCACTGGAGACGCCGCCTTGCACCGAAGGCGTGCTGTGGATCGTACTGAAGCAGCCGGTGGAGATTTCACCCGAACAGCTGGCCATCTTCAGTCGCCTGTATCCAATGAATGCGCGGCCCGTGCAGAAAACTTTCGGGCGCGTGATCAAGGAGTCCAATTGAATAAAGGCGTTAAGCGCCATGCAATACAGGCGGCCCGGCACTAAATGCCGGGCCGCCTGCTTTCTTCCGCTGTGTTGCTTCCCGTCTTTGTCGCCTGAATATTTCCCCCATCACTGTTTCGATGCAGCACAATATAGCTTGCCGATATTGTTGTCCTGTCCTTTCATGAAGCCCGCGTGATGAGCAAGCCTGATCCTGTGCCCAGCCGTCCCAGACCGTTCTCCAGCCGGTCTTTCCTGCATGCCGGCCTGCCAGGCATGCTGGCGTGGTTCCTGGCCTGCGCAGTCCTTGCCGGCGGATTATGGATGCTGACACTCGCAAGGCTGCACCGCGAGCATGCTACGCTGCAAAAAATTTCGTTCACTCAGGCCACGTCATTTTCCAGAACCTACGCGAGACAACTGGCCAGGTCGATAGAGCAGATCAACCAGATCACGCTGACGCTGAAATACTATTGGCAAGACACCAATGGCCGCCTGAAGCTGGAAACCCAGCTGGAGCACCTGTACCCCAGTTCCAATCTGCTGCATGTCAGCGTCGTCGGCACCGACGGCATGCTGGTGACCAGCACGCTGGCTATCGGCAAAGCCGGCGTATCGATTGCAGGCAGGGAGTATTTCCGAGCGCACAAAAACAATCCGGGCAGCGGCCTGATCATCAGCAAACCGGTACTAGGCATACGCCTGGGCAGGGTAGTGACTTTGTTTTCGCGCCGGCTGGACAAGCCTGACGGCAGTTTTGCCGGCATCATCGTGCTGGCAGCGGAGACACCTTACCTGGCCTCGTTCAGCGATGAATTTGCCTTACGCAAAAGCGACTTCTTTGCGGTCATCGACAAGGACGGCACCAGCTTTGCATCACAGGTCGGCAAGGACAGCAATACGCTGAAAACCGTTTTCTCCGTTCCGCCGGGTTTCCAGTCGGATTCCGGCGTCGAGGCGATGCCCGGCGACCGGTTTGCCGACCGGCAGCCGCGGGTAATCGCCTGGCAAAAGCTTGGTAATGCGCCGTTCATTTCTGTGGTCGGCTTGTCGGAGCAGGAAATTTTTAATGAATACCAGGCTACCGAACAGCACTACTTCAGGATCGCGGCGGCGGCTTCCATGCTGCTCCTGCTGTTTAGCTGTATGGGCGCCTACCTGTCTGCGCGGCTGGCGTGGCGCAAGCAGCAGGCGGACGAGGTAAAGACGGCCTATCACCTGGCCATAGACGGCGCGCGCGAAGGTTTCTACATGCTGCGCGCCCTGTTCAACCGGCAACGGCAGATAGAAGATTTCCTGATCGAAGACTGCAACGGGCGTGCCGCTGCGCTGGTCGGCCGCAGCAAGGAGGAGTTGATAGGAAGCCGGCTGCTGGCGCATTATTCAGGCACCCTCGCGGAACAGGTGCTCTCGGTGTTCAGCAAGGCGATGGAAACCGGTTTTCATGAAGACGTATTCAGGGTAGCTGCTGGCAGCCAGCTGAGGGCGGCATGGATACACCGCAGGCTGGTGCGCTCCGGCGCCGGCCTGGCGATGACCTTGCGCGATATTTCAGAGGTGAAGGAACAGGAGCAGTTATTGTCGGACCTGGCCAATATGGATGCGCTGACAGCCTTGCCCAACCGCTACTGGCTGCTGAACTTCCTGCCGTTGGCGATACAAAGGGTCAAGGACAACGGCAGCCGTCTGGCGCTGCTGTTCGTGGACCTGGATGATTTCAAGACCGTCAATGATACGATGGGGCACGCCGCCGGCGACATGCTGTTGCAGGCAGCGGCGTTGCGCCTGAAAAGCCTGGTGCGCGCCAGCGACCACGTCGTGCGGCTGGGTGGCGACGAATTCATCGTGATACTGGAGCAGATCCAGACTGCCGAAGATGCATCCCATATCAGCCAGCTTGTTATCTCGGCCATGAGCGCGCCATTTACGGTAGCCGACGGACATTCCCATCATGTGCACGCGTCAATCGGCATCAGCCTGTTTCCCGACGACAGTGACGATCCTGCCACGCTGCTGCAATATGCGGACAGGGCGATGTACAGCGCCAAGAAAGACGGCAAGGGACGCTACAGGTTCTACCAGACTCCATAGAACTTATTCATATTTCCGCGTGTCGTCTATCACCTTGCCGTCATTGGCCAGGCTGCCCGCCGGGACAAAAAGGACATCGCCGCGCAACTTGGTGATATCGCGCAGGCTGTCCACCAGCGCTGCCTGCAAGCTGCTTGTTGCATTTTCCGTTGCACTTCCCGTCTCTGCTGCCTGATCTATCTCGCAATGCAGCGTCATTGCATCATTGGCCATTTCACCGGTGACCACCAGTCTTGCCCTGGATACCTGCGGATGGCGTTTCAATACTTCCGCTACCTGGGATGGGTGCACGAACATGCCTTTTACCTTGGTGGTCTGGTCTGCGCGCCCCATCCATCCCTTGATACGGACGTTGGTGCGACCGCATGGCGATATGCCCGGCAGCACGGCAGACATGTCGCCGGTGCCGAAACGGATCAGCGGATAATCGGGATTAAAGGACGTAATCACCACTTCGCCGACTTCGCCGGCGGCAACCAGGTCGCCAGTACCGGGGCGGACAATTTCCAGCAGCAGGTCTTCATCCAGCACCATGCCCGGATTCAGCATGCCGCCGGTTTCGGTCTCATAGGCGATATTACCGATGTCGGCCGATGCATAGGTCTGCAATACGTGTGCGACGCCGTTTTCCTGCAGCCATTTGCGCAGCGATGGCGGCAGGGCTTCCGCGCCGACCACCGCTTTTTGTACGCTGGAAATGTCTGCTCCCATGTCGCGCGCTTTTTCGACGATGATTTTCAGGAAGCTTGGCGTGCCGACATAGGCTGCCGGGCGTAGCTCCGCCATTGCCTGCACCTGCATCTCGGTCTGGCCTATGCCGGCCGGGATCACGGGACAGCCCATTCGGGCCGCAGCCCCATCCACCATGAAGGCGGCCGGCGTAAAGTGGTAGGAGAAACAGTTCTGGATCAGGTCACCCGCGCGCAGGCCCACGGCATGAAAAGGGCGGGCAAAACGCCACCAGTCCTGCCCGTGCCCTTCCGGATCGAAAATGGGCCCAGGCGACATGAACACGCGGCGCAGTTGCGGCGGCGGCGTGCTGGTCATGCCGCCGAAAGGCAGGCTCTTTTTTTGCAGGTCCTTCAAGTCGGATTTGCGCGTGACCGGCAACTGTGCCAGCGCCCGGCGGGACGTGACATCGCCGGCATTCACGCCCTGCAGGATGCTGGCCCAGCCGGGTGCAGTCTGCGCGCGCGCCAGCAACTGCGGCAGCGCCGCCAGCAACGCGCGTTCGCGCTGTGCCGGGTCGCGTGTTTCCAGTTCGTCCAGGTAATCAGTCATGGCTGTCATCGCCTATCTCTTTTTGCTTGATTTTGGTCAGCTTCGCAAACACCAGTTCGTAAGAGCGCTGCAGCAATGCGCGCGCCTCGGCATCGTCCAGGCTGTTTATATCGGTCACCCTGACCCATCCCGCCCTGGCCAGGTAGGGTGCGGGAATGATGCCGGGCCTGTCCGTCAGTTCCAGGAAACGCTCGCGGTCAACCTTGAAGCTGAATCCGCGCTCGCGTTCCTTGTCATGGCTGGTTGCGGCGAACATCTTGTCGCCGACTGAAAATACCAGGCTGCTGCCCCATTTTGTCGCAGTCGTCGCGCCGTGCAACCGGGCACAGAATTCGCGTGCCTTCTTGTAGTTCATCGTAGCGCGTGCCCTACGCGAGCCAGCGCTTGCGGCGCCGGTAGAATTTCATATCGCGGAAGCTCTTGCGGCCAGCGCCGGAAACGCCCAGGTAGAATTCCTTGACGTCTTCATTGGCAGCCAGTTCGGCGGCCTGGCCTTCCATGACCACGCGGCCGTTTTCCAGGATGTAGCCGAAGTCGGCGTAGCGCAGCGCGACCATCGTATTTTGTTCGGCCAGCAGGAAGGACACGTTTTCCTTGCTATTGAGGTCTTTGACGATCTCAAAAATTTCTTCCACGATTTGCGGCGCCAGCCCCATGGAAGGCTCGTCCAGCAGGATCATCGACGGTTTTGCCATCAACGCGCGGCCTATCGCCGTCATTTGCTGCTCGCCGCCGGACGTATAGCCGGCCTGCGAGGCGCACCGCTCTTTAAGGCGTGGGAAATACGAATACACCATGTCCAGGCTGTCTTTCAGTTCCGCGCGGCTCAGGCTCCTGGTATATGCACCGGTCAGCAGGTTTTCTTCCACCGTCAGGTGGCCGAAGCAATGGCGCCCTTCCATCACCTGGATCACGCCTTTTTTCACCAGGTCGTTCGGCGTCAGTCTATCCACCCGTTCACCACGGAATTCAATCGCCCCCTTGGTGACGTCGCCACGCTCTGCGCGCAGCAGGTTGGAAATCGCTTTCAGCGTCGTGCTCTTGCCGGCGCCGTTGGCGCCCAGCAGCGCGACGATCTTCCCTTGCGGCACTTGCAGCGACACACCCTTCAGCACCAGGATTACGTGGTCGTAGATGACCTCGATATTGTTGATGCTGAGCAGCGGTGCGGATAGTGGCGCCACGGCTGCTGCAGCTGCAGTTTTTGCCGCATGCGGGGAAGAAGGGGCTTCAGATAATACAGTCATGGTCGGGGCCGGGTCGTAGGTAGTAGCTGTCCAGAATTGTCGCTGCTGGCTGGGGAGGCCTGGTTGGCGCCTCCCCGGCCAGCCTTATCACAGTTCCTTGCTGCAATCGCGCGGAGTAATATTTTTTTCCTTGCCATACTGCTTGGCAGACTCTTCCAGCAGTGGCCGCACCAGCTGCCGGTTGCCGTCTATCCAGTCCGATACGACGTTCCATTTGGTGCCGTCCCATTGCTGGATCTTGATCTTGCCGGAGCCTTCGTGGTCGAGACAGCTGGTTTTGACCGCCGGCATCAGGCCGGTAGCGCCCAGTTCTTTCAGGCGCGCGTCAGACAGGTCCAGGTGTTCCAGCGCCCAGCGCAGTTCTTCGCCGGATAATACTTTCTTGCCGTATTTTTTCTGGCCGACGCGTACTGCCTCTGCGGTGAGTATGCCGATGACGATGCCGCGGTTATGGTTGATGGAGCCGATCTTGCTCTTGTCCTGCAGGTTGCCCTTGCCGGCGCCGTAGACGACCTTTTCTATGTCGGCGACGATAGGCACATTCTTGCCGGATACGTTCATCGCAGCGGACAAATAGCCTTTGGCTGCATCGCCTGCCGGTACGGTGTCTTCCTCAGACCCTGCCCACCAGCTGCCTATCATCTTGTCGCGCGGATAGCCGACTTTTTGCGCCGCCTTCAATGCGGTCTGGTTCATCACACCGAAACCCCAGAAGATGACCCAGTCGGCCTTGTTCTGGCGCACCTGCTGCCATTGCGCACCCTGTTCATTGCCAGGTGGAGCGATGGGCACGGTATTGAGTTCAAAGCCATTGACCTTGGCTTCTGCCTGCAGATAGGTGATGGGTTCCTTGCCATAGGCTGAATCCAGGTACAGATAAGTGATCTTCTTGCCGCGCAGATTACCTTTTTCTTTCTGCGCGATGTACTTGACGATGGCCGTCGCCTGCATCGGGTAGGTGGTGATCAACGGGAATGCCCACGGGAAGTAGCGTCCATCCACGGTGTCGGTACGGCCGTAACCTGTCATCACCAGCGGCACCTTGTCGGCTACGGTCTTGTCCAGCAGCGCGTAGGAAATCGGCGTGGAAACCGGATGGATGACGGAACCCTTGGTCGGGCTCTTGGTCTTCAGGCGCTCATAGCATTCCACGCCCTTGGCCGCCTGGTATTCGGTTTCGCATTCTTCCCAGCTGAACTTGATGCCGCCTATACCGCCTTCTTTCATATTAATGTACTGCATATAGTCGATGAAGCCGCCGTAGATGCCGACTCCGCTGGGGCCGTAAGGGCCGACGCGAAAGCTCAGGATGGAAACAAATTGTTCGTTGGCCTGCGCCGCTGCGGGCGATATCAGCGATGCGGTCAAGGCGAGGCCTGCTGTCAGCGTCGCCAGGGTTTTCATGAGTCTGGACATGCGTATCTCCTAAGGAAAAAGCAAAAACGGGTTGTCTCGATATTGTGATGCTGCTTTATTTGTAGTGCTGCTACCTGTTGCTGTCGATACTTGATTTACTGCTGAATGTTGTCGGGTATTGCTGAAACTAGGGATGTCAGTGCGGGAAAGGCCATATCCGCAATTTTTCCTTCGCAATCTGCCATAGCCGCGCCAGGCCATGCGGCTCCACGATCAGGAAAAAGATGATCAGCGCGCCAAAGATCATGAATTCGATATAGGTCAGCGAAGCTTTGTTGAACGACATCTGGAACAGGTCGGCAATCGGCGGAATCACGAAAGACAGCAGCGTCGGCAGCAATACGATGAAGGCTGCACCTATAAAGGAGCCCAGCACACTGCCGACGCCGCCGATGATGATCATGAACAGCACGCGGAAGGACATATCCAGGTTGAAGGCTTCCGGTTCCACCGTGCCGATATAGCAGAACGCGTACAGTGCGCCGGCCACGCCGCAGTAAAAAGAGCTGATGGCAAAGGCCAGCAGTTTGGTTTTCATCAGCGGGATGCCGATCACTTCCGCGGCCACGTCCATATCTCGTACTGCCATCCATTTGCGGCCGGTATTGGAGCGCACCATGTTCTTTGCCAGCAGCGCCAGCACGCTGACCACGCACAGCACGAACAGGTAGTTGCGCATCGGTGTATTAATTTCAATGCCGAAGAAATTGACCGCCTGCGCACTGATGACACCGGAAGAACTGTTATTGGTAAACCAGGGGAATTTCTGCAGCGCCCACACCACGAAAAACTGTGCCGCCAGCGTCGCTACCGCCAGGTAGAAACCCTTGATGCGCAGGCTGGGCAGGCCGAATGCAATGCCCACGGTAGCAGCGGCCACGCCTGCCAACAGAAAGCTGACGATCTGCGGTATCCACGGCAGCCGCAGCACCAGGTTGTATGCGGAGAAAGCGCCGACCGCCATGAAGGCGGCGGTGCCCAGCGATAGCTGGCCTGCATAGCCTGTCAGGATATTCAGACCCAGCGCTGCCAGTGAAAATACCAGGAAGGGGATCAGGATGGCGGAGAACCAGTAAGGGCTGGCAAACAGCGGTACTGCCACAAAGGCGATGAGCAGGAATACCGCCATCGCAATCCTGTCCTGCCGTATGGGAAAGATCTGCTGGTCGGCCTGGTAGCTGATCTTGAACTGGCCTGCTTCTCTATAGAACATGAATACTTTTCCTTAATCCGGACAATGATGCCTGCGTTGGAAAACCGGCAAACGGAGCCGCGGCGTGTGCGTGCCGCGGTTCATGCTTAAACCCTGTCGATATGTTTTTCGCCGAACAGGCCTTCCGGCCGCACCAGCAGGAACAGCAGCGCCAGCACGTACGGGAACCAGCCTTCAATGCCGCCGCCCACCATCGGCCCGATATACACTTCTGCCAGCTTTTCAGACGCGCCTATGATCAGGCCGCCGACAATGGCGCCCGGCACCGACGTGAAGCCGCCCAGGATCAGCACTGGCAGCGCCTTCAGCACTACCGACACCAGCGCAAACTGCACGCCGTTGCGCGCGCCCCACAGCAGGCCCGCCACCAACGCCACGAATCCGGCCACTGCCCAGACGATGACCCAGATGTGCTGTAACGGAATGCCTATCGACAGCGCCGCCTGATGGTCATCGGCCACCGCGCGTAGCGCGCGGCCTATCTTGGTTTTCTGGAAGAACAGTGCCAGCACCGCCACCAGCCCGCCGCAGATCAGCGCCGCCGCCAGGTCGAATTTGCTGACGGCCAGGCCGTAGTTGTCGATCAGGTAGGGAATAGGCTCGTCCTGTATGCCCAGCTTCAGTTCGCGGATGTCGTTACCCCACAGGAAAGGGGCCAGGCCTTCGACGAAGAAGGACAGGCCTATCGTCGCCATGAACAGCGTGATCGGCGGCTGGTTGACCAGCTTGCGCAGCACGATGCGCTCGGTCAGCACGCCGAACAGCACCATCAGCGCCAGCGTCAAAATGATCGCCAGCCAGAACGGCGCGCCTTTTTCCATGATGCCGACAAAGCTCAGTGCGGCGAAATACACCATCGCTCCCTGCGCAAAATTGAAGACGCCGGAGGCTTTGTAGATCAGCACAAAACCCAGCGCCACCAGCGAATACATCATGCCGGAGAGCAGCCCGCCAATAAGCACTTCAAAGAAAAATTGCATGTACGCCCCTGTTTTTTTCCGTGTTCTTTTATGCGGATATGCTATTCAGTGTCCGTTGCCAAGGTAGGCGCGGATGACTTCAGGATTGCTGCGCACCGCCTCCGGCTCGCCGTCGCCTATTTTCTTGCCATAGTCCAGCACCACCACGCGGTCCGAGATATCCATCACGACGCCCATGTCATGTTCGATCAGCACGATCGTGGTGCCGAACTGGTCGTTGACGTCCAGGATGAAACGGCACATGTCCTGCTTTTCTTCCACGTTCATGCCGGCCATCGGTTCATCCAGCAGCAGTAGCCTGGGTTCGGCGGCCAGCGCGCGCCCCAGTTCCACGCGTTTTTGCAGGCCATACGGCAGCTTGCCGACCTGTTTCTTGCGGATGTGCTGGATTTCCAGGAAATCGATGACTTCCTCTACCTTGCGCCTGTGCTCCAGCTCTTCGCGCTGGGCCGCGCCCCAATAAAAGGCGTGCGACAGGAAATTGCTCTTCATCATCGTATTGCGGCCGGTCATGATGTTGTCCAGCGCGGACATGCCTTTGAACAGCGCGATGTTCTGGAAGGTGCGCGCAATGCCGTGGCGGGCAGCTTCGTGCGGATTCATCGCGCGCCTTTCCTTGCCCTGGAATGTGATCTTGCCTTTTTGCGGATGGTAGACGCCGTTGATGACGTTCAGCATCGAACTCTTGCCGGCGCCATTGGGGCCGATAATGGCGCGGATCTCATGCTCGCGCACGTTGAAGGAAATGTCAGTCAGCGCTTTCACTCCGCCGAAGGACAGGGAAATATTCTGCAGGTCGAGGATAACATCGCCGATTTTTCTTGTGTTTGCCGTACTGCTCATCGCTTCACTGGCCCCATCGCTAGCACCCCCGTCATCGCTTCCGCTCATCAGCGTCTCTTGTTCTACTACTTCCACTCCTCCCACCCCGCGTACTCTTTGGTCCATCACGCCGCCCGCTGATTTGCGTTAAAGGTCTTGACGTCGCGTATCTTCAGGTCGGCGCTGATGGAACCGCGCCGGCCGTCTTCGAACTTGACCTGGGTCTCGATGTACTGCGAGGCCTTGCCTGAATACAGGGCATCAATCAGTACCGCATATTTGCTTTCAATGAAGCCGCGCCTTACCTTGCGGGTGCGGGTCATTTCATCATCGTCGGGATCCAGTTCCTTGTGCAATATCAGCATGCGGTGAACTTGCGAACCGGCCAGCAGCGCATCGTGTGCCAGGTCGGCATTCACCGTTTCCACGCAATTGGCGATCAGGTCGTACACCGCCGGCTGTGCGGCCAGGTCGGTATAGCCCGAGTAGGCAATACCGCGCCGTTCGGCCCAGTTGCCGACTGCCTCGATATCGATGTTGATAAAGACCGTGCATTGTTCGCGTTGGTTGCCGAAGGCAACGGCTTCCTTGATGAAAGGGAAAAACTTCAGCTTGTTTTCTATGTATTTTGGGGCAAACATCGCGCCATCCGCCATCTTGCCGACATCCTTGGCGCGGTCGATGATCTTCAGGTGGCCGTCCTGGTCGAAAAAGCCGGCGTCGCCGGTCAGGAACCAGCCTTCGCTATCGAATGCTTCCGCGGTTGCATCCGGCCGTTTGTAGTAGCACTGGAACAGACCCGGCGTCTTGATCAGTACTTCGCCGGTGTCGCCTATCTTGAGTTGCACGCCGGCGGTGGGCGGGCCTACCGTATCGGATTTGACCTGGCCGTCCTGCTGTATGCAGACAAAGACGCAGGTTTCGGTGGAGCCGTATAGCTGTTTCAGGTTGATGCCGATAGAGCGGTAAAAGGAGAACAGGTCGGGGCCTATCGCCTCGCCCGCGGTGTAGCCGACACGGATGCGCGACAGGCCCAGCACATTGCGCAATGGGGCGTATACCAGGATATTGCCCAGTCCGTATAGCAAGCTGTCTCCCAGGCCCACCGACTTGCCGTCCAGCATGGCGGGGCCCACGCGCTTGGCTACACCCATGAAGTAGTGGAACATGCTGCGTTTGATGCTGCCGACATCTTCCATCCTGATCATCACGGAAGTCAGCATGTTTTCAAAGATGCGCGGCGGCGCGAAGTAATAGGTGGGGCCGATTTCCCGCATGTCGGTCATCACGGTCTCACCGGATTCCGGGCAATTGACAGTAAAGCCGGTCGCCATGCCCTGCGCATAAGAGAACAGGTTGTCGCCGACCCAGGCCATCGGCAGGTAGCTGAGTATCGTGTCCTGGTCGCTCAGTTTTTCCATTTCGGCGCCGGCAAAGGCGCGGTCGATGATGGCCCTGTGGGTCATGCATACGCCCTTGGGTTTGCCGGTGGTGCCAGAGGTATACAGCATGATGGCGATGTCGTCAGGCTGGCCGCGGCCGATCTCGCCAAGAAAAAAATCCGGATGCTGCGTATCGTATTCGCGGCCTATTTCCTGCAACCTGGAATAGGACATCAGTTCCGGCTGCCGGTAGTGGCGCATGCCGCGCTCGTCGTCGTAGCTGATGTGCTGCAAGCGCGGATATTGCTGGCGGATTTCCAGCAGCTTGTCTACCTGCTCCTGGTCTTCGACGACGGCGAATTCTATCTCTGCGTTTTCCAGCACGTAGCGCATGTCCTCGACCGGAGCATCCTGGTACAGCGGCACCGGAATGCCGCCCAGGCATTGCGCTGCCGCCATGGCCCAGTACAGCCGTGGGCGATTGTCGCCGACGATGGCGAGGTTCATGCCGCGCCGGAAGCCCTGCGCAGCCAGGCCGCAGGCCAGTGCACGCACTTCGCGGTTGACTTCGGCCCAGCTCCAGGTCTGCCAGATGCCCAGGTCCTTTTCACGGAAGGCCGGCCGGCTGGGGCGCAGTTGCGCGTGCTGCAGCAAGAGCCTGGGAAAAGTGTGTTCGCCCGTCATTGTGTTGTCTCCACCAATGTCGCATCTTTTATTGTGAGTGTGGTCACCGCGCCTTACTGCAGACTTACTGCTGCGTATGTTCGTACTGCGTTGCCGCTGGAATTTCTGGAGGAGAGTGCCTGTATTGGGCGATTGGCCGGCTGAGGGGCGCGTTGCCGCACAGCGCATGTTTGCGCCGCCCTGATAGTCGCTTACAATGTCTCCTGTGGACCCATTGCTGCAGGGCATCTATGTTGATGCCTTTGTCCGCATGGATTCCAAAATTCTTCTTGTTAGCCGGATACTAGACAGTCTGCACCGTTCGTGCTGTCATCCGCCTGACAATCTCGCTTTTATCGCAAACTATCGTTGGTGCGACGCACAATGACTGAAGACAGGAATGCAGCAAACGACATGCCGATCAGCGACCCGCGCTTGTTGTTCGGCAAGACCATGTGGGCGCGTATGCTGGCGCCTGAACATTTGCGCAAGGTGGAAGCGGACGTGAGCGAACGCCTGGTGCCTGCCGGCGGATATGTGTGGCACAAGGGCGACATCGTTGACCAGTGGATGGGCGTGGCCGAAGGCTTCCTGAAGATGAGCGGCGTGTCGCCGGAGGGCAAGATCGTGACGTTCAGCTGCATGCTGCCGGGCGGCTGGTTCGGCGAAGGTTCGCTGTTGAAGAATGAGGCGCGAAAATACGATGTCATCGCGCTGCGCGATACGCGCATTGCCTGCATGCCGATGTCCACGTTCAACTGGCTGCTGGACAACAGCATTCCATTCAATCGCTTCCTGCTGTCGCAGCTGAACGAACGTCTTGGTTTTTTCATTTCCCTGGTTGAATACGACCGCATGCTCGATACCGATACGCGGGTGGCCCGCTGCCTGGCAGCGATGTTCAATCCCTACCTGAATCCGGGCGGCAGCATGCAGTTGCAGATTTCTCAGGAAGAGATAGGTTACATCTCCAGCGTGTCGCGGCAGCGTGCAAACCAGGCGCTGCAGGTGCTGGAAAAGAAAAAATTGCTGAGTGTCGATTACGGCGGCATCACGATACTGGATCTGGACGGGCTGCGGCGTTTCCCTGACGAGGCTGTGGGATGAAGACGCTGTGCATTGTCGGCGCCGGCAAGGTCGGCCAGGTATTCGGACGGCAGTTTGCCACGCATCGTGTATTTGAGGTGCGCCAGGTGCTGACCCGATCGAAGCAGAGTGCACAGGCCGCCGCTGAGTTTGTCGGCGCAGGCGAAGCGGCCGGCAGCTGGGGCGAGTTGCGTCAGGCCGATGTGTATTTGCTGGGCGTGCCGGACGACAGTATTGCGGCGAGTTGCGATGCCATGACGCAGCAGGGCCTGCTCAATGCGGATAGCGTGGTGTTTCACTGCAGCGGGGCCAAAGCTTCCACCGAACTATCAGCTGCGCTTGGCGCCGGTGCTGCCGTGGCAAGCGTGCATCCGGTGCGCAGCTTTGCCGATACAGCGGCAGTGTCTTCAGATTTTGCCGGGACGATTTGCAGTGTGGAAGGGGACGTGCGCGCGCTGGCAGTACTGGCGCCTGCGCTGGAGTCGATCGGCGCGCAGGTGGTGCAGATCAGCGCGGACAACAAGTTGCTGTACCACGCCGGCTCGGTAGTCGCCAGCAATTACCTGGTCAGCCTGATGGACCTTGCCTTGCGTACGTATGAAGCCGCCGGCATTCCTCCATCGATGGCGCAGGCGATGGCGGCGCCGCTGGCCAGGCAGACTCTGGAAAATGTTTTTAAGCTGGGAACGGCACAGGCGCTGACCGGGCCCATTGCCCGCGACGACATGCTCACTGTTGAAAAACAGTTGCAAAAAATGGAAGACTGGGACACCGATGCGGGCGGTGTCTACCGCGCGTTTATCCCAGTGACGCAGGCGCTGGCGAGGCGCAAAAAGCAGAGCTGAAATCGTTGCTGCAAGTTTATTCAGAGAAGTAAACGCTGTTCCTGCCGCTTTCCTTGGCTTGGCGTAGTGCCACATCGGCTCTTTCGAAGACGCTGTCTTCGCTGTCTTCGTCCTTGAACTGCGCTACACCCATGCTGACGGTGACCGCCAGGCGGGTTTTTGCCAGCGAGGTGGTGCGTGAGAAGTCGTTGGCGGCGATGGTGCCGCGCAGGGTTTCTGCAATCGACGTGGCTTTTTCCAGCGTGCAGTTTTTCAACAGGATCAGGAATTCTTCGCCACCCCAGCGGCAAATGACATCGCTTTCCCGCAGTGAGCGTTTGGAGATCATGGCGATTTCCTTCAGCACATGGTCGCCGACCTGATGGCCTTGTTTGTCGTTGATCTTCTTGAAGAAATCGATGTCGATCAGCACGACACACAAAGGCTGGCGCGAACGCTCGCTATCCAGCAGCGACTGGCGGAAGATGAATTCGAAAGCCTGGCGGTTCAGCAGCGTTGTCAACTGGTCGGTGGCGGCAGATTGCTCCATGTGCTTGTGGTAGCGGCGCATTGCCAGCAGTAGCGCGGCCAGCACGATGAGGAGGACGCCCGCACCGATGGCAAGGTTGATCAGCAATGTGTCCTGCAAGGGTCTGGCGGTCTGGCTTGCGTCCTGTATCACCAGCAGATGCCAGCCCAGTTCGGGCATGAAGCGGGCGTAGACCAGCATGCCGCCGCCCATGCCTGTGCCGTATTCCAATTGGAGGGGCGCATTCTTTTTATTGCCGAGGATAGCGCCGGCCAGACCGCTCAGGCCTGGCATGGCCTGGATGTCCTGCTTCGCAGGGGCAGATGGGGATGCAGACAGCATGACGCTGCCTTTCTGGTCCAGCACGTAGACGCTGCGCTGGAAGCGTTTCTGATAGTCGTCCGCCAGGTTGCGCAGCGTATCGCTGGCAATGCCGATACTGACCGCACCCAGGAATTTGCCACTGAAATCGGCAACTTTATGATTGGCGGTGACAAGCAGGCTGCGGCTGGCGGGATCGATGTCGGCGCTGGTTTCCAATACAGATTTCGACTGGCGCGCGCGCTGGAACCAGCGGTCTCTGGGGTCCGTGTCGATGGCCGTCCTGACCGCGGCGCTGGCGCCGTAGACGTTGCGGCTGGCGTCGCTCACCAGAATGGCGCTGAGTGCGTTATTGCTTTGCCGGACGTCGTTGAGATACCTGGCCACGTGGCTGCCGTCCTGCTCGCCGTTAATGAGCCAGTCGCGCAGGAAGGTGTTGCGCGCTACTGCGACGGCGGCTTGCACGGGGCGAGCAAATTCTTTTTGGATTTGGGCATAGAGGTCGTCACCGGCGGCGGGCAGCGCCTGCTCTGCGATGGTTTGCTGCAGCGCGTCGCGGGAGGCCATGTAACCGATAACGCTTGTTGCGGCAAAACCGGCCAGCAGGAGCAGGCCGATCCACAGGGGAAGGCCGTATTGTTTTAAAAATTTTCGCATGGGGCCGAGAAATCCGAGCGGTATGAGTGAGGACTTTAGGGGTTTTTATCGTGCCACGTTCGTGCAACGTATCACGCTACTTATTGCGCAAGCGTATGAAAATGTTTATTTTGGGCAACATAATACTATAAATGCCTTGTAATCTGCCGCAAATTGCCATTACCGGCAAGTCTTTCGCCAGCGGTTTTTTTGCTTGTGTAATGAGCCTGACCGCGAAAATGGATTGGAGCATGCGCGCAGAGTGAATGCAAGACTTATGCCTGTCGGCAAGCAAAGGTGTTGCGCCCCGTGGCGTTTGGTGTAGAAAAAGATGTAGAACAGGCAAAATTCAAGGAAAAACGGACAAAAGAAAAGCCCGCTGCTTTTCAGCAGCTGGCTTGATCATCCGGATGATGCGCGGAAGATGCAGTCAGTATTCGTCGATATTAAATACGTGGCGTCAGCGAAACCAACAGTTTCAGGCGTGCGCCTGGGTCATACGGCAACACTGTGGTGTAATTTTTACGTTGATATTCGTAAGTAACCGCATAGCCGGTCGTGCGTGTTTCCCAGCGGTCCACCATGTGGCACTGGCGCACCTGGCGCTGGTCGTATACCGGCTGGCCATTGTTGTTATTGTTGTTCGGGTTGTTTTCCACCCGGTCGCCGACTACCGCACCGGTAATCGCACCTGCTGCTGCTGCCACCGTACGTCCGGTGCCGCCGCCTACTGTCGAGCCCAGCAGACCACCGGCGATACCGCCGATGATGGAGCCGCCTATGCCGCGTTCTTGCTGCGGTTGCTGGCGCTGCACGGTTTCAACCGCGGTATTGCACTCCTGGCGCGGTGTGTTGACTTGTTCCACCTGCGGTTGCACGCTGACAACTCGCGCATAATCCTCAAAGTCGGCAGCCTGGGCTGAAAAACCGGCGCTCAGGCCCAGCAATGCTGCGGCGGAAACGATCGCATTTTTATTAAAAATTAAGTTCACTTTGCACCTCATTTCTTCTGTATGGATATGATATTTAACGCTGGCGGTACTCGTAGGGAATACAAAATAAATGTAAAAGTCTGTATCAAATGTTTGGGCTTGTGCAACATAATGTGATCCCAATATGGCACATAGCACCAGACATCGCCGAATTACTCGACCTCATTTATATAAGGGCATTATATGCAAATTCAATGGACGGCATGGGTAACGATCGCGGCGTTGGCGGTTTATTTATGGACCATCTGTATCGTCTCGCTGGCGCGGGGAAAATATAAGGTCAAGGCACCGTCGGTGGACGGTCCGCCGGAGTTTTTGCGGGCAATGCGGGTGCAGGTCAATACGGTGGAGCAGATCATCGTGTTCCTGCCTGCCTTGTGGATGTGCGCAGTCCTGCTGGGCGACCGCTGGGCCGCATTGGGTGGTGCAATCTGGGTGCTGGGCCGCATCATATATGCACTGGCCTATTATCGCGATCCGGCCAAGCGCAGCGTCGGCTTCATGATCACACTGCTGGCCACGCTGGGCTTGATCGCCGGGACAGCGTTGGGCCTGTTGCGCTGACTCCTGCGTTGATGCCAGCGTTCGTGCCAGCATTGATTCCTTTCCTTAGCTGGTTTTCAGCGATTTCCGTATTTCTTTTGATATTACTTTCCCGGAGCCGACCATGCCGCAATCCGAAAAAATAACGGCGACCACGCTGGCATCTTATATCCTGGCTGCGGTGGCGCTGTTCACCGTGCTGAAAGCCGGGCTGCTGGTGGCGCTGTTTTCCGGCTTGCTCGTCTATTCGCTGATCCATCTGCTGGCACCGCTGATTGCGAGAAAATTCAGCAGCTACCAGTCGCGCGTGATCGCGGTGGTGTTTTTGTCGGCCGTGATCATTTCGGCCATCACAATAGGTGTCTGGTCTGCATTTGCTTTCCTGCGCAGCGACGCCGGCAACCTGCATACGCTGCTGCAGAAGCTGGCGGACATCATTGAAGCATCGCGCCACCAGATGCCGGACTGGGTGCATGCCAACCTGCCGGAAGACCTGGATGACGTGGACGACTTGCGTGCAATGATCACCAACTGGCTGCGTGAACATTCGGGCGAGGCCAAGCTGCTGGGCCAGGAAGCCGGGCACATGGTGGTGCACCTGCTGCTGGGCATGATCATCGGCGCCATGGTGGCCTTGCAGGACGCGACCATGCCGACCAATTACCGGCCGTTTGCGATGGCGCTGCATCAGCGCATCGAAAAGCTGGCCATGATTTTCCAGAAGATCGTGTTTGCGCAGGTGCAGATTTCGCTGATCAATACCGTGCTGACGGCCATCTATCTGCTGGCCATATTGCCAATGGCCGGCGTGCACCTGCCGCTGACCAAGAGCATGATCGCCATCACCTTCCTGGCAGGGCTGATCCCTGTGGCCGGCAATATCATCTCCAATAGCGTGATCGTGACGGTAGGGCTGTCGCATTCGCTGAATATCGCGCTGGCATCGCTGGCTTTCATGATCGTGGTGCATAAGCTGGAGTATTTCCTGAATGCCAAAATCATCGGCGCGCACATCAATGCCCGGGCCTGGGAATTGCTGACCGCGATTCTGGTCATGGAAAGCCTGTTCGGCATACCGGGCGTGGTGGCTGCACCGGTGTTTTATGCGTATATCAAGGCGGAACTGAGCGACCGGGGGCTGGTGTAAGCGGCATCATCAGCGGCATCACAGGGGATGCATGACGGAGATGCAAGACTCATAGGCGCCGGCCCACCTTGTGGGCGCGAAAGTGGCATAATCGGCAAGTCCCCGTCTACAGCGGTTTTCAAACTCAGCAAGGAATGACCATGATCCTCGAATTAGCAGATATACGCATACAGCCCGGCAAGCAAGCCGAATTTGACGCCGCCATCCAGAAGGGCGTGGAGGAAATCATCCATCAGGCCAAAGGCTATGTCAGCCATAAGGTGTTCCATAGCATTGAGTCGCCGGAACGCTATGTACTGACCATCGTCTGGGAGACACTGGAAAACCATACTGTCGATTTCCGTGAGTCGCCAGCTTTCCAGCAGTGGCGCGGCATAGTCGGCCCATTTTTTGCCGGCCCGCCAACAGTCGAGCACTTCAACCTGGTGACGGAATCCAAATAAATTCATCAAACCGGTATTCAAATTCGGTATTTATTGATAATTTATTACTTGATCCGCATGCCGGCCTGCGATGGCCGGCTGAATGACCTTAGATTTAGTCTGGATTACATATAATTGCTCTTGATTATCTGCGCCTGAACCCCAAGCTTGGTGTGTACAGCGCGGTCTTCCCGTTAAAATCATGGAAGCTGCGCGCGCAAATAACAATCAAAGGTCAATATGGTTCCGCATCTCGTCACCGCCTTGAACGGCCCTCTGCTCGATCTTGAAAAAAAGATATTACAGGCGACGCCGTCAATAGAGCGCTGGTTCAGGCTGGAATGGCAGGAACACACCCCACCTTTTTACTGCTCGGTGGATTTGCGCAATTCCGGTTTCAAGCTGGCGCCGGTGGATACCAACCTGTTTCCTGGTGGCTTTAACAACCTTTCTACAGAGATGCTGCCGCTGGCGGTGCAGGCAGCAATGGCCGCCATCGAGAAATACTGTCCGGATGCCAAGAATCTGCTGCTGATTCCTGAAAGCCATACGCGCAACAGCTTTTACCTGCAAAACCTGGCGCGTCAGATGCAGATCTTCCGTCAGACCGGGCTTAACGTGCGACTGGGCACGCTGGACGAAGAAATCAAGGAGCCGACGCCGATAGAACTGCCCGATGGCACGCAACTGGTGCTGGAGCCGCTGGAGCGCTCGGCCAACGGACGCAGGCTGGGCCTGAAGAACTTCGATCCCTGCACGGTGTTACTGAACAACGACCTGTCGGCAGGCATTCCTTCGATACTGGAAAATATCCACGAACAGACGCTGCTGCCGCCGTTGCATGCGGGCTGGGCCGTGCGCCGCAAGTCCAACCACTTTGCTGCCTACGACGACGTGGTGAAAAAATTCGCCAAAATGGTCGACGTCGATCCGTGGATGCTGAATCCTTTCTTCGCCAAATGCAGCGACATCAATTTCCACGAGAATACCGGCGAAGACCAGCTGGCCGCATCGGTGGATACCATTCTTGCCAAGATGCGCAAGAAATACAAGGAATACGGCATCAAGGAAAAACCTTTTGTCATCGTCAAGGCTGACGCCGGTACTTACGGCATGGGCGTGATGACGGTGCGCGACGCCAGCGAAGTAAAAGACTTGAACCGCAAGCAGCGCAACAAGATGTCGGTGATCAAGGACGGCCAGGAAGTGCACAACGTGATTGTGCAGGAAGGCGTGCCCACCTTTGAGCAGATCAATGATTCTGTGGCCGAGCCCGTGGTGTACATGATGGACCGCTACGTGGTGGGTGGCTTCTACCGTGTCCATGAAGACCGTGGCGTCGATGAAAATCTGAATGCTCCCGGCATGCACTTCGTGCCGCTGGCCTTTGCGCAGCAGCATGCGGTGCCTGACATGCAAGCCAAGCCGGGCACGGCTGCACCGAACCGGTTTTACATGTATGGTGTAGTGGCGCGCCTGGCTTTGCTGGCGGCGTCGCTGGAACTGGAAAAAACCGATCCAAATCCCGAAGTTTACTAAATCCAATCACCCTATTGCTGGCGCTAATTGCCCGAGGCCTCCATGAAATTCGCATTCCTGACCGATCCGCTGTCGCAGTTCAAGACTTACAAGGATTCCACCTTTGCGATGATGCGCGAAGCCAGCCGGCGCGGGCATGAGATCCATGCTTTCGGTCCGGACGACCTGGCGCTGGAAGAGGGCGTGGTCATCGCCAATGTCAGCCGTATCACGCTGACCGGCGATGCCGATGACTGGTACCGCGCGGAAGCGCCGGCCAGCCGCCGTCTGGGCGATTTCGATGCGGTCCTGCAGCGCAAGGACCCGCCTTTCGACATGGAATACGTGTACGCAACCTATCTGCTGGATATGGCGGAGCAGCAGGGCACGCGGGTGTTCAACAAGCCTTCGGCGATCCGCGACCACAATGAAAAGCTGGCCATTGCGCAGTTTTCGCAGTTTACCGCGCCGACGCTGGTCACCCGCGACGAACAGCGCATCCGCGCTTTTCACAAGACACACCAGGAAATCATCCTGAAACCGCTGGACGGCATGGGCGGCGCCGGGATTTTTCGCGTGGGCGCGGATGGCATGAACCTGGGGTCGATGATAGAAACGCTGACGCATAACGGCACCCAGACCATCATGGCGCAGCGTTATATTCCCGACATCGTGCATGGCGACAAGCGTATCCTGCTGATAGGCGGCAAAGTTGTGCCGTTCTCGCTGGCGCGCATCCCGCAAAACGGCGAGGTGCGCGGCAATCTGGCGGCCGGCGGCCTTGGCGTGGCGCAGGAATTGTCTGCCAGGGATCTGGAAATTGCCGAAACTTTGGCGCCGATACTGTACCAGCGCGGCCTGTTGCTGGTAGGATTGGATGTGATAGGAAGTTATCTGACAGAGGTAAATGTCACCAGTCCGACCTGCTTCCAGGAAATCACCCAACAAAAAGGCTTCGATGTTGCCGCCATGTTTATCGATGCGCTGGAAGCCGCTATCCGATAATATGCTGGTTTTAAGATAAAAAAGTTCAGAATCGTATGATAGGTATCCTCCTGATGACGCATGCCCCGCTGGGCTCTGCCTTTGTGCAGGCGGCGAGCCATGTCTTCCGTGGCATGCCGGAGCGGCTGGAAGCGATCGATGTCATCGCGGACCAGAATATCGACGATGTCAACCGCCTGGCCCGCGAAGCGGTCAAGCGTCTTAATGACGGTTCCGGCGTGCTCGTCATCACGGATGTGATGGGCGGGACGCCTTCCAATTGCTGCCGCCATCTTGGCGATCCCAATGAGGTCGCGGTGATCGCCGGCATCAGCTTGCCCATGCTGCTGCGTGCGATTACCTATCGTGCCGATAACCTGGATGTCGTTGTTGAAATGGCGCTCGCCGGCGGCCAGAACGGCGCGCTCCGCATAGACAATCGGGTCCGCCTTTCCCCCAGCTGATCCAAACCGATTTAGACACCGCTGCAGAATTCGAATTTGAAAGAGTGACATAACAATGATCCAACAAGAAATCGAAATCGTGAACAAGCTCGGACTGCATGCCCGGGCATCTGCAAAATTCACGCAACTTGCAGGGAAATTCAAAAGTGAAGTCTGGCTGGCGCGCAACAACCGCCGTGTCAACGGCAAATCCATCATGGGTGTGATGATGCTGGCAGCAGGCAAGGGCAGCAAGGTCGTGCTGGAAACCGAAGGCGCCGACGAGCAGGCCTGTTTCGACGCAATACTCGCGCTGATCAACGATAAATTCGGCGAAGGCGAATAGGCTCTCTGCAAGAGTGCAGGCACGCGTCTTGCTAAAACTGTAGAACTGTAGCCATGCGTGCTTTGCCTGGCCTCAATGTCTGCCGCACAGCCCGCTCCCCGGGGTAAAACAGAGCGTTCATGGCGCGATCAGGACGTGTGTGGGGATCGGTTGTGGCCAAGATAGAAAGCGTGCAGGCCTTTGCGCAGGCCATCACGATGCAGCTGTAAATACTATAAAGATAAAAGGGGACTCAGCATGGCTTCATTCACATTGCAAGGCATCCCCGTTTCACGCGGCATCGCAATAGGCCGCGCGCACTTATTGCGCCCCGCTGCGCTGGACGTGCAGCATTACCTCGTGGCGCAAGAGCAGATCGAGGCGGAAGTAAAGCGGCTGCAGGATGCCATTACCCAGGTGCACAAGGAATTACAGACTATCTGGGCCGACCTGCCGCAGGATGCGCCTACCGAGCTCGGCGCTTTCCTCGACGTACACGCGCTGATCCTGTCCGACCCCATGATCTCCGAAGCGCCGCTGGACATTATCCGCTCGCGCCATTACAACGCCGAATGGGCGCTGGTCACGCAGATCGACGTGCTGTCTGCCCAGTTTGACGAGATAGAAGACGATTACCTGCGCGAACGCAAGGCCGATATCCAGCAGGTTGCCGAGCGTGTACTGAAGGTGCTGACAGGATCCGCCAATACGCTGCCCCGTGTCGGCGGCATTGATGAGCGCAGCGCCAACATGATTGTTGTTGCGCGCGATATTTCACCTGCCGACATGATGCAGTTCCGCGACGCAGCCTTTAACGGCTTCGTGACGGATGAAGGCGGGCAGAATTCACATACGGCCATCGTGTCGCGCAGCCTTGGCATTCCAGCTGTCGTTGGCGTCGGTAATGCGTCGCGGCTGATAGACCAGGATGACTGGCTGATCATCGACAGCGATGCCGGCGTCGTCATCGTCGCGCCTTCTCCGCTGGTGCTGGAGCAATATCGCGAGCGCCAGGCCCTGCTGGTAAAAGCCCGCAAAAAGCTGCTGAAGCTGAAGAAGACGCCGGCGATCACGCAGGATGGCGTGGAAATCACGCTGCTGGCCAATATCGAATTGCCGGACCATGCGCTGGCCGCAATGGAGGCGGGCGCCAGCGGCGTCGGCCTGTTCCGATCCGAATTCCTGTTCATGGGCCGTACCGGCCATGTCCATAAGCTGCCCACTGAAGAAGAGCAATTCATTGCCTATCGCAACGCGGTCCAGGCCATGAAAGGTCGCCCGGTGACGATACGCACGCTGGACGTCGGCGCCGACAAACCACTGGATACGACTGACCACAATATATTGAATCCGGCGCTGGGTTTGCGCGCGATCCGTTATTGCCTTGCCGAGCCGCAGATTTTCATGACGCAGCTGCGCGCGATGCTGAGGGCCTCCGCATTCGGTCCTGTGCATATCCTGATACCGATGATGGCGCATGCATTTGAAATCGACCAATCGCTGGCGATGATAGAGCAGGCCAAGGCGGAGCTGGCGGCGGAGAACAAGAAGTTCGATACCGGGATTCTGGTTGGCGCGATGATAGAAGTACCGGCTGCGGCGCTGACGCTGCCGTTGTTCGTCAAGAAGCTGGACTTCCTGTCGGTGGGCACCAATGACCTGATCCAGTACACGCTGGCGATAGACCGAGCCGACCATGAAGTGGCGCATCTTTATAACGATATCCATCCAGCCATTCTGCAACTGTTGCACATGACCGTCACTGCCGGCGAAAAGGCCGGCATTCCGGTGGCGATCTGCGGCGGCATGGCCGGTGACCGGCGCCTGACCCGCCTACTGATCGGCATGGGTTTCCGTGAACTGTCGATGCCGGCAGCGCTGCTGCCCGAGATCAAGCAGGAGATCCTGAACACCAACCTGGAGAGCCTGCAGCCGCATATCCGCAAGATACTGCGTTCTTACGATCCGCAAGTGATCCAGGAAAGCGTCAGTGCTCTGGGTAACGTGGCTTGAATCGGAAATGGAGAGCGAATTGAGACCGGCCGGTGACGGCGACCCGGTTTGACGGGGAGGGCATACTTCGTTATCCTTGCACTATTGCGCCGATTTGAGATCAGCTTGCGGGCGCCTTCCGGGATGTGTATTCCGGATAATAAATACGGCTAAAGCGAGTCTGAATGCTCTCCTACCTTCTCCATTCAGCCCTACCTTTAGCTCCCCGTTACAATTCAGATAAGAATTAGAGACTGATGGTCTCAATGGAAGAGTGTATGTCATCAATAGGAATCGTGACGCCGCAGGCCTACCGGTTTGAAGCGCCGCTGACTTTGCAAAGCGGGGCCTCCATCGCGGATTACACGCTGATAGTCGAAACCTACGGCACGCTGAATGCCGCCAGGTCGAATGCGGTACTGGTCTGCCACGCACTGAATGCGTCGCACCATGTGGCAGGATATTATGCGGAAGATCCAAAAAATGTAGGCTGGTGGGACAATATGGTCGGCCCCGGCAAACCGCTGGATACCGACAAATTTTTTGTCATCGGCATCAACAACCTGGGATCGTGCTTCGGTTCCACCGGCCCCATGCATGCAAACCCTGCGACCGGCAAGCCTTACGGCGCTGACTTCCCGGTCGTGACGGTGGAGGACTGGGTGCGGGCTCAGGCCCGCCTGGCGGACGAGATGGGCATACAGCAGTTTGCTGCGGTAATGGGCGGCTCGCTGGGCGGCATGCAGGCGCTGGCCTGGAGCATGCTGTATCCGGACCGCTTGCGCCATTGCGTGGTGATCGCCTCGACGCCGAAACTGTCGGCGCAGAATATTGCCTTCAACGATGTCGCGCGGCAAGCCATCCTGACCGATCCTGATTTCCATGGCGGCGATTTCTATGCGCACAATATGGTGCCGCGCCGCGGTCTGCGGGTGGCGCGCATGATAGGACATATTACCTACCTGTCTAACGACGACATGGCTGAGAAATTCGGACGCGACCTGAAGAGCGGCGAATATCAGTTCGGTTTCGGTGTGGATTTCGAGATCGAATCTTACCTGCGCTACCAGGGTGACAAGTTCTCCGACTATTTCGATGCCAATACCTATCTGCTGATTACCAAGGCACTGGATTATTTTGATCCCGCGCAGGCCCACGGCGGCAGCCTGTCCAAAGCGCTGGCGGGCACCAAGGCGGAATTTCTGCTGGCGTCGTTCACAACCGACTGGCGCTTTTCACCTGAACGCAGCCGCGAGATCGTGCAGGCGCTGGTGGATAACAGGCGCAAGGTCACCTATGCTGAGATTGACGCACCGCACGGGCACGATGCCTTTCTGCTGGACGATGCGCGCTACCTGAATCTGGTGGCGGCGTATTACGAGAAAATCCATAATCGCCTTGAAGCGGAAAGGACGCCGGCATGAATTTCTCCGAACTGAAGGTGCTGCGACCCGACCTGGCTTTTATCGCACACTGGATACCTCAGCAAGCCCATGTGCTGGACGTGGGCTGCGGAGACGGCGTGATGCTGGACTACCTGCAGACCGACAAGCAATGCAGCGGCTACGGCATAGAGATTGCGGACCCGCAGCTACTGGTGTGCGCGCGGCGCGGTATCAGCGTGATCCAGCAGGATATGGAAAAGGGACTGGGTATTTTCGCCGACAACTCCTTCGACGCCGTACTGTGCCTGTCTTCACTGCAGATGATGAAGCACGTAGAGAGTTTGTTGCGCGATATTGCCAGGGTCGGCAACGAAGCGATTGTCTCTTTCCCCAATTTCGGCTACTGGCCGCATCGCACGGCGCTGTTACGCGGCAAGATGCCGGTTTCCAAGGCGCTGCCGTATGAATGGTACGACACGCCCAACGTGCGCTGTGCGACCATTTACGATTTTGCCGATCTGGCCAGCGATGTCGGGCTGGATGTGCTGGAATGCGTGGCGCTGCATGAAGGCAAGCCGATCAACTTTTTGCCGAATTTGCGTGGTAGTCTTGCGGTCTTCCGCTTAAAGAAAAAATAGACGCTTCGTGACGCCTCTTACCGCCAGTTGGCATAGTTATATGAACCGGCGCATGCTGACGCTGGTGTTCCTCGGCTTCAGCTCCGGCCTGCCTTTGTTCATCCTGCTGAATTTGCTGCAGGCCTGGCTGGCCAAATCCGGTCTGGATGTGAAAGCACTGGGCCTGTTTGCGCTGGTGATGATTCCCTACACTTGGAAATTCCTTTGGTCGCCGCTGATGGACAGGTTCAGCCTTGGCCGCCTGGGGCGGCGTCGCGGCTGGATGGCGTTGACACAGGCCGGGCTTTTCCTGGTCATAGGCTGTATGGGCATGCTGAATCCGGTTACCCAGGTGCAGCTGGTGATCGTGGCCGCGGTGGCAGTGGCTTTTTTATCCGCCAGCCAGGATATTGTTATCGATGCCTACAGCCGTGAGATACTGGCCGACAATGAGCAAGGGCTGGGCGCAGCAGTAAAAGTGAATGCCTATAAGGTGGCCGGCATGGTACCCGGTGCGCTATCGCTGATCCTCGCAGATTTCCTGCCCTGGCAATCGGTATTCTGGATCACCGCCGCCTTCATGCTGCCGGGGCTGGTGTGTACCTTACTGGTCAACGAGCCTGCAGTCTACGGTGCTCCGCCTAAAACCCTGGAGCAGGCGGTGGTGCTGCCTTTCCGCGAATTCATTTCGCGCGATGGATGGGCGCGCGCACTATGGATACTGGGGTTTATTTTCTTGTACCGCCTGGGTGACAGCATGGCGGCTACCCTTGCCACCAAGTTTTTTCTCGACCTGGGGTTCCCACTGACGCAGATCGGCGTTGTTGCCAAGCTGACGCTTTTCTGGGGCAGTATTGCAGGCGGCATTGTCGGCGGCATTTTCATGATACGGCTGGGCATCAATCGTGGGCTGTGGATATTCGGCGCCATCCAGGGCACGACCTCGCTGGGGTTTGCCTTGCTGGCGCATGCAGGACCTAACCCGCTTTTTCTCGGGCTGGCTGTTGGTTTTGAGGCGTTTGGCGTCGGCCTAGGCACTGCAGCGCTGGTGGCTTTTATTGCCCGCACCTCGGATCCTCGTTATACGGCAACCCAGTACGCGCTGTTTTCCAGTCTGGCAGCGGTGCCGCGCACGCTTGCTGCCTCATCAGTGGGGTATATCGTTGCCGAGACCGGCTGGTTCCATTTTTTCCTGATCTGTTTTGCGTTGGCGATCCCGGGTATGCTGTTGCTGTTCAAGGTCGCACCGTGGAATGAGCCGGAGCCCTCTGTCGGGTTGTAAATCCGGTGCAGTGCAGGGGTTTATATTCGCGGCGGTGCCGCTATATTCCATTTACATCCTTATCTATTTGCCATGAAACGACGCTTCGCTCCCCTGATGATTGCTGTTTCGCTTACGGCCGGGCTGGCACCCGCTGCGGGTCTGGCCCAAGGCGCCGGTGCACCTCCGGTGCAGGACGGCGTCAAGGTGGGGGAAATGTCTTTCATGCGCAAGTTTGCGCCTACCGGCGCGCTGGAGAAGCAGGCTGCGCAGCAGTATGCGCAGACCATGCAGATGGCGCAAGAAAAGAAAGCATTGGGGCCGGATAACCATCCGCAAGTGATACGCCTGCGAGCGATTGCGAAAAAATTGATTCCCTATGCCTTGCGTTGGAATGAGCGCGCCAAGGACTGGAAGTGGGAAGTCAACTTGCTGGGTTCAAACCAGGTCAACGCCTATTGCATGCCGGGAGGGAAAATTGCGTTCTACACCGGTATCCTGACGCAGCTGAAGCTGACCGATGATGAGGTGGCGATTGTCATGGGTCATGAAATAGCCCACGCGCTGCGCGAACACGGCGCCGAGCGTGCCGGCAAGGCCGCGGCTGCCAATCTGGGGATCAGGGCATTGGAACTGTTTGCAGGCGCCAAGGGATATGATCCCAATCTGGCAGGCGCAGCAGGCGGCATGGTGGCCAAGGGTGTGATGCTGAAGTTCTCCCGCGACGATGAAACCGAAGCTGATGTGGTCGGTCTGGATATCGCTGCCCGGGCCGGTTTTGATCCCAGGGCCGGCGTTGCGCTGTGGGAGAAAATGGCCCTGATCAACAAGCAGTCTCCGCCGCAATGGCTTTCCACCCATCCTGCAGGCCCTACTCGCATTGCAGAGATACGGCGTCACTTCCCTGAGGTGTTGCCCTTGTATGCGAAGGCCAGGGGGCTCAATCTGCATGCTTTGCCGGCTTACCGCACAAACGTCGCCGAAATTGGACCAGTCAATTAAGTTTGCGACATACCATCGATCTGTTGTTATAAAAAAATGTTTTTCCTTGAACTTATTAGAGTATTTACTCTAATAATGAATTGCGACATTTTTCGATACAAATCAGATTATGACAATTGTGTGACATTGCAGTGCAAAAGATGTCGCACTATATTGGTGCAATACTCACAATTCGTCTGCTGTTATATGAAAATATCATGCCCTTTTTTGGTTAAAAAAGGGCGGCCCTCTTCTCTCAATGTTCAACTGCTGTTGTCTCCTGAAAAAGACACTGTCCTTTCCTTGCCTTGATCTTCGATAAATTTCGAGGCATATTCCCCAAATACCAAGAAAAACGGCGTCAGAATTGCAAATTTTGTGGTTTTGTTGCTTTTTGAACCTTGTCATCAAGAATTCATAAATCGTTGTCACACTCTGCGGGTTTTTGCTTCATGACTGAATTCCAGCCCGTCAAACTGAAACTTAATTGTGTAAATTTTTTTACTTGTTTCTGGTTTGGATGTAAAGCAATCGATTGCGTAATATTGATTTAATTGTCACTTACCGTATTTATGACAAAAGCAATCGTTTGCGTATTTGAGGTAGATCATCGTCATGAAGGCGTAACAAGACCTGACGAAGATATTTCGTAAGTATTTGTAATATTTTTCGCGTCATCTTGCAGTGCAGTACCCGCCGGTGAAGCAACCCGATTTCGTGCACGTCAGAAATTTTATATTCCAGCATTATCAGACATAAACCACTAGGAGCAGTAATGAAGAAATCAGGACAATTTTCGCCACTACCGACACGATTGTCGGTTCTGGCAATTGCATGCCAGCTGGTATGCCTGGGCATGTCAGCCAGCGCATTTGCGCAGACAGCCCCTGCTGCAGAAGCAAAGCAATCTGCTGATTCCACGGACAGTAATGACGTATCCCGCGTCACCATTACCGGCAACAAAGTCGGTAACGGTTTGATGGTGCAGGAAGACATTCCTAAAGCGCGTAGTACCGTGACGCGTGAAGAGCTGCTGAAGCAGCGCCCAACCGGCAACGCTTACCAGGCAATGGACTTGCTGCCAGGTGTGAACAGCTATAACTACGACGCGACCGGCTTGTTCGGCGGCGGTTTGACACTGCGCGGCTTTAACAGCGACCAGATCGGCGTAACGATCAACGGTGTGCCAGTCAACGATTCCGGCAGCTTTAGTGTTTTCCCACAAGAATTCGTGGATCAGGAAAATATCTGCTCCAACTATGTCACACAAGGCTCCACTGACGTTGACTCTCCACAGGTTGGCGCAACCGGCGGTAACATCGGCCTGATCACTTGCGATCCTGAAAAAGAACGCCGCATCCGCGTAATGCAGACTTTCGGTCAGCTGGACATGTACAAGACCTTTGTCCGTTATGACACAGGCCTGTTGGCCGACGGCCGTACCCGCCTGTTCATTTCCGCATCGCATGCCCGCAGCGATAAATGGAAGGGCCCAGGCCAGGCGCAGCGTAACCACATGGATCTTGGTGGCCGCATCGACTTTGACCGCTTCAACTACATCAACGGCAATCTGTTGTTGAACAGCGCGGTGAACAATAACATCGGTACTTCCAGCGTTGCGCAGATCAACCAGTTCGGCTACAACTACGATTTCTCAAATACCTTTACACCAGGCCATCTGACGCCAGTCAAGGGTACTGCACAGAACGAAACGGGTCCTAGCCCGCAATACTACAAACTGGCAACCAATCCGTTCCAGAATGCGATTGCATCCGCAACCGGCCAGTTCCGTCTGAACGATAATACCGACATCAAAGTCACACCTTACTTCTGGTACGGCTACGGTACAGGCGGCGTCCAGCAAAAAGCGGTTTCTGAAAGTGGCTTCCTGAACAACGGCAAGCTGACAGGCGGCGTTGACCTGAACGGCGACGGCGATACACTGGACAAAATCCTGGTGTCCGGCAGCAGCGTGACACGTACACAGCGTCCTGGTATTACTGCATCCATGACTTACACACTGGGCAACAACACGATCCTGGCAGGTTTCTGGTACGAGCGCGCGACGCATCGTCAAACCGGTCCTATCGTGCCAGTTGATGCTTCCGGCAATCCTGCCGACGTATGGCTGCGCGATGACAACATCCTGCGTCCAGATGGCACTCCATACGAATCCCGTGACTGGAAAACGATCAGCACTGCATGGCAGGTATTCGTGCAGGACACAGTCAGCATGATGAACGACAAGCTGAAAGTCAACGTTGGCCTGCGTACACCGCACGTTAAACGTGACTTCACCAACTATGGCAACGAAGGCGGTACAACAGCCAACTTCACCTCCACTTACAGTGTTTCCGCATCCGTCAATGACGTGTTGCCGCAACTGGGTGCGCGCTATCAGATCGATGCGTCCAACCAGCTGTACGCCAGCCTGGCCAAGAACATGAAGGCGCCGGCAAACTTCGCCTACGCTCCTACCAGCGGCAACGTCCAGTTTGTGAATGGTGTTGCACAGGTGACAGGCGCCGTTCAGCCAGAAACTTCGTGGAACTTGGACATGGGCTATCGCTATCAGACAGACGCGATTTCGGCACAGTTTGACGTGTTTAATGTAGATTACAAAAATCGTCAAGCCAACTACTACGATAACATCACCGGAAACACGATCTACACGAATGCAGGTCACGTGACTAACCGCGGTTTTGAAATCGAAGTCGGTAATACGCCTATCAACGGCTGGTCTGTGTATGGTTCGATCAGCAACACCAATAGCGAAATCAAAGACAACCTGCAAATCAACAAGCCGACAGCAACAGCATCCGGTTTGCTGCCGACAGCAGGCAAGGACTTTGCTCTGACGCCACAGTGGAAATATGGCGCCAGCGTTGAATACACAACAGGTGCGTTCTACGGCCGTCTGAAAGCGAAACATACGAGCGCTCAATACGCTACCCTGATGAACGATGAACTGGTTCCAGGCTACAACGTAGTGGACTTCGATGCAGGTTACCAGTTCCCTAACTGGGGCATGATGAAGAAGCCGACTATCCGTCTGAACGTCAGCAACATCTTCAACGAGCAATATCGTAACCCATCGTCCGCCACGACGAACAACGCGAAAGCCATCAATGGCGTGAACGCAAGCACCGTGTTCTACTACCTCGGCGCTCCTCGTTTCACATCGGTGACCTTGTCTGCCGATTTCTAACAGGCGATAGCATGCAGCCGTTCCCTGTAACGGCTGCAAGAAGCTTGTAAAGTAGGGGCCTGCAACAACAGTCATCGTTGTTGCAGGCCGTTTTCATTGCAGCCACCGTTTTTTCCAGCGCCCATCCTCTCCTACACCAGATACCATGATCATGCGAAATTTTTCACTTCTGACGCCGCTGCTTGCACTGGCGCTGCTGGCTTCCTGCGCCACACCTGAAAAACAGACTGGCATCGCGGAAATAACCATTTTCAGCATCAATGATTTCCACGGCCATGTGCAGTCGGATCATCCGGTACCATATATGGATCAGCAGGAGGATGCAGCGCATCCGGGCAAAAAGACGGACGTGCCCTCCGGCGGTTTCGCCTATCTGGCGACAATGCTGAAACAGCGTCGCAAGGAAGCGCCCGCCAGCATTCTGGTTGGCGCCGGCGACTTGATAGGCGCTTCGCCCGCCGGGTCTTCAATGCTAAAGGACGAGCCGGTGATCGAGGCGATGAACCAGCTGGGCATGGAAGTCAGCTCGGTAGGTAATCATGAATTCGATGCGGGTCAGCAGGAGCTGAGCCGTAAAATCAAGGGCGAATGTCCGGCCGCTGGCTGCAAGTTTCCTGGATTTTCCGGAGCAAAGTTCAGTTACATCGCTGCCAATGTATTGGAAAAAACAACGTCGCAACCGTGGCTGAAGCCCTATGTCATCAAGAAGGTGGGAGACGTCAAGGTAGCCTTTATCGGTGCGGTGACGACCGAGACGCCATCTATTGTTTCGGCCGTGGGCATACAGAACCTGCAGTTCGTCGACGAGGCACAGGCAATCAACCGCTACGTGCCGGAGATTAAACGGCAGAACGTAGCCGCGATCGTGGTGCTGATCCACGAAGGCGCCAATTTCAAGGGCGCTGCCAACGACCCGTCCTACCGTTGCGATGGCTTGCAGGGCCGGATTATCGATATTGCCAATCAGCTGGACCCGGCGATCAGCCTCGTGGTGTCTGCCCATACGCATCAGGCTTATACGTGCAAGATAGGTGGCAAGCTGGTGGTATCTGGCCGTAGCTATGGCTCTTTGCTGACAGAGGTCAAACTGAAGATAGACAGGTCGAGCAATCAGGTAGTAGGGGCATCTGCATATAACTATGCAATTGACCAGCACGTTCTGGCGCCGGACCCCGACGCAAAAAAACTGGTGGACGAGGTTGCCGCACTGACCGATAAAATACGCCAGCGCCCGGTCGCTACGCTGGCGGTTTCACTGAGCAGGACGCACACAGAGCCGTATTCGGACAGCAGCCTCGGGAATGTTATCGCCGACGCGCAACTCAGTTTCGCACGCAGCAGCGGCGGTGCGGATATTGCCTTCATGAATACGGGAGGCGTGCGCAGCGACCTGCAGTCGGTGAATGTCACTTTCGGCGATATCTTTGCGGCACAACCGTTCGGCAACGGCGTGGTCCGCATGAGTCTGAGCGGTGCGCAAATCATGGAGCTGCTGAAGCAGCAGTGGGACGGCCGTCCCGCGGATGACCCAAAAATGATGTGGGTTTCGCATGGATTCAGCTATAACTGGAATGCCGAGGCGCCGATCGAAGCGCGTCTTACCGATGTGCGCCTGAACGGGCAAGCCATCGACCTGGCAAAACAATATGCCGTCGTCGTCAATGGCTTCATGGCGGACGGCGGTGACGGCTACAAGGCATTAAAAGCCGGTACCCAGCGCCAGTTGCTAGGCGGAGACATCGATGCGTTGGAAGCCTATATGGTTGCCAACGGAGCCAATCTGTCCAACGTCGATATGAACAGGATCAAGCGGCTGAAGTAGCCGGATGATAGTGCCGGTCCATCAGGCCGGCAGCCTGCTGCTGCTTCGATTGGATTGATCTACTCCGCTCCTCAATCGCCGAAAGGCAGGCCGACGTAGTTTTCTGCCATTGCGATCTGGGCCGCGCGTGAATTGACCAGGTAGTCAAGCTCGGCTTCCTGGATTTTATGGCCGAAGGCGTCGGTGTTCGGAAAGCGGTGCATCAGCGACGTCATCCACCACGAAAAGCGCTCGGCTTTCCAGATGCGGCGCAGGCATTTTTCAGAATAAGCGTCGATGCCGGCGCTGGTTTTTTCCGCATAGTATTCCATCAGCGCGCGGGACAAATAATGCACATCGCTGGCAGCCAGGTTCAGGCCCTTGGCGCCGGTTGGGGGCACGATATGCGCCGCATCGCCGGCCAGGAACAGGCAGCCGAAGCGCAGGGGTTCTGCGACAAAGCTGCGTAAAGGCGCAACGCTTTTTTCTATCGATGTCCCGGTCACCAGATTTGCCACCGCTTCTTCATCGAGCCTGCGTTTCAGCTCCTCCCAGAAGCGCGCATCGGACCACTCTTCCGCTTTCTCAGTCAACGCGCATTGCAAATAATAGCGGCTGCGCGTAGCGGAACGCATGCTGCACAGTGCGAAACCACGTTCGTGGTTTGCGTAGATCAGTTCATGCGATACGGGCGGGGTATCGGACAGGATGCCCAGCCAGCCGAAAGGGTAGACCCGCTCAAAAGTACGCACCGCGTTTTGAGGGACACTTTGCCGGCTGACACCATGGAAGCCGTCACAGCCTGCGATGAATTCGCAATCGAGTTCTCCCCATTCACCGTTCTTGCGGTAGCGTACTTTCGGCGACGTGCTGTCGAAGTCGTGCAAGCTGACGGATTCAGCTTCGTAGATGATTCTGGCGCCCGACTCGTCGCGCGCATTCATCAGGTCACGGGTGACTTCGGTCTGACCGTAGACAGTGACGGTCTTGCCGATCAGTTCCTTGAAATTAATGCGGTGGCGCCTGCCGCCGAAGCATAGTTCCGCTCCGTCGTGGACCAGGCCTTCCTCGTGCAGGCGGCGGCTGACGCCGGCTTCATCCAGCATGTCTACCGTGCCTTGTTCCAGCACGCCTGCACGTATGCGGCCCAGCACATAGTCGCGGCTGCGCTGTTCGAGAATGACGTTGTCTATGCCGGCTTTATGAAGCAACTGGCCTAGCAACAGGCCGGCCGGGCCGGCGCCTATGATGGCTACTTGGGTACGCATGGCAGGTGGTCTCTATATATATTTGTTTTTACTCGGTGAGGCGGTAATGCTGGCGTTGACAGGTGCCTTGTCTTGCGTAGTTTTATACGTCAAAGAACACGGTTTCGTCTTGCCCCTGCATCTGTATATCAAAACGGTAAACGACAGTACCGGCTTGCTGCTCTCGCTTGGCGATCAGCGTGTAGCGGCGGTCTGCGGGCACTGAGTTCAGGATGTCGTCTTCGCTGTTGGCGCTAGCTTCATCGTCAAAATACAGCCGGGTATAGGCATGCACCAGCAGGCCACGCATGAAGACGATGATGTTGATGTGCGGGGCCTCGCCGGGAGTTGGGGCGCCGGGTTTGACGGTGTGCAGCGTATAGCGCTGTTGTGCGTCGGTGCCGGTGCCTATGCGTGCGTAGCCGGTGAAGCCGGTGGCGACGATTTCCTCGGTGCCTGCGATATAGCGGCCATCTGCGTCTGCTTGCAAGAACTCCAGCATGGCATCGCCTACCGATTTGCCTGCTCCGTCCAGGACCTGGCCTATTATCTGTATATGCTCACCCTTCGCACTGTTGTCCGCGATGACAGCGTCGAAGATGCTGGGCATGTCGTAATTGTATTGCTGGGGCGTCAGGCCGTAGGCGAAATAGGGGCCTACCGTCTGGGAGGGTGTCTGTTTGAGTGTCATGTTCTGCTCCTAGCGCGTTTCCATCGGGGTCTGGCGCTCGCCGCGCAGGACAATATCAAATTCATAGCCGAGTGCGAAGTCGGGTTCCGTGACATCCAGCGTGAAGCGGGAGACCAGCAACGCCCGCACGTTTTCGGGAGTGCCCTGGTAGATGGGGTCGAATGCCAGCAGCGGGTCGCCAGGGAAATACATCTGCGTCACCAGGCGTGTCGCAAAGTACTGGCCGAACAAAGAGAAATGGATGTGGTTAGGGCGCCAGGCATTTGGATGGTTGCCCCAGGGGTAAGCGCCGGGCTTGATGGTCAGAAAGCGGTAGCGGCCATCCTTGTCGGTCATGCAGCGGCCTGCACCCAGGAAGTTGGGATCCAGTGGCGCCTGATGCTGGTCCACCTTGTGTACGTAACGACCGGCGGCATTCGCCTGCCATAGTTCTACCAGCGTATGTGGCACGGGCCTGCCGTTTTCATCCAGCACTCGGCCGGTGACGATGATGCGTTCGCCGATGGGTTCGCCATTGCGTACCGCATTGCGGGTCAGGTCATGATCCAGCGCCGAAATCGCGTCATGTCCGTATACCGGGGCGCGCAGGTTCTGCATGCTGGCTTTTGCCGGAAGCAGGGGGCGAGTCGGACCGCGCAAGGTCGTCGATTTGTATTCCCTGGACAGGTAGGCGGGATGTGCTTCCCAGTCGCGTGGGTTAAGCAGAGTAGGTTCAGGCAAGATAATCTCCATGCTGTTATTGGCTTATGAAGGCACTATATACCTGAGGGAATATGGGTACAATTGATCAATTTTCAGGTTATCCATAACTAACAGTAATGGAATGTCAAAGGCTTATAGCGTATGGACGGCAGAATCAAACTCAGGCATTTGCAATGTTTTTTGGCGGTGATGCAGCATCAAAGCTTGCAGAAAGCCGCAGATGCTATGTCAGTCACGCAGCCGGCAGTGTCCAAGACAATTGCCGAAATGGAGCAGATCATGGGAGTGCGGCTTTTTGAGCGCGGCCGCAATGGCGCCAGGCCGACCGATAAGGCGGAATTGTTCTGGCGCTACGCCGGCGCCACAGTCAGTACGCTGCGCCAAGGCATGGAAGTGTTGTCCGGCGGTGGCCGTGCGGAAGGCGCCGGCGGGGGCACGATCAGGCTGGGGGTGTTGCCCACAGTGGCGCCGTCGCTGATCCCACAGGCCATGCAGCTGTTCCAGCAGCATTGGAGCAACGTGGTTGTCAAGATCACATCCGGCCTGAATGCGGAACTAATGCAGAAGTTAAAGGCGCAGGAACTGGACCTGGTCATCGGGCGCCTGTCGGAGCCGGACAGCATGATGGGACTGACGTTTGAACACCTGTTCGCCGACAAGTTATCGATCATCGTGCGCGCCGGCCATCCATTGCTGGCCCTGCCCACGTTGTCAGTCGAGCACATCACCGCATACAGCTTATTACTACCGCCGGTCAACACGGTGATCCGCAACGCTGCCGATAGCTTCCTGACCGCGCATGGCGTCGGTAATCCTAAGGCGTATATTGAGGTGCTATCGGTGTCTCTCGGTAGGGAGCTGGTGCTGCGCAACGATGCGGTGTGGTTCGTGCCAACCAGCGCAGTCAGGCTGGATCTGGAGAACGGCATCCTGCGCAGCTTGCCTTTTTCCATGGCAGGTTCTGAACAAATGGTCGGTCTGGCTTTGTCGAATGCCGTGCTGCCTTCGCCGATCACTCAGGCGATGATACATGCGATACGGGAGATTGCTGCGCGCCAGCACGCGCCTTAAGGGGATGCCATGGATATTGCGCTTGCTGGTATCGTCCGCTTACAGCGTATGCAGATATTCGATAATCAGCGGGGCATGGTCGGAAAAACGCTGCTCTTTATAGATGTAGCTCTTGCTCGCTTTTTCAGCAATGCCCGCCGTTGCGACATGATAGTCGATGCGCCACCCTACATTGTTGGCCCAGGCTTGGCCGCGGTTGCTCCACCATGTATAAGCATCTCCCGTCGTTTCCGGATAAAGCCTGCGGTACACATCAACCCAGCCCAGTTCCTCGAAGATGCGTGTCATCCACGCGCGCTCTTCCGGCAGGAAGCCTGAATTCTTCTGATTGCTCTTCCAGTTTTTGAGGTCGATTTCCTTATGCGCGATATTCCAGTCGCCGCAAATGACCAGTTCCCGGCCTTCTGCCTGCAGGGCGATCAGGTGCGGCAGGAATAGCTCCATGAAGCGGAACTTTGCTTCCTGGCGTTCCGGGGAAGAAGAGCCTGAAGGGCAGTACACTGAAATGATGGTCAGCTTGCCGAAGTCACAGCGCACATAGCGGCCCTCGGCATCGAACTCAGGGCTGCCAAAGCCTATATAGACGGCATCGGGCTTGGCTTTGCTATAAATGCCTGTGCCGGAGTAGCCTTTTTTCTCCGCGTAGTGGAAATTACCGTGGTAACCCGCAGGATTCAGGAAGTCCTCCGTCATATCGGCTGCCTGCGCCTTCAGTTCCTGCACGCAGATAAAGTCGGCGGATTCTTTTGCCATCCATTCGAAGAAGCCTTTTTTTGCGGCTGAACGTATGCCGTTCAGGTTGGCGGAGATGATTTTGGTCATGAAATTTCTAATCGGTTAATTATCGAAAAAGCATAACAGAAACCAAGGGTGTGTGAGCTTCCTTACCAGCATTATCCTGAATCGCCTTTGTGCCTAGGACCGAAACGCAAGGTACATTCATGACAAATCCAGACAAGTTCTTACAAGCTCTTACCAGCAATTACAAGTTCGGCTTGGCATTTGGTTTATACTTTGGCATATTGCCAACGCTATCCGCCGTTTTGGCTGGACTCTATTTGTTTCTTCAGGTCGCGTTGCGACGAGCGGAATGGGCTCCCCAAAAATCAAACTCTGCAACTTATTTGCAATCTAATGACAGAAGAACAAATGCGAGAACAGCTCAACGCTGTTTACTCCAGTACATCATGGAAATTGACAGCCCCGTTGCGCTATTGCGCCAGGCTTTTCAGGCCGGACCACTTTTCCGTCGCTACTGCACGCCGCCTGCTATTCACACTACTTCGAGGCTTTGGTAAACTACCGCTGGTCCGCAAGTCAGGTGCACAGATATTGAAAGTATTTCCCGGTGTACGCAGCCGGGTGCGGAACGTGATTTTGGCCAGGGATGTGAATGCCCTTGTGCCTGCAGTAGCCGAGCAGGCGATACCCGAAGAACAAAGCAGTCTGTCACCATCTGCGAGAGCGATCCTAGCGGAGCTGCAGACGGCGATACGTCATATCCCTCGGTAAGCGCCTGTTTACACTGGCGCCTACCCATTATCCATTTCTTCGTCCCTATCCATGCGTATTGTTATTGATTTACAGGCTTGCCAGTCAACCGGCAGCCGCACTCGCGGCATAGGCCGATATTCCCTTTCATTGGCCAAGGCCATGGCCGCCAACGCTGGTCGCCATGAATGTAAATTGATGCTGAGCGGATTGTTTCCCGACACGATACAGCCTTTGCGGCAGGAGTTTGCCGGACTCGTTCCTCATGAACACATCCATGTCTGGCATGCTCCGGGGCCTGTTGCTGAATTGGGCGAGGACAATCGCTGGCGCCGGCATGCGGGCGAACTGATCAGGGAGCAGGCGCTTGCCGAACTGCGCCCGGATATCGTACATGTCAGCAGCCTGTTTGAGGGACTGACTGACGATGCACTGACCAGCATAGGCAATTCCGGGGAGATCATGCCGACCGCAGTGACGCTGTATGACTTGATTCCCTTGATTAATGCCCGTCATTACCTGGCAGGCACCCAAGTGCGGGAATGGTACTACCGGAAACTGCAGGCGCTGAAAAATGCCGATTTGCTGCTGGCAATTTCACAATCGTCGCGTCAGGAAAGCCTGGAGTGGCTGCAATTGCCGGAACACCGGGTAGTGAATATTTCTTCTGCGGTGGATGAACGCTTTCAGGTAATCCAGGGCTCGCCGGACCAGGTGCAAGGCTTGCGCCGGCGTTATGGATTGGTGCGCCCATTTGTGATGTACACCGGCGGCATCGACTTGCGCAAGAATATCGAGGCGCTGATACGCGCTTATGCCGGGCTGCCAGAGGGCTTGCGCAGGCAACATCAATTGGCGATCATATGCAGTGTGCAGCCTGCCGACCGGGAGCGCCTGCAAAATCTGGCGGAGCAAGCCGGGCTGGGACGGGATGACATGATCTTGACCGGCTTTGTGCCGGACGAAGATTTACCCTTGCTGTATAACATGTGCAAGCTGTTTGTTTTTCCTTCCTGGCACGAAGGCTTCGGCTTGCCTGCGCTGGAGGCAATGGCTTGCGGTGCGCCGGTTATTGCGGCCAACACCAGCAGCCTGCCTGAAGTGGTTGGACGAAAGGACGCCTTATTTGATCCGCGTAATGAAACGGAGATTTCCGCCAAAATTTATCAGGCCCTTAGCGACCAGGACTGGAGCAGCAGTTTGCGGGAACACGGCCTGCAGCAGGCCAGAAAATTTTCCTGGGATGCGTCCGCCAAATCTGCCATTGCTGCCCTTGAAGATCAGCATGAGCGCAGCCAGCAAGCTTTCCGGACGACGGTCGCGACCAGATCGCTGACGCAAAGAAAACCTAAACTCGCCTATTTCTCACCTTTGCCGCCAGAACGTTCCGGCATTGCTGATTACAGTGCGGAGTTACTGCCGGAGCTATCGAGCTACTATGACATTACGGTGATTGTTGACCAGGAGCAGACTGATGAACCCTGGCTGGCAGCGAACTTCCCGTTGCGAAGCTGGCAGTGGTTTGATGTGCATGCCGGCAGCTTTGAGCGGGTAGTGTACAACTTCGGGAATTCTGCTTTTCATAACCATATGTTTGACATGCTGGAACGTCATCCTGGCGTGGTGGTGCTGCACGATTTCTTCCTGAGCGGCATTGTGGCGCATCTGGAAATGACCGGCGAGCGGCCCGGCAACTGGTCTCGGGCGCTATATGAATCACATGGCTATGCGGCGTTAATCCATAGGCAGCAGGTCACCAATGCGAACGAAAGTATCTGGAAATTTCCATGCAATCTTCCGGTTATCCGTCGCGCGGAGGGCGTCATTGTGCATTCCGACTATTCGATGCAATTGGCGCGCCATTGGTATGGACCTGCCGTGACCGAAAATTGGTCAAGGATTCCGCATTTGCATCGGATGGCCTGCGGGGTGGACAAACAGGCGGCGCGCAAGCAACTGCAGCTGAATGACAATGATTTTCTGCTGTGTTCTTTCGGCTTGCTTGGTCATCCCAAATTGAATCATCGCCTGCTGGAAGCCTGGCTGGCATCGCCGTTGGCTGCCGATGCGCAGTGTCATTTGGTGTTTGTAGGGCAAAACGACAATGGTGGGTATGGCGCGCAGTTGTTATCCCTGATCGAGGGTAGTGAACATGGCAAACGCATCACCATTACCGGGTTTGCTGATGCAGAACTGTTCCGAACGTACTTGGCAGCGGCCGATGCCGCAGTGCAGTTGCGCGGTTTGTCGCGCGGTGAGACTTCATATGCGGTGCTGGATTGCATGACTTATGGGCTACCCTGCATTGTCAACGAGAACGGCTCTATGAAAGAATTGCCGGCGCACGCTTTGCTCAAGCTGGCGGACGATTTTCCGGACGAGATTCTTCAACAAAATTTGGTGAATCTGCGAAATGATGCAGCGCTACGGAAAAACCTCGGTGCTGCGGCTCGCGAACATATCCGGCAGTACCATGCGCCTGATCGCATTGCCGAACGATATTTCGACGCAATAGAGGGCTTTTTTGAGAGAGAGCCCTCGACCAAATTGCATAGGACTCTACGCAAGATTGCAGGGATAGGCGCGGCGACGAAACCCGTCGAGCCGGATCTTGTTGCAGTGGCTCACTGCCTGTCAATCAATGCCCGGCCAAGTTTTAGCCGGCAGCTTTTGCTGGACATCGGTTTCATTGCCAAAACAACAGAGAAAATGTCCGTTTCGAACAAGGCAACTGGAAAGACTGATATCAGGAGCCGCTTGGCTGCGCTTGTTGCTGCGCTGGCCATAGAGCCACCTGAAGGTTACCGGCTGGAGCCTGTGATGATGACCAAGTCTGGTTGGCGGTATGCCCGGCGGCTCAGTTGTGAATTGCTGGGTCTGACCGATGTCAGCCTGGATGACGATGTGGTTGACACCGGGAATGGCGATGTCTATGTCAGCATTGAAGGTCTGACGGAAAGCAGCGCAGACCAGGTGGCGTTGTTGAACAGGCTGGCCAACGAGGGGGTTTCACTGCGCACTCTGGACCTGGCTGGCGATACTGCCGGAAACGCACAGGTCAGCATGCATTCGCAAATTGCCGCGCTGAGCAGCTTAGTGAGTTTTCCTGACCAAGTCTTGATGTGAGCGCATTTCCTCTGAGCTGCCTTGAGGGAAGTAGTCTTTTGGCTTACATGCTGCGGCGTGTTATTCTGTACATGATGTGCATAAAACTGCAGTTTGAGCGATGAACAAATAGATAAGTATGAAGATGAGGGTATTTTGAATAATTTAAGGCAACAATTCATTGAATTTTCTGTGCAGTCTGGCGTAATTCGTTTCGGTGATTTTGTGACCAAGGCTGGCCGCAATTCGCCTTATTTTTTCAATGCGGGCTTATTCAATGACGGTGCAAACCTGGGTCGGCTTGCCTCGTTCTATGCGCAGACACTGATGGAGGCGGGGATCGAGTATGACATGCTGTTTGGCCCCGCGTACAAGGGCATTACGCTGGCCTCAGCCACTGCAGTAGCCCTGGCGGCCAAGGGACATAATGTGCCTTTTGCCTTTAACCGCAAGGAAGCCAAGGACCATGGCGAAGGCGGAACGATAGTTGGCGCCAGGCTGCAAGGCAAAGTTGTCATCATTGATGATGTCATTTCTGCCGGCACCTCCGTACGGGAATCGGTGGAAATGATACGCGCAGCGGGCGCTACTCCCTGCGCGGTGTTGATAGCACTGGACAGGATGGAGCGTTCCGGCAAAGACGGTGCGTTATCCGCAAAATCGGCCGTCCAGGAGGTGAGCGACACCTATGGGATGCCGGTCATCTCCATCGGTAACCTGAATGACTTGTTTGACTATTTGTCGACGGGAGGCGCGGATGCACCGTTAGCGCAACATAAGGATGCAGTGTCGGCTTATCGTCAACGTTATGGCGCAATCTAGGTCAAGCGACCCTGCCCACTGCCAAAGGTGTAATTAAAATGGGTTACATCCTGTTGCATTAATCTACCAGTGTAGATAAGGGGCATTGTATACTACATAAGCGTTCATTATGTGATGCATGTCACAGTCAAGCGGTTCCGGTACGGTCACTATTTGCTTGTGCAATGAATAATAAAAAGGGCTGTTGCAAAATTAGATTGGGCGCGAATTTCATATGAATGTGGTGCGCCAGCCAGTTTTACAACACCCTTCCTTTACATTCGTCCGATGCCGGAGTGGTTGGCGTTCCAATAAGCAACGCCGTATAGCTTGATGATGTAGCGCAATATAACTCCATAAGACAAAATTAAAGTCGACAGAAAACCGAAATTTTGTCAGCACCAAATTCAAAAAAAAAGTAATTCGCGCAAGCGAAGAGGTTAGTAGATGAGTAAAAAAGCATTAATCACCGGAATCACAGGACAGGATGGCGCGTATCTGTCCGAATTGCTGTTAAGCAAAGGCTACA
>NZ_JBMPPM010000013.1:0-166856 GCF_049339885.1 Undibacterium sp. TJN25 | reverse complement strand
CCATCCCGAACAGGACCGTGAAACGACTCTGCGCCAATGATAGTGCTGCAACCAGTGTGAAAGTAGGTTATCGTCAGGCTTTTATCCAGAAAACCCCTCCCTCGCAAGACGGAGGGGTTTTTGCTTTGTAATTCCCCATTCACACAAGGGCCTTGCGCCTTCAGTTCCTGGGCATGCTCTGCTGCCTGCCTTCGGGTTTCTGTCCTCCTCCGTATTTCCAATGCCCTTTCCCCTTATTGACCTGCAACTACCTAACGCCACCTGCTTTGGCTTGTCTCATCGCTTTACGTTTCTGCAGATGTGAAAAAGGGCGCCGCAGCGCCCTTTGAGGATACTAGTTTCTACTACATCTCTTAGAACGAATGGCCCACTTTCAGCACGGCCAGGTTGGCGCCCGGATTCGGGTGCTTGATAGCGCCATTGGAAAAGTGCTGCGCCTTCAGGCTGACATCCCAGCCGCTGGCGAATACATAGCCGACGCCGACATGGTCGCCGAACTGGAAGGCTGTCGAGAACGGACGGCCATTGTTATTGTAGATATGGGACATCAGGTGGAAGCCGATTGCAGCCTCGCCATAAAAGCCTTTTTTGCTGTCGGATTCAAAGCGGAACACCGGAGTCAGGCCGATATCGACCAGGTTTTGCGTTGCGCCCTGCACGCCCTGATAGGCCGTGTTATGCCATTGGGCGATGGTGGCGTCCCAGTAGCCGCCGAGGTGGGTGCCGTTGGATTTGAACCATTCTGTGCCCCAGTCGTATTGCAGGCCGAGGCGTGTCAATTTGGATTTATTGCCTGTGCCGAATTCACCGGACACGGAGTTTGCACCCAAAAAGGTATCGGCGGCAAAGGAAGATGCCTGAACCAAGAGCAAGGCAACGCTTGCGGCCAGAATTTTTTTGTTCAACATAATCGAAAACCCATCCAGTATTAGATAAAAAGAGCGATAAGGCTGACATGATATCGCAAATGCGCTTTTCGCATCTTTACCATTGAAAACTCTGGTGACAAAATGGCACACCGGGTTGGCGGGCCGCATGCATGATCCTGCCCAATTTTCACGCAAAATTAAGAGAGCACCAGATGGCAACACCACAGCGTATCGCATTCCTGGGAACCGGCTTGATGGGCAAGCCCATGGCGGCCCGCTTGCTGCAGGCCGGACATGAAGTCATCGTCTGGAACCGCACCATCAGCAAAGCGGAAGAATTGCTACCCTTGGGGGCATTGGTTGCCGCTTCCCCTATGGATGCGGTCAGGTACCGAGGGCAGCCGGTCGACTTCGTTATCACGATGCTGGAGGCAGGCCATATCGTTGAGCAAGTCATGCTGGCGGCGCTGCCGGCAATCGCTGCGGGAAGTATTTTTATCGACATGAGTTCCACCAGGCAGTCGGAGGCACTGGCCTTCCACACTTTGCTCTCGAACCAGGGCATAGGTTTCGTCGATGCGCCGGTTTCCGGCGGTGTGCTGGGGGCAGAGGCAGGCACCCTGGCAGTGATGGCCGGTGCCCGTGCAGGCGACTATGCAAAGGTCGAAACGATATTGAACATATTCGGTAGACCCATCCGTGTTGGTGAGCCGGGTTCCGGCCAGTTGGCCAAGCTGTGCAACCAGCTGATTGTCGGCGGCACGCTGAGCATCATTGCGGAGGCACTGTTGCTGGCACAAGCCGGCGGCGCCGATCCGGCTGCAGTCAGGACGGCATTGCGCGGTGGTTTCGCCGAGAGCCGTATCCTGGAGGTGCACGGGCAGCGCATGCTGGACAGGAATTTTTTGCCGGGTGGACAGGTCAAGAGCCAGGCCAAGGATATGGAAAATGTCTTGATCGCCGCTGCCGAAGCCGGTATGCGCTTGCCCGTTGCAGAACTGGTGACGCAGGCGTACCGTGATCTATTAAGCGTCGCTCCCAAAGCGGACCAGTCGGCCGCGCTGCTAGGCCTGGAACAATTGAACCCGGGCATACGCCTGGGAAGCGCCCCGGACACATTACCTCAGTGAATGTATATGGATAAGCAAGAATCGATGAGCAGACTCGTGCAGGCGCAGTTATAGTAGAGGCTGGAGATTTTGCCGGTCCCGTCTTACGGGTCCGGCAATGTTATGCCTGAGCGCTTGCGAGCAGGCCATCGATATCATTTACCAAAAGCAAATCTATGTCGCGACCTTCCTCTAAAGTGCTGGAAATACTGGAGCAGCTGATTTCCTTCCAGACCGTATCCCGCAACTCCAATCTACAGTTGATTCATTGGGTCAGGGATTACCTGGCCGGTTACGGCGTGCAGTCCCGCCTCACGTATGACAGCACAGGGCAGAAAGCCAACCTGTTCGCGACGCTGGGCGAGGGCAAAAAGCCCGGCATCATCCTGTCCGGGCATACGGACGTCGTGCCGGTGGAAGGACAGAAATGGGATACCGACCCTTTTACAATGACGGTCAAAGGCGACCAGCTGTTTGCGCGCGGCTCGGCGGACATGAAGGGTTTTATCGCCACAGCGCTATCCAAGGTGCCGGAATTCCTGGCGGCGGACCAACAGGCGCCGCTGCACCTGGCGTTTTCATACGATGAAGAGATAGGCTGCATAGGCGTACGCGGGCTGATACAGGATCTGGAGGAAATTGGCTTGAAGCCTGCAGGCTGTATCGTCGGCGAGCCGACGCTCATGGAACCCATCATTGCGCACAAGGGTACACATCGTTTCCGCTGCTGCATTACCGGACGCGAGGCGCATTCCAGCTATACCACCCATGGCGTCAACGCCATCGAATATGCGTCGCGCGTCATCGTTTATATCCGAGAAATCGCTGACAGGCTGGCGCGCATAGAAAAGCGCGACGATTCGTATACCGTGCCGTATTCGACGATGCAGACCGGCCTGATCCGGGGCGGCCTGGCGACCAATATCGTGCCGAAAGAATGCGAATTCCAGTTCGAGGCGCGCACGCTGCCGGATATGGATGCCGCTGCGCTGTACCAGGAGATCAGGGATTTTGCTGCTACCTTGCTGCCCGAAATGCAAAAAGTGGAGCCGCTGGCTGCCATCGATTTCGAATGGCTGGCGTCGGCGCCCGGATTGCAGATGCAGGAAGATCATGAGATCGTGAAACTGGCGGCGCTGCTGGCCGGCAATGCGCCAAATGGCGCAGTTTCTTACGGCACCGAAGCCGGACTATTCCAGAAAGCCGGCATTCCTACCGTGATATGCGGTCCGGGCAGCATAGAACAGGCGCATACACCGAACGAGTTTGTCGCACTGGAGCAGTTGGCGCAATGCGAAACCTTCATGCAGCGCCTTGTCAGCAATCGCTAGACCCTGATTTACCGGCCGCAGAGCGGGTTTAGGAAACAGATATGACCAGTACCATCGTCCGTGCGGTATGCCCGCACGATTGCCCCGATACCTGTGCGCTGCACGTGACCGTCAAGGATGGCGTTGCTACCGAGGTAAAAGGCGATCCCGAACATCCGACCACTGCAGGCGTGCTATGCACGAAGGTGTCACGCTATGCCGAGCGCACCTACCACAAGGACAGGTTGCTGTTTCCGCAAAAACGTGTGGGCCGCAAAGGCGAAGGCCGGTTTGAGCGCATCAGCTGGGACGAGGCGCTGGATATCATCGCCGGCAAGCTGGGCGCGATTGCGGCCAGGGATCCGGAAGCCATTCTTCCCTACAGCTATGCCGGCACCATGGGCTGGCTGCAAGGTGAATCGATGGCGCCACGCTTCTTTCATAAGCTGGGCGCCTCGCTGCTGGATCGCACCATCTGCGCAATGGCCGGCGGCACCGGCTATAAATACACGATAGGCGCCAAGGTCGGCACCGACACCGAACAGGTGCAAAATGCCAGGCTGATCATCATCTGGGGCGGCAATCCTATCGCATCCAACCTGCATTTGTGGACGCGCGCGCAGGAAGCCAAGCGCAAGGGGGCGCGGCTGATCGCGATTGATCCTTACCGTTCGCTGACCGCCGAGAAATGCCACCAGCATATCGCCTTGCTGCCCGGTACCGATGCGGCGCTGGCACTGGGGATCATGCATGTGCTGATCGAGGAAAACCTGCTGGACCATGACTATATCGCGCAGTACACGCTGGGTTTCGATCTGCTGAAGCAAAGGGTGCGCGAGTGGACGCCGGAAAAAACGGCAGCGACCTGCGGCATTACGGCCGGGGAGGTGACAGCGCTGGCGCGTGAATACGGCGCTGCCGGGCAGCGCGGCGAACCGGCGATGATACGCCTCAATTATGGAATGCAAAGGGTGCGCGGCGGCGGCATGGCCGCGCGCAATATCGCCTGCCTGCCGGCGCTGACGGGCGCATGGCGGCATGCGGCGGGCGGCGTGCAGTTGTCGGTGTCTGACTCCTTCCCCAAGGATAACCAGGCTTTACAGAGGCCGGATCTGATGCCTTCCGGTAAATATCCGCGCACCATTAATATGAGCACCATAGGAGACGACCTGCTGCGCGAAAGCTCGCCGGAGTTTGGCCCGAAGATCGACGCGTTGGTCGTCTACAATTCCAATCCGGTTGCGGTGGCACCCGAGTCTGGCGTTGTGGCGCGAGGTTTTGCGCGCGAGGATCTGTTCACCGTCGTGCTGGAGCATTTTCAGACCGATACTGCGGACTATGCCGATATCCTGTTGCCTGCGACGACGCAGTTGGAGCATACCGATATCCATGGCGCTTACGGTCATTTATACCTGATGGCGAACAACCCGGCAATTGCCCCGCTGGGTGAATCCAGGCCGAACACGGAAATTTTCCGGCTCCTCGCACAGAGGATGGGATTTACCGATCCCTGCTTTTCTGAAACCGATGATGAGATCGCCGCCAAAGCGGTCAAACGCAACGACGAGCGCTTGATCCATTTCGACTGGTCTTCGCTGAAGAAAACCGGCTGGGCCAAGCTCACGGTGCCCGATGCACCTTTCGCCAAAGGCGGGTTTCCCACACCCTCGGGCAAATGCGAATTTTATAGCGCAGCCATGCAGAAAGACGGATTGGATCCTTTGCCCGGTTATACCCCGCCGTATGAGTCCGCCGCAAGCAACCCGGAGCTGGCAAAAGACTATCCGCTGGCGATGATTTCGCCGCCAGCCAGGAACTTCCTGAATTCTTCCTTTGTCAATGTACAAAGCCTGCGAGCGACCGAAGGCGAGCCGCACCTGGACATCCATCCGGATGATGCGGCCGCGCGCGGCATAGCGCAAGGCGACACGGTGCGCATTTTTAATGCGCGCGGTTCTTTTCATGCGATGGCCAGGGTAACGGACAAGGCGCGTGCGGGCCTAGTCGTGGGGTTGTCGATCTGGTGGAAGAAATTTGCGGCTGACAACAAGAATGCCAATGAAGTCACTAGCCAGCGCCTGACGGACATGGGCCGCGCCCCCACTTTCTACGACGTGCTGGTGCAGGTCGAAAAACTGGCACAGTGAGAATTCCATGCTGAAACGCGGATCACTATTGTGGATGTTCCTGATGCTGTCTGTGTTTCTTTCCGGCTGCCAGCAACTTGACTATTATGGCCAGGCCGTGCAGGGGCAATTGTCGCTGCTGCAAGCTGCCCGTTCCATCGACAGCCTGATAGACAGCCCTGAAACGCCGCAGCAGTTGAAGACCCGTTTGGTAGCGGCGCGGCAGATGCGGCAGTTCGCCGTTGATGCGCTGAGCCTGCCCGACAACAGCAGCTATCGTAACTACGCCCAATTGGGCCGGCCTTATGTGCTGTGGAACGTAGTCGCGACCCGCAAGCTGTCGCTGACGCCGCTCAGATGGTGTTTTCCGGTGGCAGGCTGCGTTACCTATCGCGGTTACTACAAATATGATTCGGCGCTGGAATTTGCGCTGCAATTGCGCAGCGAAGGCTATGACGTCAGGGTGGAAGGGGTACCTGCGTATTCCACACTGGGCTGGTTCAACGACCCTTTGATTTCCACCTTCATCAATGCGCCGGATGCATCGCTGGCGCGGCTCATCTTTCACGAACTGGCGCACCAGATCGTCTATGTGAAGGACGATTCGGCCTTCAATGAATCCTTTGCCACGACGGTGGAGCAGGCAGGCGTACAGCGCTGGCTGGACCAGTACGGCAATGATGTGATGCGCGGCAATTATGAAAAGGACGAAGGCCGTCGGCGTGATTTCCTGGCGCTGCTGCAAAAATACCGTGGCAAACTGGAAGATCTGTATAAAAGCGGTGCGGATGACCAGGAAAAGCTACGGCGCAAAGCCGATATTTTCCAGGCCTTGCAACAGGATTACCAGGCAGTCAAGATATCCTGGGGCGGCTACACCGGGTATGACCGCTGGTTCGCAGAGCCGTTGACCAATGCCCATTTCGTATCGATTGCGACGTATCACGACCTGGTTCCCGCTTTTCAGGGCATGCTTGCCAAGAGCACTAATTTCAAAGAATTTTATCGCGGCGTAAAGAAACTCTCGGAGCTCGACAAGAAGGCCAGAACCGCGGAACTGGAGCAAATGGCGCAGCAGCAAAAAGCCGGAAACCAGCAATAGAACTGATGCGGTACGCTCGCCGCAAAATGGTGCAAAGCAGCATTTTGCTAGAGTATCTGTTCAGATAGAACGCAAAAGACTTGCCGAAGCGCATTGCAGCCGATAGCATTCAGTATCGGCGGTATTGTTGTCCTGTTATCCTGTGGGCGACAATGGAAGGCGCCAACAACGGCCAACCCCAATACACTGTCCGCGCACCTGCCGATTCCGTAGCGTGCTCAGGCCAGCTCACAATAAGAATCAGAGACGAGGAGAACATATGGACAAAATTTGGCTGCAGTCTTATCCGCCGGGTGTGCCGGCGGAAATCGATTTCATGCAATATCAATCGCTGGTCCAGTTGCTGGAGCAGGCCTTCCGCGACTATGCGGCGCGCAATGCCTATGTCTGCATGGACAAGTTCCTGACTTATGGCGAGCTGGATGAACTCTCCCGCAAAGTCGGTGCGTGGCTGCAGAACAAGGGCCTCGCCAAAGGCGCGCGTATCGCCATCATGATGCCCAACGTGCTGCAATATCCGGTTGCCATGGCCGCCATTCTGCGCGCCGGCTATACCGTCGTCAACGTGAACCCGCTGTACACGCCGCGAGAACTGGAACACCAGTTGAAGGATTCCGGCGCGGAAGCCATTTTCATCCTGGAAAATTTTGCGCATACGCTGGCACAGGTCATCGACAAGACCGCCGTCAAGCACGTGATCGTTGCCAGCATGGGCGATATGCTCGGCGGCCTGAAAGGCAGTATCGTCAATTTCGTCGTTCGCAACGTCAAGAAAATGGTGCCGGCGTTTTCACTGCCGAACGCCGTGCGTTTCAAGCAGATGCTGTCCGAGGCTTCGCAATTGAGCCTGAAACCAGTGAGCATTGGCCACGACGATATCGCTTTCCTGCAATACACCGGCGGCACTACCGGCGTCTCCAAGGGGGCGACGCTGACACAGCGCAATGTGCTGGCCAACATCCTGCAAAACGAAGCCTGGCTGCAGCCGGCCTTGACACCGGAACTGGAAAAACAGCAGATGACCATCGTCTGCGCCTTGCCGCTGTACCATATCTTCGCGCTGACGGTATGCAGCCTGCTGGGCATGCGCAAGGGCTCGCTGAATCTGCTGATCCCCAATCCGCGCGACATCCCCGGCTTCGTGAAAGAGCTGTCCAAATACAAGGTCAATCTGTTCCCGGCTGTCAACACGCTGTACAACGGCCTGTTGAACAATCCCGACTTTTCCAAACTGGATTTCTCCGGCTACCGCATCTGCAGCGGCGGCGGCATGGCAGTGCAAAAAGCAGTTGCCGACAAATGGCTGAAGATTACAGGCTGCCCTATCGCTGAAGGCTACGGCTTGTCGGAAACCTCTCCCGTCGCGACCGGCAATCCGGTCAACACCAAGGAATTTTCGGGCACGATAGGTTTGCCGGTGCCATCGACGGAAATCGCCATCCTGGACGATGACGGCAATCCCGTACCGCTGGGCCAGCCAGGTGAAATCGCGATACGCGGGCCGCAGGTCATGTCCGGCTACTGGAACCGTCCGGACGAGACAGCCAAGGTCATGACGGCGGACGGCTTCTTCAAGTCCGGCGACGTCGGCATCATGGACGCGCGCGGTTATACAACCATTGTGGATCGCAAGAAGGATATGATCCTGGTGTCCGGCTTCAACGTGTATCCGAACGAAATCGAGGGCGTCGTGGCCATGCACCCGGGCGTGCTGGAATGCGCGTGCATCGGCGTGCCCGATGCCAATTCCGGCGAAGCGGTCAAGCTGTTTGTCGTGCGCAAGGATCCTTCGCTGACGGTCGATACGCTGATGGCCTATTGCAAGGAACAGTTCACTGCGTACAAAAAACCGAAGTACATTGAGTTCCGCCTGGAACTGCCGAAGACCAACGTCGGCAAGATTTTGCGCCGCGAGTTGCGGGATGAAAAAAAGGCAGCCTAGGCTGGCATAAAACTCCGTTGCGGCATCGCAGGAGTCCAAAGAAAAAGGGAAGGCAGCGCCTTCCCTTTTTCCATTTCTGTCGTGGGCCGGTATGGTTTTCAGCCGCGCTGAACCACGCCGGGCCTGCCGTCTTCCACGGCAAAGCTGGCCAGTGTCGAGATGCCGGAATCCGCGCGTGCGACATTGTCGAGCGCCAGGAAATAGGTATTCATCTGCTTGGCCGACACATCCAGTAGCATGAAGCCGCGCTTGTCGCTGCGGCCGAACTTGATATGTGGGTTCTGCGCCACATACTGGTCGGTACGTTCCTGCGGGCGTGAGCTGGATGTGACAGATGTGCCGCAGAATTCGGTCGCCAAAATGGGATTGGACGGCGATGCCTTGCTGTAGAAATCCCGCTTCAGGTTGGCTGCGTAGAAAGTATGCACGTCGCCTGAAATGACCACCGGATTGGACGGCTTGTGTTTCTGCAGGTCGTCAAACAGGCGCTGCCTGGCGACCGGATAGCCATCCCAGCCGTCGGTCCAGAATTTGCCTTCACCCTCCGCCACCACCGGCGTCTGGCTGCATTGTGCCATCAGTGTCTGCTGTGCCAGGATGTTCCATTTCGCGCCCGAGCCTGCAAAGCCCTGCGCCAGCCACCTCTCCTGTTCCGCGCCCAGCATGGTGCGGGAAGGATTGATCCTCTCCGTGCATTCTGCAGTCGTCAGCGAAGTCGACCCTCCGCCACCTTTGGGGCATACCTGATAGGCGCGGTACTGCCGGTCGTCCAGCACGTGCAGGCGGCCCAGCCTGCCCCAGTCGTAGCGGTCATAGATGCGCATGTTGGCAAAGCGCAGCGGGTCTGTGGAAAGCGGCGGCAGGCGCACCGGCATGTGTTCATAAAAAGCCTGGTAGGCCGCTGCCCGTCTTTGCAGGAAATTCGGGTCGGCGCTTTCATCCCTGTCGTTGGCGTAGTCATTGCAAACTTCATGGTCGTCCCAGGTCACTATCCAAGGCGCGGCGTGGTGAGCGGCCTGCAGATGGATGTCACTCTTGTACTGCGCATAGCGGCTGCGGTAGGAGGCGAGATCCACGCTCTCCAGCTTGCGCCGTGGTTTGACCGGGTGGGCCAGCTCCAGAGGACCCCACTCATAAATATAATCGCCGAGGAAGGCCACCACATCGGGATTGGCGGCGGCAATATGCCGGTGCGCCGCATATTCGCCGAACTCCCAGTGCTGGCAAGACGCTACGGCCATGCGTAACCCCAGCGGCATGCTGTCAGGTGCGGGAGCCGTGCGGGTACGCCCGGTGGGGCTGATCGCATCGCCCAGCATGAAGCGGTACCAGTACCATCTGTCCGGCTGCAGCCCGGTGACGTCTGCATGCACGCTGTGCGCGAGTTCAGGCAGTGCTGCCGCCTCTCCCTTGGCGGCAATGTGCCGGAAGCCGTCGTCGTAGGCCAGCTCCCAGCGGACGTTGTAAGCCAGCGGCGGCAGGGCCTGAGCGTTCAGGGGATCAGGCAGCAGGCGGGTCCACAGCACGATGCTGTCAGGCCGGGGAGAGCCCGATGCAACCCCCAGTGTGAAAGGGTAACCGGCGGTGCGGGCCAGGGCCGTTGCTGGGAAGGCATTGGCCAGCGCTGCGAAGCCGGCCAGCCGGCCGGCCCTTTCCAGGAAAATACGCCGGCCCGACTCCATATCAGCAGGGACCTGATTCGACGTTGTAATTGGTAATGCTTTCCAGCGGCGGAATCTGGCGCGGTTTCCTGTCTTCGCCGGTGGCGACATAGGTCAGTATTGCTTCTGTCACCTTGACGGTGCTGGCCTGCAGCCGGTTGCGTTCCGCATACACTTCGACCGACACCGTCACCGATGTATTGCCGACTTTGACCACTTCGGCGTAAAAAGATAGTAAATCACCAACAAACACCGGTTGCTTGAATAAGAAGGAATTCACTGCGATCGTGGCAACGCGGCCATTGGCGCGCCGCGCGGCGGGAATGGCGCCGGCGATATCCACTTGCGACATGATCCAGCCGCCGAAAACGTCGCCGTGGACGTTGGCGTCGGCGGGCATGGGCATGACCCGCAGTTGGGGCATTCCCGAAGGGAGCGAGGTTTTGGCCGGTTCTGACATCTGGTTACTCCTAAACAGTTACAATCATTAGAATTAAAAGCTTATTGCGGCAGGCCCCAGGCTTGTTTAAAAATCACCGGAGCCGCCGCGATTGTCTCCGTAGTTCGCTTAGCTTACTCGCTAATCAACTCATTTTTGTTATCGGCAGCGCTGTGATTGCCGTGCAGATGATGCTTCCCGTAAGCATAAACCATTATTTCCAGAATCCTTGTATATGAGCAGTAAATTCTCCAAGCTTCCCGACCCGCCTGCCGCCCCCAAGTCGCGTGACGACTGGGCCACACTGAAAACTCTGTTGCCCTATCTGTGGGCTTATAAATGGCGTGTGCTGCTGGCGCTGGGCTTCATGGTCGGCGCCAAAGTCGCCAATGTCGGAGTGCCTCTGATATTGAAGCAACTGGTGGACCGCATGACCATCACACCTGCGCATCCCGCGGCGCTGATGGTGCTGCCGCTGGGCCTGCTGGTGGCATATGGCGCCCTGCGGCTTTCCACGACGATGTTTACCGAATTGCGGGAATTCGTGTTTGCCAAGGTGACGCAACGCGCGGTGCGCACGATCGCGCTGAAAGTCTTCCGCCACTTGCATGCACTGTCTCTGCGCTTCCACCTGAACCGGCAAACCGGCGGCATGACGCGCGACATCGAACGCGGCACGCGCGGCATTTCCTCGCTGGTATCGTATGCGCTGTTCAGCATCCTGCCGACGCTGATAGAAATTTCGCTGGTGCTGATTTACCTGGTTACGCATTACGATGTCTGGTTTACCGTGATTACCGGCGGCGCGCTGGTCACCTATATCGTGTTCACCATCAGCGTAACCGAATGGCGCACGCATTTCCGCCGCACCATGAATGAGCTGGATTCCAAGGCCAATACCAAGGCCATCGATTCGCTGATCAACTACGAGACAGTCAAGTATTTCGGCAACGAAGACTATGAGGCGCAGCGCTACGATGAAGGCCTGCGCCGGTATGAGCTGGCTGCAGTCAAATCGCAGACATCTCTGTCGCTGCTCAATACCGGGCAATCACTGATCATCGCGACCGCTGTCACGCTGATACTATGGCGCGCGACGCAGGGTGTCATTGCCGGAAAGATGAGCTTGGGCGACCTCGTGCTGGTGAATACCTTCATGATCCAGCTGTATATTCCGCTGAACTTCCTCGGTGTGCTGTACCGCGAAATCAAGCAAAGCCTGGCGGACATGGAGAGGCTGTTTTCCCTGCTGGACCAGAACCGCGAGATCGCCGACAGCGACGGCGCGCGCGACCTGCACATCGATCATCAGGAGGGAGGAGAAGTCCATTTCCGCCATGTCGATTTCAGTTATGAAAGCAAGCGGCAAATCCTGTTTGACGTGGATTTCACGATTCCGGCGGGAACTACGACGGCAGTCGTTGGGCATAGCGGCTCCGGCAAATCGACGCTGTCCCGTCTGCTGTTCCGCTTCTATGACATCCAGTCCGGCTGCATCGCCATCGATGGCCAGGATCTGCGCGACGTTACCCAGCATTCGCTGCGCCGCGCGATCGGCATCGTGCCGCAGGATACGGTGCTATTCAACGACACGATTGAGTACAATATCGCCTATGGCAAGCAGGGCGCCGGCAAGGAGGAAGTGATTGCCGCTGCAAAGGCAGCGTATATCCACGACTTCATCGAAACCCTGCCGGACGGCTATGCAACGATGGTCGGCGAGCGCGGCCTGAAATTATCAGGCGGAGAAAAGCAAAGGGTGGCGATAGCCCGCACCTTGCTGAAGAATCCGGCGATAATGATTTTCGACGAGGCCACGTCGGCGCTGGATTCCAGGTCGGAGCAGATGATACAGGCGCAGCTGAAGGAAATTGCCAAGAGCCGCACCACGCTCGTTATCGCGCATCGCCTGTCCACCGTCGTCGATGCGCAGCAGATTCTGGTGCTGGACAAGGGCCGCATCATAGAGCGCGGGACGCATACGCAGTTGCTTTTGCTGGACGGGTCCTATGCGCAAATGTGGCAGCGCCAGCAGAACCGGCAAGAGCAAGGGGAGCTGTCGGACCTGTCGGATCTGGGCATGGACGAGTTGCAGGATAGCCCGCGCGAACTCATCAACTGATGTGGCCTTCCTTTTTTAAGATACTTAATTTAAAGAGTCATACGACCACGATATTCCATGGAAACCAAATGGCTGGAAGATTTTGTGTCACTGGCAGAAACCAATAGTTTCAGCCGTTCCGCCGAGCTGCGCCATGTGACGCAGCCGGCTTTTTCGCGCAGGATACAGTCGCTGGAAGCGTGGCTGGGCACGGACCTGATAGACCGAACTTCATATCCGACCAGGCTGACGCATGCGGGTGATGTGTTCTATGAGCAGGCGATAGAAATGCTGGGGCAGATCAACAATGCGCGCGCGCTGCTGCGCGGCAAGCGCACCGCGACGCAGACCACGGTGGATTTCGCGGTGCCGCATACGCTGTCGCTGACTTTCGTGCCGAAATGGCTGACCGAACTGGGCACCGCCTTCGGCGAAATCAACAGCCGCCTGCTCGCGCTGAACGTGCACGACGCAGTGATGACACTGGTGGAGAGCGGCTGCGACCTGATGCTGTGCTATCACCATCCGCGCCAGCCCATGCTGCTGGATTCCAGCCAGTACGACATGATCACAATGGGCTACGAAACCTTGAGGGCGTACGCGCGCTGCGACAAGGCCGGCGTGCCGGACTATGTGCTGCCGGGCACTGCGCAGGCCCCGTTGCCTTTTCTGACCTATGCGAGCAATGCCTATCTCGGACGGCTGGTGGATCTGATTCTCAATGACGCGCGGATACCGCTGCATTTTGAAAAATGTTATGAAACCGATATGGCCGAGGGGCTGAAAATGATGGCGCTGGAAGGCCATGGCGTTGTCTTCCTGCCGGAATCTTCAGTAACCCGCGAGCTCAAGCAAAAGCAACTGGCGCGTGCCGACGGCGGTGTCAAGGAATGGGAAATCGAAATGGAAATCCGGCTTTACCGTGAGCGGCCTACGGTACAGCGTCCCGGCAAGCTGATCGTATCGCGCCTGTGGGATTACCTGGAGCAGCTGCACGGAAACGCAAAGGCGGGCATACAGCCGGCATCCGGCAAAGCCGCAAAAGGACGTAAAAAGAAGGATACTTAAATCTGTCGAACATTATTTTTCCCACCCAAGGTCGGATGGGAAATTGATTTTCAGTGTTATTTTTTTATTGAACGATACCCGAACAAGCTTTTTGAATCTTGGGGAAACATCTCATGAACCGGCGCAATGGCGGGATGGTAAGGTGGCCGAAGGCTATCTGATGATTGACCATATGTGCATAAGCATATCGCCAAAGTTTTCTGTATCACATGCAGTGAAATACCTCAAAGGAAAGGCGCGGTTTCGATAGCTCGCCATTGTAGAGTACGGCGCTGACATTGCGATCGTGCTTCTGTTTGTGAGATGCAACACGGACTTGGTAGCCTGCGGCAAGCAGATGGCAAGATCTATCAAAGTAAATCTTGATAAAGCACCGCCCCGGTGCGGCCTTTTCTGTTTTTACAATTCTCTTTTTCCCTCGCTTTTCCCCTTCGTTTGCCTTACCTCTAAACGGTCACTTAAGTGAATGTGTAAGTTACTTATGCAAGTGACCGGCCTGTTCCGCCAGTACGTACATCTGGATAGAAAGCGGGATGAAACACCGCAGCCCATACAACTGCAGAAATAACCAATGACTGTTGTTCATACCTGCAATGAAACATAGTCGTTTGTTTGATTGCTGCGTCCTCCTTAATATTGACCCACATGAAGGCGATCACGCCGAATCCAGGCGAAGAGGAGAAGCAGATGGAGATCGAGGCAGCAGTTTGGAACGAATGGTATCCGGTGGCGATAATGGAAGATATAGCGGATGGCAGGCAGTATCGGACACGCATTTTAGATCGGCAGATTACCTACGGTCGCGACAAGGACGGCGTGTTCAGCGCCAGCCTGGCAGACGGCAGCGCTACAGCTTGCCGTACGCAGACCTGCTATCACACGTATTGGGTGTCGCTGGGTGAGCCGGCCGAAGGCTTTTTCGCCTTGCCTGAATTTGAAGAAGCCGATCGACGGGTGCTTGGCCTCGGATCGGTCCAGATTCATGCCTCCGGTCTTCGCGTGGTCGAGAACTTCCTTGATATGGCACATTTCCCCTTCGTGCACAGCGGCCTGCTGGGTGAGGTGCCAAATACGGATGTAAAGCCATATCGGGTAGTGCACGACAAGGAGAATGATGAAATCTTTGCGAAAGACTGCTCCTTTTATCAGCCCATGGCAGGCGCCGCCGCCATAGGAGGAATAGATGCGCAGTACACATACCGAGTCGTTCGTCCACTGTCGTCCATACTTTACAAGACAAGTGTCTCCGACTCGTCACGGCGCGATGTCATTTGTCTGTTCTCTCAGCCCATAAGCGAGGATTGGTGCGTTGCTCATCTACTGCTGGCATGCATAGACGAGCTCAATAGCGATAGCGAACTGCGCCTGTTCCAGCAGACCATCGTCGGCCAGGACCTGACGATATTGTCCAATCACTTGCCGCGGACCTTGCCGCTCGATCAAAAGTTCGAGGTGCCGACCCGTGCCGATGCAATGTCGGCCGCGTATCGCCGCTGGCTGAGTGACAAAGGAATCGCTTACGGCACCTATCGCACGGCCTGAGCACGCAAAAAATACACAATAGGATGACTTGATGAATAGGATGGAAAATAGATGGTATCCGTTGGCGCGCTCCGACGAGCTGCCGATGCGCCACGTCTTTCAAAGCCAGTTGCATGGGATCGAACTGGCGTTGTGGCGCGCGGACGACGACCGTGTCAACGCTTGGGAAAACCGTTGCCCGCATCGCAGTGTTCGTTTCACGCTGGGTGTGAACACGGGGAAGAAATTGCGGTGCCAATATCACGGCTGGCAATACCAGAGCGGCGACGGACGATGCATTTTCATTCCTGCCATGAGCGACATGGCACCGCCCGCAAGCCTTTGTGCACGGACATTTGCGGTGAGGGAGGAGAACGGTTACGTATGGGCCAAGATAGACGCATCAAATGTGCCAGATGCGGAGGCCTTGGTTGGGGCCGCAGCGGTAATTGAACCCTTGCCGCTGCCCTTGCGAAGCCTGGTTGTCAATGCCTGCATTGATGTCGTGGCCGAAGAATTGGGGCGCTTTGCGGACCACGACGTAGACGCCGTTCCAGGTTCAAGCGTCTTGTCGCGCAGCGATGAAGGAATGGATATTTCCTGGCGCGCTGAATCAGGCAAGCGAGAGTTGCGCTTTTGGCTGCAGCCTGCAGATCAGGCCAAAACTATCGTGCATGGCTCTACGAACCTGGAAGGAATGAAAGAGCGTGATGCGCTGCGTTGGTGTAACCGTCTTCTGACGATAGTACGTCGCCGTGCGGAAAGCCATCAAGAACAAGCCATACGCATGGCGCTGCCAGAATCCACGGCTAAACCAAGGGTTATCCCCATTCTTCAACATACCGTACAGAATGCACCTGGAGGCAAGGAGTCCGTACTACGTACAACAGTGGCCAAACGCTGGCAGGCCGCCGAGGGTATTGTCGCGTTTGAGCTCGCAGTGCCGGAAGGCGCAGAACTGAACTTTGAGGCCGGCGCGCATATTGATGTCTATACGCCAAGCGGTTTTGTCCGCCAGTATTCGCTGATCAATACTCCCTCCGAGAGAAATCATCTCGTCATCGGCGTAAAGCTGGAACCAGCTTCGCGCGGCGGGTCGCGCTCTTTGCATGAATCGCTGCGGGTCGGAGACAGCCTCACGGTATCGAGGCCGAAAAATCACTTTTCTCTGATATCCGGCGAGGGCGGCGTGTTGATTGCAGGGGGTATCGGCATTACACCCATCCTGGCAATGGGGGCCGCGTTAAAAAGCGCAGATCTGCCTTGCGTGCTTCACTATTTCGTCAGAGGTAGCGAGCATGTCGCTTTCACTGATCGTCTTGCTGATCTTGATGAAGTAAAGCTGCACACTGGCCTTGAGGCTGGCGCGGTAGCGGATGCGATAGACGCTGCGCTTATCGATGCGGGAGCGGAACATCATATTTATGTGTGCGGGCCGCGTCCTTTGATTGATCTGGTGACTGCTCGTGCAGATCAACGTGGTATTTCGAAAACGCGCATTCACTTTGAATTATTCGCCAACGAAGTTTCGCATGACTCGGATAAAGCGTTCCGCGTCAGGTTGCAATCGAACGGTATCGAATTTTCTGTGCCACCCGGCCTTAGTTTGTCCGACGCGCTGAAAGTCCGTGGCGTGGCAATCAATACCTCGTGCGAGCAGGGTGTATGTGGCACCTGTCGAATCGAGGTACTGGAAGGTGACCCTGAACATCGCGACGTCTATCTCAATGATGAAGAAAAAAATAGCCGCCGTTGTCTGATGCCTTGCGTATCGCGTAGCCGTTCTGAGCTTCTTGTTCTCGACCTGTAAGGGATTTATACATGATCACGCTGTACGACTATGAACTGTCGGGAAATTGCTACAAATTACGTTTATTTATGAATATCCTGGGCCTGACCTACAAGAAGATCGGGGTCGAATTCTTTCCAGGCAAGGAGCACAAGAGCGATGCATTTCTCGCAATCAATCCACTCGGCCAGCTACCTGCTCTTGACGATGATGGCTTCGTCATGCGTGATGCACAGGCCATCCTGACCTACCTGGCAGCTCGGTACGACTCGGAAGGGCGCTGGTACCCTACCGACGATCCGCACGCATTGGCGGAGGTCAATATGTGGCTGGCGTTCGCCGACGGCATCACAGGCACTGCCTCAGCGGCGCGCCTGCACGACCTGATGCGCTATGACTTGAATGGAGACCAGGCGCGTGCCGGCGCGCATGCGCTTTTCCATATTCTCGATGAGCAGTTATGGTTTTCCGAACGCGAAGAAAGCGGCTGGATCTGCCGGGGAGATCACCCGACCATTGCCGATATTGCCTGCTTTCCCTATGTGATGCTATCAGACGAGGGTGGCATCTCGTTGATGGACTACCCGGCAATACGGCGTTGGACCGACCGGGTAAAACGCTTGCCGGGTTTCATTGTCATGTCCGGCATTTTTGAGACAGCGGCCGATCAGGCTGCCTAAATATAAAAGAAATAAAACTATACTGGAGACGTACGATGGGTAACAAACGTTATAGCCCTAGCGGGTCCCGCAGTTCCGCGGATGAAGTGCCACCCATGGGGCGTCTCGCCATCCTGGGTTTTCAGCACGTGCTGGTGATGTATGCGGCGGCAATTGCGGTGCCGCTGATCATCGGCGGCGCACTGAATTTATCCAAAAGCGAGATCGCTTTCCTGATCAGCGCGGATCTGTTCGTTTCCGGTCTGATTACGATTGTGCAGACTGTGGGCATACGCTGGTTCGGAGTCAAGCTGCCGATCGTGATGGGCGTATCGTTTACCGGTATCGGCGCAATGATCGCTATCGGCGTCAAGCCCGGCTTGGGATTGCCCGGGGTATTCGGTGCCATGCTGGTGGCGGGCATTATCGTCATTTTGATCGCACCCATTATTGCGAAGATGCTGCGCTTTTTCCCCGAAGTGGTTGTCGGAACGATACTGCTGTCTATCGGTGTGTCGCTGATGGAAATCAGTGTGGTCTGGTCAGGCGGGGGATTCGGCAATCCTGAATTTGGTAGCCCCCTGTTCATCGGGGTGGCGTTTGCGGTACTGATATTTATTTTGCTGGCGGCAAAATATACACGCGGTTTTCTGAATAACGTTTCCGTACTGCTGGGCATCGGTTTTGGAGTGGCGGTCAGCTTGATACTAGGCAAGGTGGGCTTCAGCGGCGTGAGTGAAGCGCCATGGTTCGGCCTTGTCACCCCCTTTCATTTCGGCGCTTTCAAATTCGACTTCTGGTCTATTCTCAGTATGACCATCGTGATGCTGGTCAACGTGATCGAGACCGCGGGCGTATTCATGGCCGTGGGAAAGATGACCGACAAGAAAATGACGCACCAGGATCTCGTACGCGGCTTCCGGGCTGATGGCCTGGGTTCTGTAGTCGGTGCGATTTTCAATATTTTCCCTTATAGCTCGTATTCGGAAAATGTGGGTTTGCTCGAAGTGACCGGTGTACGCAGCCGCTGGGTCTGCGGGATGGGTGGCGTGTTCCTGATCTTGCTGGCGCTCATTCCCAAACTGTCGGCGGTCGTGGCATCTGTGCCTGTATTTGTATTGGGCGGGGTCGGCATGATCATGTTTGGAATGATCGCCGTCAGCGGCATCAAGATGCTCAGCCATGTTGATTTCACTAATAATCCACTCAACGGATTTACTGTGGCCATCAGCGTCGGGATAGGGATGATTCCCGCTTTCTCCAAAACGTATTTTGATAAATTTCCTACCGAACTTGCGCCATTACTGCAAAGCGGCATTGTGCTGGCGGCAATCTCCGCCGTATTGCTGAATATCCTGTTCAACGGCTTGCAGCAGGATCAGAATCAGGAGCAGGATCAGAAGCAGCATGGCGACAGCTTGCAGCAGGACCAGAAAGCATCACGGAATGCTGCTGCCATCCCTGCGGTTCATTGACAGGCGCCTGGCGTCATTAAACTGAATTATCTAAACCGATTTATTTAACTGATTCTCCGGAGTAAAAGTATGAAAACAAAAGCCGCAGTCGCTTGGAAAGCCGGCGCCCCGCTGACCATAGAAATGGTCGATATCCTTGGCCCTAAAGAGGGGGAAGTGCTAGTGGAGCTGAAAGCAACCGGCATCTGCCACACCGATTACTACACGCTGTCGGGAGCTGACCCTGAAGGCCTGTTTCCCGCCATTCTGGGTCACGAGGGGGCCGGTGTGGTGGTTGATGTCGGTCCCGGCGTCAAGAGCCTGAAGAAGGACGATCATGTAATCCCGCTTTATACGCCGGAATGTCGCCAGTGCAAATTTTGCCTGTCGCAGAAAACCAATCTCTGTCAGTCCATTCGCTCCACCCAAGGGCGTGGGCTGATGCCGGATGCCACGAGTCGTTTTTCCATCAACGGCCAACCAATATTGCATTACATGGGTACGTCGACTTTTTCCAACTACATCGTTGTTCCGGAAATAGCTCTGGCCAAGATTCGCGAAGATGCGCCGTTCGACAAGGTCTGCTACATCGGTTGCGGAGTGACCACCGGTGTCGGTGCTGTACTGTTTACCGCCAAGGTGGAGGCGGGCGCCAATGTAGTCGTATTCGGTTTGGGTGGCATCGGCCTGAACGTGATCCAGGCCGCGCGCATGGTCGGTGCCAACAAGATCATCGGCGTTGACATCAATCCGGCGCGCGAGGACATGGCACGCAAGTTCGGTATGACCGACTTCATCAATGCAAAAGAAGTGGACAATGTCGTCGATGCCATTGTCGGCCTCACCGACGGCGGTGCTGACTACAGCTTTGAATGTATAGGCAATGTTCGTACCATGCGCCAGGCGCTTGAGTGCTGCCACAAGGGCTGGGGGCAGTCAATTGTGATCGGTGTTGCTGCCGGGGGCCAGGAAATCAGCACCCGGCCGTTCCAACTGGTGACTGGCCGGGTCTGGAAAGGATCGGCATTTGGCGGAGCGCGAGGCCGCACCGATGTACCCAAGATTGTTGACTGGTATATGGAAGGCAAGTTGAACATCGATGATCTGATCACGCATCGCTTGTCGCTGGAGCGAATCAACGAGGGATTTGATCTGATGAAAAGCGGAGAGTCGATCCGTTCGGTGGTGATTTACTGAATGTAGCTGATCAGCGAGCACGCTTCCTTTGGTGGGACACAAGGATTTTATCGGCGTGCGTCAAGCGAGATTGGATTGCCGATTCGTTTTTCGTTGTTTTAGCCGCCGGGGCCAGGCTTGGCCCGGCGGCTGTATTGTTTTGTCTGGCCGGTCTGAGCTGTCGAGGGCTAGCTCCGATTGTTGTGAATTATCCTCTCCAGGCGGTTTTTTGAGTACCAGATATCAAATTCTGAGTTGAAACGATTGCTCGGTCTCTTCTTCGCTTCGATAGGGGGTATTATTATTTATATTGATCTTTACTGAAGGTTGTTTCGCCGCCAGGCTTAGTCCGGTAGCGGGGCCGTCGAGCGAAGGAAGGAGTCGGATGCAGAATGTCGATCTGAAGTCGCTACAGGTGTTTGCTACTCTGCTCAAGGAGTGCAATGTAACGCGCGCGGCACATGAGCTTAACATGACGCAGTCTGCAGTCAGCCACACGCTCAGCCGGCTGCGGGAGATGTTTCGCGATCCTTTATTCGTATTGGCCGGGCGAGGCGTGATGCCGACGCCGCGCGCATTGGAACTAGCCTCTCCATTGCAGGAAACGCTGGACGCCATGGTGGCGCTGATGCGGCCTGCCGATGCGTTTGATCCTGCCCGATTCGATGGCATGTTTCGCATCGCTACCACGGATTACATCGGCTTTATATTGCTGCCGGCTCTGGTCAAGCGCCTGAGCGAAGTCGCCCCTGAGCTTGAGTTGAATATCCGTCCGCTGCGACCCCAGGACGATCTTGCATTGCTGAGAAACGGTGAGATCGATCTGATCCTGTGGAACGAAGAGACGGCGCCGCCGAACTTCCACGTCCGCCAACTTTTTACCGATAAGCTCAAGGCAATTGTGCGCATTGGACATCCGGATATCAACGGTAGCCTGTCGCTTGAACAGTTCCGCAGCGGCAGGCACTTACGGATTAGCAGCAATCATGGCGCGGTAAAAGAGGCGGTGGATGGTCTGTATGAAAAATACGGCATCCGTAGCAAGACCTCAGTGACTGTTCCACATTTCCTGCTGGCGTATCGGCTTGTTGCAGAATCCAATCTGATAGGCACAATTGCCGAGCTGACAGCGCGCCGCATTGCTAAGGAACTACCGTTACAGGTACTTGAGCCGCCGGTGGAGGAGGCCAGCTTTACCGTGTCGTCGGTGTGGCACGAACGCCATCACGCCGACCAGGCACACCGTTGGTTACGCAATGAGATCGCGGCGGTGGCCGAAGAAATTCGTAGCGATCAGGCTGGATAGTCTGTACGCTGGTGTTTCAGCCGCTTGAGCATAGGATCGAACAGCAGGCTTCGACATACGCACTAGAGGGCGTGCCCAGTACCGTCACCTACCAGGTTTGCCTGTAGTGTTCTGCGACCATCTTCACCTTTGATTGCAGATCGTGCAATCCATATCCTTCCTTCCATTTTTTCCTGCAAGCTTTTCAAAAGTTGAGGGTGACTCCTGTCTGCGCAACCTATTAGGAGGCGAAATTTATACCTTAATAGGCTGAAAAAAGCCAATGAGAGTCGTTCATACCTCCAATGAAGCATAGTCGTTTGTCAGATATCCCTTGTCCTCCTTATGATTGTTCCACGTTACAGCGATAGGGCGGGATCAGGAATAAGAAGAAAAATCAAAATTGTTCTGAATGAGCCGCAGCCTGCCGCGAGACGAAAGACTCTTACGGCGCTCGCAACTTAACTGGTATCCACCGTACAGCGGATGAACCCCGTAATTTTTCACCCGGTATTTCGTTGAGATTTATTTCAAGGGAAGGCCTGCCTTGTGGTCCCGGATTTTGATTGATTTAAACAATTTAACCGGCGTGGCGGTTCCACGAATCTGACATCCACCCTATGAAAGGATGGACATAATAAATAGAGGAGACCCCATGCATAAAATCGTTCGGACATTCGTCCAACATCTGGCAACAACAGGTGGCATTCATCAGAATTCAAAAATCTTCCGCGTTGCGTGCGGCATCATTGCGTGGTCGGCGCTTGCCTGCATGCAGCAGGCAGGCGCTGCCGACTGGAGCGACGATTCCATCGGCTACCGCTACGGTACCAAGTTCGCTGAGCCGTACAATAGCCAGGACATTACAAAGAACGTTATTAATTTCACCCATGTGAGCGGCTACAAATACGGCAGTAATTATTTCGACGTCGATCTTCTGATGTCAGACCGCAAGGACGATAGCGCGCAGGAAGCATATGTGGTCTACCGCCATACGCTGGACTTTGCCAAGATTGCAGGCAGGGATTTCAAATTCGGCCCGGTGCGCGATCTTGGATTGAGTTTCGGTTTTGACTGGAATACCAAGAACGATCTCAGCTACGCCTCCAAAAAACGGTTGCTGGCCATCGGCCCCACATTGATGATGGACGTGCCGGGCTTCCTCAATGTCAGCGTATTTGCTGTACAGGAGAGTAATCAGCCTATCGGCGTGACCAGCAGATACACCTATAAAACGCACGCCATGCTGAACCTGGTATGGGGTATTCCGTTAGGAGCGACCCCTCTGGCCTTTGAAGGATACTTGAATTACATCGGGTCCCGCGGCACCAATGAATTCGGCGGCCCGACAAGCCCTGAACTCAACTTCGATGGCCAGGTGATGTATGACCTAGGTCCGCAACTGGCCATGGGGAAGAATGTTTTTCGCGTAGGTCTGGAATATCAGTACTGGCGAAACAAATTCGGCAATCCATCTAACGTCCCTGGCTCACTGGCCAAGACACCAATGATCCACGCGGAATATCACTTCTAAATACTGCACACGCGGGGCGTCACTATAATGCAGGCGCCGCCGCGGCTTATAATTTTGGCTTTCGAGCGATAAAAAGGCAGTCACCAAAAAATGCAAGATCTATAGTTTGTTACTTCTGGAGCGGGACCGAGACATGCAGTGTCTATGCTGCACGGAAGCTATAAAACGGGTGTGTAGCAGGCGCATGAGAAGAGGGAAACGGAGGTAAAAAAAGAGCAGGTAAATCTGTCTGTAAATGACTTTTACTGCTGCATTTGAATCAGTAAATAAATTTTCAATGTTATGTTTTTATTGCATAGATACATGCAAACAAAGCATTAGCGGCAAAAATAGCTGTTGGCTACTATGCGTCACCTGACCGGTAATTCGCACTTTTGACTATTTTTTTGCATTGCATCTTCGGGGCACTGAGCAAGGTAGCAGCGGATCGACGGGATTGAGGCGGGCCGCAAAGCAAGCAGTGTATTTTGCAAAAGATGTCAGCAAAAAAGCGGTGGCCGCATCAAGCCTGGTCTGACCATCGCGGCATTTTCTCGGCGCTCCCTTAACTGAAACGAAAAGGAGGCCATACCATGTCCACCCAACACGAGATACCGTCTTATCTTACCCAGAATGAGGTCGGTCCCTGGGCAGTTTACCTGGAGCAGATCGATCGCGTTACCCCCTACCTCGGGCATTTGTCGCGCTGGGTTGAAACCCTGAAGCGCCCCAAGCGCATCCTCGTCGTCGACGTGCCCATCGAGCGTGATGACGGCAGCATTTCCCACTTTGAAGGCTACCGCGTACAGCACAACACGTCGCGTGGCCCGGGTAAGGGCGGCGTGCGTTTCCACCAGGATGTGACATTGTCGGAAGTGATGGCCCTGTCTGCCTGGATGACGATCAAAAATTCCGCAGTCAACGTTCCCTACGGCGGCGCCAAGGGCGGCATCCGCGTCGATCCCAAGACCTTGTCGCGCGGCGAGCTGATGCGCATGACGCGTCGTTATACCAGCGAAATCGGCATCATCATCGGGCCGGACAAAGATATTCCGGCGCCGGACGTCAACACCAACGAACAGACGATGGCCTGGATGATGGATACCTATTCCATGAACGAAGGCCGCACTGCAACCGGCGTGGTCACCGGCAAGCCGATTTCTCTGGGCGGTAGCCTGGGACGCCGTGAAGCCACCGGCCGCGGCGTGTTCGTGGTCGGCTGCGAGGCAGCTGCCAAGCGCGGCCTGCGGATAGAGGGCGCGAAAATCGCGGTACAGGGTTTCGGCAACGTGGGCGGCATAGCAGCCCGCCTGTTTGCAGACGCCGGCGCCAAAGTGGTTGCGGTGCAGGATCACCTGAGTTCTGTCTACCATCCGAACGGCCTGGACGTTAACCAGCTGCTGGCGCACGTCGCCGAAACCGGCAGCGTAGCCGGCTTTGCCGGCTCGGAAGCGGTGTTGGTCGGTGACGATTTCTGGGGCGTGGATTGCGATATCCTGATTCCTGCCGCGCTGGAGCAGCAGATCACCGAGAAAAATGCGCACAAAATCCGTGCAAGCATTATTCTGGAAGGTGCAAACGGGCCGACGACGCCGAAGGCAGATGATATTTTGCGCGACAGGGGCGCGCTGGTCGTGCCTGACGTGATCGCCAATGCCGGCGGCGTGACGGTCAGTTATTTTGAGTGGGTGCAGGATTTTTCCAGCTATTTCTGGACCGAAGACGAAATCAACCTGCGCCTGACACGCATCATGAAAGAAGCATTCAACGCGGTATGGCAGATCACCGAAGAGAAAAAGGTATCCCTGCGCACTGCGGCATTTATTGTAGGCTGTTCACGGGTGCTGCAGGCGCGCGAAGTGCGTGGGCTGTACCCCTGATGCACAGGCAGCCCGGGAGCTGAAACCGCCGCCTCCGGACTGCGATCAGACTGTTTTCAGGTAGCAGTCAAAAACGAAGACCACCCGTGGCTTATTCCGCTACGGGTGGTCGTTTGCGATGACGGCTTTGATAGCGGTGCTATGTTGGCTTGTTTCTTGCAAGGACCATCATCGGGGTCTTGGCAAACAGGCTGTCCTATATTGAATCTGCATGAGGGAAGCGAAGGACTTCCGAAGAATCTCTTGCAAAAGAAAGTAATTTTTGAATTCATCGCAGCACTAAATGGGTTCTAATGATGTTATGTTTGATCGCTGGTAAATTTTTACCAGCTGACCGCTGGAACGAGGAGACGAAATGAAGCGATTACAATCGACGCTCAATGCAAGTGTATTGTGCCTGCTTGGCATGGGGGCTTCGTCGTCTTTCGCCGATACGCTGAGTCACATCAGGGAAACCCAGACCATCACCATTGCACACCGCGAAGCCTCGGTGCCGTTTTCGTATTTGTCCGAAAATAAAAAACCTATCGGCTATGCGGTCGATATCTGCCTGAAGATCGCCGAAGCGGTTAAAAAAGAATTGAAATTGCCGCAGTTGACGATCAACTACCTGCAGGTCAACGGCTCTACCCGCCTGCCTGCGATCATCGACGGCAAGGCCGACATAGAATGTGGCTCCACCACCAATAATGCCGACCGCCGCAAGCAGGTTGCGTTTACCATTCCCCACTTTTTTGCCACCGCGCGCATGCTGGTGCGCACCGATTCCGGCATCAAGAACTGGCCCGACCTGAAAGACAAGAAGGTCGTCACTACCAAGGGCACCACCAGCGTCAAGCTGCTCAACGACAGGGACAAAGTCCGTGCACTGGGACTGAAGCTGACAGAGGCGGGCGACCATGATTCTTCATTCGCGATGGTGGAGTCTTTCCAGGCCGATGCCTTTCCCATGGATGATGTGCTGCTGTACGGGCAGAGGGCAAACGCCAAGGACCCCAGCAAGTTTGCTATCGTCGGCGACGGCTTGTCGACGGAGCCTTATGCAATGATCGTGCGCAAGGACGATCCCGCTTTCAAGGCGATTGCAGACAAGGAAATTGCCCGGATGATGAATGAAGGCGAGTTCGTCAAGCTGTATGACAAATGGTTCAGGAGCCCGATTCCGCCGAAGGGCGTCAACCTGAATATGCCCATGGGCTTCCTGTTGCGCGACACAGTACGTTTCCCGTCAGACAAGGTGGCCGACTGAGTTTGGGTGATATTGTCATTTTGTGATTATTTTGATCGGTAAATGCCGGATTTTAGGGTTTTTTGTAAGTAGTAACACGTATCAAATAAGCAAAAAAAATCATTTATAGCTTAGATGTTTTGGTAAACTTGGGACATTCCCTTTTTTGGTTCAATTTTTGGAGATTGTATGAAATTATCGAAAGTATTAGCCGTTCTGGTCAGCGCCGGCGTTCTCGCAGGTGCAGCGCAGGCGCAGGAAACCGGCACGCTGAAAAAGATCAAGGAAACAGGCACGATCACGCTCGGTGTGCGTGATTCCTCCATTCCTTTTTCTTATCTCGATGATAAGCAATCCTATCAAGGCTATTCCATCGACCTGTGCCTGAAGATTGTGACAGCGGTGCAAAAACAGCTGGGCCTGTCCAGCCTGAAAGTGGTGATGAACCCGGTTACTTCCGCGACCCGTATCCCGCTGATGGCGAACGGCACCGTGGATCTGGAATGCGGCTCCACAACCAATAACGTAGAGCGCCAGAAGCAAGTTGCTTTTGCGCCGACTACTTTCGTTACTGCCAACCGTATCCTGTCGAAAAAATCGTCCAACATCAAAACCTTGACGGACCTGAAAGGCAAGACGGTTGTTTCCACTTCCGGTACATCGAACCTGAAGCAGCTGACAACACTGAATGCCGACCAGAACCTGGGTATCAACATCATGCCGGCCAAAGATCATGCTGAAGCTTTCCTGATGGTGGAAACCGGCCGCGCTGCCGCCTTTGTGATGGACGATATCCTGCTGGCTTCGCTGGCAGCGAACTCCAAAAACCCTGCTGAATATGAAATCAGCAAGGAAGCGTTGTCGGTAGAACCGTACGGCATCATGCTGCGCAAGGATGATCCTGCATTCAAGAAAGCGGTCGATACCGCAATCGGCAATGTCCTGACCTCCGGCGACATCAACCGCATCTACCATAAATGGTTCCTGCAGCCGATTCCTCCAAAAGGCATTGCGCTGAACTGGCCTATTTCCGACCAGTTCAAGGCAGTGATTGCCAAGCCTACCGACTCCGGCGAGCCTTCCGCTTATGCCGCAGTGCCTGAGGCACAAAAAGCGGTATTGAAGAAAAAGAAATAATTCATAGAACGATGATGAAACGGGGGGCTCCTGGCCTCCCGTTTTGTTTTATAGACTTAGATTTGCTGCGTTGCACAATTTTTGGGCACGGGGTTTTCTGTCATAGAAACTTCTTAGGCTCGGTAACAGCAGTGCAGCAGGGCCAAAAAAATGCCAGCCTGAAGGTAAGTTCGCTGATGACGGACTGGTTATGGAGAGGGAAGCTATGAATTACCATTGGAATTGGCAGATTTTCTGGGAAAGTGCGCCGGATGGCGGCGGCACTTATATGGACACCCTGATCTCGGGGATAGAATGGACGCTCGCAACAGCGATCCTGGCATGGATCATGGCGCTGATACTGGGCGGTATTATCGGCACCGTGCGCACCGCACCGAATAAATGGGGCGTGCGCCTGTCCAACGCTTATATCGAATTATTCCGCAATATCCCGCTGATTGTGCAGATGTTCTTGTGGTACTACGTACTGCCCGAGATCCTGCCGACAGCGATGGGCGACTGGCTCAAGGCCGCGCCGAATGTCTCCTTCATCACTGCCGTGCTGAGCCTGGGCTTTTTTACTTCCGCCCGCGTTGCGGTGCAGGTTTCTACCGGTATCAATGCGATACCGCGCGGCCAGAGGATGGCCGGCACTGCACTGGGGCTGACCTTGCCGCAGACTTACCGCTATGTACTGCTGCCGATGGCCTTCCGCATCATCATCCCTTCATTGACCAATGAAGTTGCGGCGATCATCAAGAACAGCTCGGTAGCCTTGAGTATAGGCTTGCTGGAACTGATGGCTCGCGCTCGCTCAATGCAGGAATTTTCATTCCAGGTATTTGAGGCATTTTCCGCTGCCACGCTGATTTATCTGGTCGTGTCTGCATTTGCGATCCTGATGTCCAACCTGCTTGAGAAGAAAACCGCCGTTCCCGGATTCATTACTTCCGGCACTACCAATACCGGAGGCCACTAATCATGTTTGCCAATTTTGATTTTGATGTCATTCAGCGGACCTGGTACTACCTGTTTACGGTCGGCCTTGCATTCACCGTCAAGCTGACGCTGATTTCCATGGCAGGCGGCATTGTGCTCGGCACGCTTCTGGCAATGATGCGCCTGTCCAGCAATAAATACATTTCCTTTATTGCGACGGCCTACGTCAACCTGATGCGTTCCGTACCGCTGCTGCTGGTTATTTTCTGGTTTTATTTCCTGGTGCCGTATATTGGCGCCTGGGTGATAGGAGCCAATGAGCCCATACAGGTTGGCGCGCTGTTTTCCTGCCTGATTACTTTCGTCATGTTTGAAGCAGCCTATTACTGCGAGATCATGCGTTCCGGCATCCAGTCCATCCCACGCGGGCAGGTTTCGGCCGGTTATGCACTGGGCATGAATTACTGGCAGACCATGGGCAATGTAGTATTGCCGCAGGCTTTCCGCAATATGATACCGGTGCTGCTGACGCAGACCATCGTGCTGTTCCAGGACGTTTCGCTGGTGTCGGTACTGTCGATCACCGATTTCTTCGGTGCTGCCGTCAAGATCGCGCAGCGTGACAACAGGCTGGTGGAAATGTATTTATTTGTCGCGGTGGTGTATTTCATCCTGTGTTTCAGCCTGTCTTCACTGGTGAAAAAATTACAGCAAAAAGTGGCGATTATTCGCTGATGAATCCATACGTCTTGCGGCTTGCCTCCGGCGCCGCAGGCATGCATACCTATAAAGTATTCTGGAGAATTACATGATCAAAATTAATAATGTCAGCAAATGGTACGGCCAGTTTCAAGTATTGACGGATTGCACTACACAGGTGTCCAAAGGTGAGGTGGTGGTGGTGTGCGGGCCTTCCGGTTCCGGTAAGTCGACACTGATCAAGACTGTCAACGGCCTGGAGCCGTTCCAGAAGGGCGATATTAGCGTGGACGGCGTTTCGGTCGGCGACCCTAAGACCAACCTGTCCAAACTGCGCGCGCGCATTGGCATGGTGTTCCAGAATTTTGAGCTGTTCCCGCATCTGTCTATCCGCCAGAACCTGACGATAGGCCAGGTCAAGGTATTGGGACGCAGTGAGGATGAGGCGACTGAAAGGGGCCTTAAATATCTGGACCGCGTCGGCCTGATCGCGCAGAAAGATAAATTCCCCGGCCAGTTGTCCGGCGGCCAGCAGCAGCGCGTGGCAATTGCCCGCGCCCTGTCGATGGATCCGATCGCCATGCTGTTCGACGAACCGACTTCGGCGCTTGATCCGGAAATGATCAATGAAGTGCTGGACGTCATGGTTGGCCTTGCACAAGAAGGCATGACGATGATGGTCGTTACGCATGAAATGGGGTTTGCGAAAAAGGTTGCCAACCGTATTGTGTTCATGGACAAGGGCCTCATCGTCGAAGATTGCGCCAAGGACGAATTCTTTAATGCGACCCGCTCAGACCGTGCAAAAGATTTCCTCGCCAAGATCATCCACTAAACGGGTTTTCGGACGCTGTTTTCAAAAACTCCCGCCGCTGCAGAGTGGCGGGAGTTTTTTATGCAATATTGGCCGATATCCAGCTGAATCCAGCGTGATATAGGGCAAGCGCAGCATCGACGGCACGGGAATTCGCGCCTTCCGCGGCAGTAAAGGTAAAATGTCGGCTATTCGCCATTGAGAACAGAAACGATAGCCGCCATGACCGATACCGCCAAACAAGAACTCACCCTCATCCGCCCGGACGACTGGCACCTGCATGTGCGCGATGGCGCCGCGCTGGCCAGCGTGCTGCCGCATACCGCGCACCAGTTCGCGCGCGCGATCATCATGCCCAACCTGAAGCCGCCGGTGACGACAACCGAGCAGGCCGCCGCTTACCGCCAGCGCATCCTGGCGGCCTTGCCGCAAGGTTCCACGTTTGAACCGCTGATGACGCTGTATCTGACCGACAACACACCGCCGGAAGAAATACGCCGCGCCAAGGCCAGCGGCTTTGTACACGCGGTAAAGCTTTATCCGGCCGGCGCCACCACCAATTCCGATGCCGGCGTGACAGACCTGACGAAGTGTTACAAGACGCTGGAAGCGATGCAGGAAGTGGGCATGCCTTTCCTGGTCCACGGCGAGGTAACCGATTCAGCAATCGATATTTTCGACCGCGAAGCGGTTTTCATCGACAAGGTGATGAAGCCGCTGCGCCGCGACATGCCGGAACTGAAAGTCGTGTTTGAGCACATCACGACCAGTGATGCAGCACAGTATGTGGCCGAAGCAGAAGGCCCGGTTGCCGCGACGATTACTGCGCACCATCTGCTGTACAACCGCAACGAAATCTTCAAGGGCGGCATACGTCCGCACTACTACTGCCTGCCGGTATTGAAGCGTGAAACCCACAGGCAGGCGCTGGTCAAGGCGGCCACCTCCGACAGTACCCGTTTCTTCCTTGGCACCGATTCGGCGCCGCATCCCAAGGGCTTGAAAGAGCACGCATGCGGCTGTGCCGGCTGCTACACCGCGCTGCATGCGATGGAGCTGTATGCACAGGCGTTCGACCAGGCTGATGCACTGCACAAGCTGGAAGCGTTTGCCAGCCTGAACGGCCCGGCATTTTATAGCCTGCCGCGTAATACGGGAACGATTACGCTGAGGCGCGAGACCTGGACGCTGCCGGCCGAATTACCGCTGGCGGACACGACCATCGTGCCTTTGAATGGCGGCGAGAGCATAGACTGGAAATTCATTTCCAGCCAGGCCTGATGCCGATGTCTTCGTTACTTTCCGTGCCGGGCAAAGCCCCATGTTCTACGACGGCATAGCCTGGCAGCAAGGCTGGTATGCGCCGGTGTTGCCTGCTGCGCGCCGCGTCATCACTGCAACTGACGGCTGGCGCGCGCAGATCAACGCCGAGGCCGGTACACTGCCGCTGTTGAATCACCGGCAGCAGGCGATCCGTTTTGTCGCGCAAGAAGCCTTGCCGGAAGGCGCCGCCTACGAAGCCTTCATCAGTGAAACCGGCCAGGTGCCCACGCGGGAAAACCTGCATGATTTTTTCAATGCGCTGGTCTGGCTGAGTTTTCCACGGATCAAGGCGCAGCTGAATGCCTTGCAGGCGGCGCAGATTGCCAGTCTGGGCATAGGTAAGTCACGCGGCGCGGCGCGGGATGCCGCCACGATCTTCGATGAGAATGCCGCCTTGCTGGTAGTGCGCGGCAGCGATCAGGGATTGGGGCTGGTTGCTTCCTTGCGCAATCATCAGTGGCAGCAGGCTTTCATTGGGCAGCGCGGCTTGTTTGGTACGCAGTGCGAGGTCTGGGCGTTTGGCCATGCATTGATGGAAAAGCTGGTGCAGCCCTATAAGGCAATTACTGCGCATGCCTGGGTTGTCAGCGTCGGGCAGGAATATTTCGATATGGGAGAGCAGGACCGGCGCGACCATGTGGATTGCCTGGTGGCGCGGCAACTGGCTTCGCGTAGCCTGACTACGGCCGATTACACGCCCCTGCCGGTACTAGGCGTACCGGGCTGGTGGCCGCAGCAGGATGAAGTATTCTATGCCGATACGCAGGTTTTCAGGCCTCGGCGAGGCGCGCGGGATACAGCCGCCAGGACGTAAAAAAAGGGAGCCTGAGGCTCCCCAGTTTGCTTCCGCTTATTGCTTCCGCTTATTGTTCCCGCACCCAGGTCTGCGTGCGGCCAAACAAAGGTGCGCCTATGTAGCCGCGCACATTCAATTTCTTGTTGTTTTCAATGACGCTCAGCTTGCTGTTATATAGCTTGCCGTTGGAGGGGTCGAGAATCTTGCCGCCGGAATATTCATCGCCGTCTTTTTTCAGGCCGGACAGAATGGTCATGCCGATGATGGGCTGATCCTTGTTGGCGCCGCTGCACTGATCGCATTTCGGATTCTTGTCTGCATCGGGTTCGGTGAACAGCTTCTCTATCTTGCCCTGCAGTTCGCCGCCGGATTCGGTAATGCGTATCAGCGCTTTCGGCTTACCCGATTTGTCGTCTATGCTCTTCCACAGGCCCACTGGAGTAGAAGCAGCATCTTCCGCATGGGCGACGTAGGCGCACAGCGTCAGCGCGGATAAGGTGAAGAATGCGCATTTTTTTGCTAGTCGTTTCATGGTGTCTCCTTCTTTTATTGATCCTGAAAACGATTGTACGCGGCAGAAACTTATGCCGCGTACAATTTTTTAGAGTACCTGCTTTAATAAGCGGTGCGGATCAGGAGCTCAGCCTGCCGGCATTCAGGCTGCGGGCAGCTTGGCAAACTGCTCGCGCAATTTTTCCAGCGTTGCAGAGAAGCCTGCCACACGTTCTTTCTCTTGAGCGACTACGGCAGCCGGAGCACGAGCGACAAACCCCTCGTTGCCCAGCTTCGCTTGCGCCTTGGCAATTTCGGCGTCCAGGCGGGCAATTTCCTTGCTCAGGCGCTCGCGCTCCGCGGCAACGTCGATTTCCACCTTCAGCATCATCTTTGCATCGCCGACCACCGATACCGGCGCCGGAGATTCCGGCAAGGCATCCAGCACCTGTACTTCGGACAATTTAGCCAGCGCCTGCAGATAAGGGGCAAAGGCCTGCATCCTCAGCTTGTCTTCCGCATTGGCGGCCTGCAGCAGCAAAGGCACGCGTACGGCAGGCGACAACTGCATCTCGCCGCGCAGGTTGCGGCAAGCGTCCGTCATCGCTTTCAATGCAGACATCCAGCCTTCTGCCTGCTCGTCGATTTTCTCCGGTTGCGACACCGGATACGCCTGGCGCATGATGGAGTCGCCGGCCGGGTCGATCTTGCGGCCAGACAGCGGCGCGACGGTTTGCCACAGTGCTTCCGTGATGAAAGGGATCACCGGATGCGCCAGACGCAGCGTGGTTTCAAGTACGCGCAGCAAGGTGCGGCGTGTGGCGCGCTGCTGTGCTTCGCTGCCGTGCTGTATCTGTACCTTGGCTACTTCCAGGTACCAGTCGCAATATTCATCCCAGACAAACTTGTAGATGCTGGAGGCGATATTGTCGAAGCGGTAGTCGGCAAAACCCTTGGCGATATCGGCTTCCGTGCGCTGCAGCGTAGAGACTATCCAGCGGTCTGCCTGCGAGAAATCCAGGTAGGTGCCGGCGGCGCATACTTCTGCCGAATGCTCTTCCAGTCCGCAATCCTTGCCTTCGGTATTCATCAGCACGAAGCGGGTCGCATTCCACAGCTTGTTGCAGAAGTTGCGGTAGCCTTCGCAGCGGCCCAGGTCGAAGTTGATGTTGCGGCCCAGTGATGCATAACTCGCCATCGTGAAGCGCAGCGCGTCGGTGCCGTAGGCGGTAATGCCGTCGGCAAATTCCTTGCGCGTGGCTTTTTCTATCTTCGTCGCGTCTTTCGGGTTCATCAGGCCGGTGGTGCGCTTGGCAACCAGTTCGTCCACGGTGATGCCGTCGATCAGGTCGATAGGGTCCAGCGTATTGCCTTTGGACTTGGACATCTTCTGGCCGCTGGAATCGCGCACCAGCCCGTGCACATACACGGTATCGAACGGCACCTTGCCGGTGAAGTGCGCAGTCATCATGACCATGCGCGCTACCCAGAAGAAAATGATGTCGAAACCGGTAACCAGCACCGAAGACGGCATGAACAGCTTCAGGTCCGGCGTTTCATCGGGCCAGCCCAGCGTGGAGAAAGGCACCAGCGCGGAGGAGAACCAGGTGTCCAGTACGTCGTCATCGCGTTTCAGTTCGCCGTTGTAGCCTTGCGCGGCAGCCTTGGCTTTTGCTTCCTCTGCATTGCGCGCCACGAATACCTGACCGTCATCGCCGTACCATGCCGGGATCTGGTGACCCCACCACAGCTGGCGCGACACGCACCAGTCCTGGATATTGTTGAGCCACTGATTGTAGGTGGTGCTCCAGTTTTCAGGGACAAATTTGATTTCGCCGCTGGCGACTTTTTCCAGCGCCACTTCGGCGATGGATTTGCCGGGGGAAAAAGTACCTTCCGGCGCCGGCTTGCTCATTGCCATGAACCACTGATCCGTCAGCATCGGTTCCAGCACGACACCGGTGCGGTCGCCTCGCGGCACTTGTAGCTTGTGCGGCTTGACCTGTTCCAGCAGGCCCAGTGCATCGAGGTCGGCCACGATCTGTTTGCGGGCAACGAAGCGGTCCAGGCCCTGATACTTGGCCGGGGCCTGGTCGCTGATCTTCGCTTCCAGCGTCAGGATGCTGATTTTTTCCAGGTTATGGCGCTGGCCTATCGCATAATCGTTAAAGTCATGCGCAGGCGTGATCTTCACGCAGCCGGTGCCGAATTCCTTGTCGACGTATTCATCCTTGATGATGGGAATTTCGCGGTCGGACAAAGGCAGCTTGAGCATCTTGCCAACCAGGTGCGCATAGCGCTCATCGGTCGGGTCCACCGCCACGGCAACGTCGCCCAGCATGGTTTCAGGACGCGTGGTGGCGACGGTGATGCTACCGCTGCCATCCGCCAGCGGATAGCGGATGAACCACATCGAACCATCTTCTTCTTCCGACTGCACTTCCAGGTCGGATACCGCAGTGCCCAGCACCGGGTCCCAGTTCACGAGCCGCTTGCCGCGGTAGATCAGGCCCTGCTCTGCGAGGCGGACGAATACTTCGGTCACCACCTTGGAGCGCGGCGCATCCATCGTGAAATATTCACGCTGCCAGTCGGCGGAGGCGCCCATGCGACGCATCTGGCCGGTGATCGTGGAGCCTGATTTTTCCTTCCATTCCCACACTTTTTCCAGGAATTTTTCACGGCCCAGGTCATGGCGCGAGATTTTTTGCGCATCCAGTTGGCGCTCGACGACGATCTGGGTCGCGATGCCCGCATGGTCGGTGCCGGGTATCCATGCCGTGTTATGACCGCGCATGCGGTAGTAGCGCGTCAGGCCATCCATGATGGTCTGGTTGAACGCATGGCCCATGTGCAGCGTACCGGTGACGTTCGGCGGCGGCAACTGTATGCTGAAAGACGGTTTGGCGGCGTCCATGGTGGCGGTGAAATATCCGCGCTTTTCCCACTCGCTGCGCCAGTATTGTTCTATTTCTGCAGGCTCGAAAGACTTGGCTAATTCCATAATGTGTCGTTGGTGATGAGGTATAGGCTAAACCATTGATTATATATGCTAAATAGTCATAAACGGCTATTTACAGGCAGCCGGCTTGCCCTGCAAGAAACTTTTTACTTACGTATCTGCTGATGGAGCTCATCCGACATTTTCTTATCGCGCCGCGCCAAAAGACTTTATAATTCGGACTTCGCGATGGTTCATCTCACATCGCGAAAAAATGCTAGGGGTCCTGGCGAACACATACGTGTTTGGCCGGGTGAGAAATACCCTTGAACCTGATCTGGATAATGCCAGCGAAGGGAAGCAAGACTGTGCGCGGCCATCCGTCCGCCATGGTCGCCTCCCAAGCTGCTCACACTTGGGAGCGCTATGAACGCCAATCCGAAATTTTTGTCTGCCACCGCCGAGGTGGATGCCGCCGCAGTACAACCGCTGCCGAATTCCCGAAAAATCTATGTACAAGGCAGTCGGCCTGACATCCGCGTGCCCATGCGCGAGATCAGCCAGTCCGATACGCCTGCCTCGTTCGGGGCGGAAAAGAACCCGCCCATCTACGTGTACGATACTTCCGGGCCTTACACCGACCCCGATGCGCAGGTTGATATCCGCTCCGGCCTGGCGTCGGTGCGCGGCGCGTGGATTGCCGAAAGAAACGATACCGAAGAACTGCCCGGGCCTTCTTCCGAATACGGCATGGAGCGCCTGAACGACGCCAGGCTTGCCGAACTGCGTTTCAACCTGAAACGCAAGCCGCGCCGAGCGCTGGATGGCAGAAATGTCACGCAAATGCACTATGCCAGACGAGGCATCGTCACGCCGGAAATGGAATATGTGGCGATACGCGAGAACCTGCGCCGCAGGGAATACCTGGAAAACCTGAAAGCCTCGGGCCCCATGGGCCACAAGCTGGCCGACATGATGGGCCGCCAGCACCCCGGCCAGTCTTTCGGCGCCTCCATCCCGGCGGAAATCACACCCGAATTCGTGCGCGACGAGATCGCACGTGGCCGTGCAATCATCCCTGCCAATATCAACCACCCGGAAGTGGAGCCGATGATCATCGGCCGCAATTTCCTGGTCAAGATCAATGCCAACATCGGCAACTCCGCAGTGACTTCGTCGATAGGCGAAGAAGTGGAAAAAATGACCTGGGCGATACGCTGGGGCGGCGACAATGTGATGGACCTGTCCACCGGCAAGCACATCCATGAAACCCGCGAGTGGATAGTGCGCAATTCGCCGGTGCCTATCGGCACGGTGCCGATTTACCAGGCACTGGAAAAGGTCAACGGCAAGGCTGAAGACCTGACCTGGGAGATTTATCGCGACACGCTGATCGAGCAGGCAGAGCAGGGGGTCGACTACTTCACTATCCATGCCGGCGTGCGGCTGCAGTATGTGCCGCTGACGGCCAAACGCATGACCGGCATTGTGTCGCGCGGCGGTTCCATCATGGCCAAATGGTGTCTCGCACACCATAGGGAAAGCTTCCTGTATGAGCATTTTGAAGATATTTGCCAGATCATGAAGGCCTATGACGTGTCCTTCAGTCTCGGCGACGGCCTGCGCCCCGGGTCCATCTACGATGCGAATGACGAAGCGCAACTGGGTGAGCTGAAGACTTTGGGCGAGCTGACGCAGATCGCATGGAAGCATGACGTGCAGGTCATGATAGAAGGCCCCGGCCACGTGCCCATGCATCTGATCAAGGAAAACATGGATCTGCAGCTGGAAGCCTGCCACGAAGCGCCTTTTTATACGCTGGGGCCGCTGACGACCGACATCGCTCCCGGCTACGACCATATCACTTCCGGCATAGGCGCTGCGCAGATAGGCTGGTATGGCACGGCAATGCTGTGCTATGTCACGCCGAAAGAGCATCTGGGTTTGCCAAACAAGGCCGACGTCAAGGACGGCATCATCACCTATAAGATTGCTGCCCACGCCGCTGACCTGGCCAAAGGCCACCCCGGCGCGCAGATACGGGACAACGCGCTGTCCAAAGCCAGGTTTGAATTCCGCTGGGATGACCAGTTCAACATCGGCCTGGATCCGGACAAGGCACGCGAATTTCATGACGAGACGCTACCGAAGGATTCCGCCAAGGTTGCCCACTTCTGCTCGATGTGCGGCCCGCATTTCTGTTCGATGAAGATCACGCAGGAAGTACGCGACTACGCAGCCAAGCAGGGCATCTCCGAAATCGCTGCATTGAAGCAGGGGATGGAAGTGAAGGCCGTTGAGTTCATCAAGTCCGGTGCTGAACTGTATCGCAAGCAATAGCGAGGCGGATATGGAGATTGAACTGAACGGTGCAGCCCATCAGATACCCGAGGGGCAGAGTTTATCCGAGCTGGTGACGGCGCTGAGTTTATCCGGCCAGGCAATAGCGGTGGCGGTAAATCGCTCCATCGTTGCGAGGTCATTGTGGCAGGTGCATATTTTGCAGAGCAAGGACAAGGTGGATGTAGTGCGTGCTATCGGGGGCGGTTAAAAAATCCGGCCCTTAAAGACCTGGCAGCCTGGTTGTTGTCGGTTTTGACCTTAATCCGCTGGGAACGCCTAGGTGACGAAGCAAGAAAAAGTGAGTGGCTGCCGGGCCATCCCCGGCCTGTATCGACGAAGTGGAACCTGGTTATTAAACCATCCCTTCGAAAGCCCTAAAGAATCAACAGGAAAAATTATGCCAAATGATATACAAGCATCCGGCCTGACAATCGCTGGAAAAACCTACAAATCCCGCCTGCTGGTAGGCAGCGGAAAATACAAGGACCTGGATCAAACCAGGCTCGCCACCGAAGCCAGCGGCGCGGAGATCATCACCGTGGCGATCCGCCGCGTCAACATCGGCCAGGACCCGAACGCGCCCAGCCTGCTGGATGCGGTGCCGCCCAGCAATTACACGATCCTGCCGAACTCGGCCGGCTGCTACAACGCCGAGGATGCGGTATATACGCTGCAACTGGGGCGTGAACTGCTGGGTGGGCAGAAGCTGTGCAAGCTTGAGGTACTGGGCGATGAAAAGACCTTATTTCCGAATATGCCGGAAACACTGAAGGCGGCAAAGACGCTGGTCAGCGAAGGTTTCGAGGTCATGGTGTATTGCAGCGATGATCCCATCCAGGCGCGCATGCTGGAAGACATAGGCTGTGTCGCCGTGATGCCGCTGGCGTCGCTGATCGGCTCCGGCATGGGCATATTGAATCCGTGGAACCTGTCGCTGATCATCCAGCAGGCTCGCGTGCCGGTGCTGGTGGATGCCGGCGTCGGTACCGCATCGGATGCGGCGATTGCAATGGAACTGGGTTGCGACGGCGTGCTGATGAACACGGCAATCGCCGGGGCACAGGACCCGGTGCGCATGGCGCGCGCAATGGGGCTGGCCGTGGAGGCCGGGCGCGAGGCCTGGCTGGCGGGCCGCATGGCGAAACGCTTCAGCGCATCGCCGTCGTCGCCGATGGCAGGGCGCGTGGTCTGATGCAGGCCTTGCCGCCGCCGCAGCGAGCTTGTGTGCTGGTGTTCGCCGGTAGCGATCCCAGCGGCGGCGCCGGCATACAGGCTGACGTGCAGGCGGTCGCTGCGCAGGGTGCGCATGCGCTGACTGTGGTCACGGCGTTGACGGTGCAGGATAACAACCGCGTGTATGCCATACACGCGGTCGAAACGGCACTTGTTATCGCACAGGCTCAGACGCTGCGCGCGGCTATTCCCATCGCCGCGGTCAAGCTTGGTATTGCCGGCAACCGTGCCAATGCTCAGGCTATCGCGGAATTCATCCGTGGGCTGAAATTGGAACAACCTGGCCTGCCAGTGGTGCTGGACCCGGTGCTGGGCAGCGGCAATGGCGATGCGCTGGCTGTGGATGATGCTTTGCATACGGTCGCTCCGCTGCTGGAGGTGGCAACGCTGATTCTGCCGAATCTGCCCGAGGCCGCGCGGCTGTGCGCGCAAGCCGGCACGCCGCTGCGGCAAGCACAACTGCTGCTGCAGTATGGATGCGAAGATGTGCTGATCAAGGGCGGGCATGGCAGTGGCCCCGCGGTCAGCAATTTGTGGCTGCATGGGAGCCAGGCCGGGGACTGGCGCAGGGAGTGGCAATGGCCGCGGCTGCCGGGGGAGTTCCACGGTAGCGGCTGCACGCTGGCGTCGGCAGTGGCGGGCCAGTTGGCAATGGGCCGCAGCATCGAAGAGGCGCTGCATGCTGCGCAGGCATATTGCCAGCTGGCGCTGGCCAAGGCTTACCCTATCGCCGGCGGACAGTGGATGCCGGCGAGGACATGAACGGAATGGATATGGAACATATACTCAGAGGCTTGTACATCGTCACTCCTGACTGGGATGATACCGAAAAACTACTGGCAGTCACCGAGCAGGCACTGCTGGGAGGCGCGGCGGTGGTGCAATACCGCCACAAGTTTGCGGACGAAATGCTCAGGCGGCAGCAAGCCGGCGGCTTGCTGGAGCTTTGCCGGCGCTACGGGCGCAGCTTCATCGTCAACGACCATGTCAATCTCTGCCTGGAGCTGGATGCGGACGGCATCCACGTGGGCGGCACCGATGCATCGGTAGCCGAGGTGCGCATGCGTGCCGGCAAGGATAAGATTGTCGGCGCCTCCTGTTATGGCGACATGCAGCTGGCGCACCTGGCCCGCGACACCGGCGCCAGCTACGTTGCTTTCGGCGGTTTTTATCCTTCGAGAGTGAAGAAATACGCGGTGACGACACCGGTCAGCATTATTGCACTGGCCGGTTCCGAGATCGCCCTGCCGAATGTCGTTATCGGCGGCATGACGGCGGAAAACGCGCGGCCGCTGGTGACGGCAGGCGCGGACATGGTCGCCGCGATCAGCAGCGTCTACATGGCGGAAGATCCGCAAGCGGCGGCGCGGGCGTTTGCCGATCTGTTTGCCCCCGCCTAGCCTAAACGGCTTGCAGCAAGGCTAGCTGCAGAAGTATTTTCTCCTTCAATGCAGGCGTTGTCTGCTGCATCGGTGAACGCAGTACATCCTCGATGCGGCCTTGTGCCGCCAGTGCCGCTTTCAGGGGCGCCGGATTGGGTTCTTCGAACAGTGTGCAAATGAGAGGCAGCAGATGGTAAAAAATTTCCCGGGCCTGGATGATGTCGCCGCTTTCCATGAGCCGGGCTACGCGCACAAACAGTTCCGGACACAGATGGGCGGAGGCAATAATGGCGCCGGCGCCGCCCAGACTCAGATGGCTCAGCAACTGGTGGTCTTCGCCAGTGAGTACATAGAGCTGGCGGTCGGCGATCAATTGCATCGTCGCCTGCAGGCTGCCGCCACAATCCTTGATCGCAACGATGCGTTCATGCCCTGCCAGCACGCGTATCGTATCCAGCTCCATATCGACGCCGGTCCGATAGGGAATATTGTAAAGGACGATTGGGATGCGGGAGGCGTTTGCTATTGCATGGAAATACTCGATGATGCCGGCTTGCGAAGGACGTATGTAGTAGGGCGGCGTCACCAGCAGGCCGGCGACGGGGCGCTGCTGTAGCAACTGCAGGCGCTGCAGAACCTGCTGCAGGTTGTTGCACGACAGGCCCATGACTATGTTGTCTGCGGGTACGACTGCCAGCACGGCATCCAGCACCTGCAACTGCTCCTCAGCGCTCAGTGCCGCCGCTTCCCCGGTGGAGCCGCAAACGACGAGGCCTGAAACGCCGGCCTCCATCAGTGAGCAGGCCATCTCCTGCAAGGCGGGGATATCTATTGCTGCAGTCGTTGTTGCTGCTGCCGTTGCTGCTGTTGTTATAAAAGGGGTCGCCAGCGCTACCCAAATGCCTGTAAAACTTGCCATCTTATTCTCCAGATTGACCGACTAAGTCGCTGCAGAAGAGTCTGACAAGATTTTTGCTAAGGGAGTATCCGTGGATTGCCGTTCCTTGCGTGTCCTGTCAGCCCATCTGACAGGACAGCACGCCCCGGTCAGATGAGCGTCTGTTTCTTTGCCTTGCCAAAGACGAAAACCGGCACCGGACTATGGCAGCCCAAGTTGGCGGTACGGTCTTTGGAAAGAAGAATCATTGTTGTATGCGGCAAAAAGTAAATTGTCTTGCGGATTAGTGTCTTTGATTATCGCTGCCGGTGCCGCCGGCGTCAATCCCTTGTGGTCCTTGTGTTTATTGCGTACAGCGCATCTGTAATGCATTAGCGGCGGCATCGCAAGGGACTCAGCGCACGGGTGACCGTGTCCTGATCCCAATCCTTGCTGAACAAGGCCTCGGCACGGTGGGCTAGAAAATCCTGCACGCCGGCATCGCATAAATGCGGCTGCACGTCTTTCAGCGCAAGGATCAGCTCCGGCGTCAGCCGGTCCAGCACCGGGCGCACGTCGCGGACCAGGTTGGGAGGATTGACGAATGGCTCCCGCTGCTGAGACCGCCATTGCGCATGCAGCCGGTTTTGCACGATCTTGCCTGCATCGAATTGGGACTGGAAAAAATCACCGGCCAGGCTGGGGTCGAGGCCTTCCTGCCGCGCCCTCAGGCCTATATCGTTGAGTATCTGCTTCTCCCGCTGCGGGTCGTCAATGGCGGCGCCGGAATTCCACTTGCTTTTTGCCACCAGCGGCGCCACGGCCAGTCTTTCGTCCATCAGCAGCGCCAGATGCCGGATCGCGGCTTCCTCCGCGTCGGCGCCGGGAAGCGTAGAGGCCGATGTGCAGGTGCAGGCGCCGAGTTGCAGCAGGAGGGCGATGGACAGTGCAAACAGTGCTGTTGCAAGGGGTTGGCGGCTGGAAAGCATGGCGGGAGCAATATAAAAATCGGGTCAGGCCACAGTATAAACGTGGATGGGCCTGCTGGGCTGCACGGGCATGTAGCGGCCCTGTCCCTTCATGCGTCAGCCCAGCGCCCCCGGGAACGAGCACATAAACTGCCGACCGTGCCGCACTCCCGTATAATCTTGGAATGCAAAATCTTCTCCATAACCTGAACCCGGAACAGCTTGCCGCTGTGACGCTGCCTGCGCAGTCCGCGCTGATCCTGGCCGGCGCCGGATCCGGCAAGACCCGCGTCCTGACCACCCGCATCGCCTGGCTGGTGCAGACAGGACAGGTATCGGCCAACGGCATCCTGGCGGTGACCTTTACCAATAAGGCCGCCAAGGAAATGCTGATGCGGCTGTCGGCCATGCTGCCGATCAATACCCGGGGCCTGTGGATAGGCACTTTCCACGGCCTGTGCAACAGATTGCTGCGCGCGCACCATCGCGACGCCGGTTTGCCGCAGACTTTCCAGATACTCGATTCTGCCGATCAGTTGTCCTTCATCAAGCGCCTGCTGAAAGCGAACAATGTCGATGATGAAAAATATCCGCCGCGCACGCTGATGTATTTCATCAACGGCGCCAAGGACCGCGGCCTGCGTGCCGGCGAGGTGGAGGCCTACGACGAGATAGAGCGCAAGATGGTGGCGCTGTATGACCTGTACGACCAGCAATGCCAGCGCGAAGGCGTCGTCGATTTCGCCGAACTGCTGCTGCGCTGTTATGAACTGCTGAGTCGCAACCAGCCGCTACGGGAGCACTACCAGTCCCGTTTCCGGCATATCCTGGTGGACGAATTCCAGGATACCAATGACCTGCAATACAAGTGGCTGAAACTGCTGGCAGGCGAACATGGCGCAGTTTTCGCGGTGGGGGATGACGACCAGAGCATTTACGCCTTCCGCGGCGCCAATGTCGGCAATATGTCCTCTTTCGAGCGTGAATTCCGTGTGCAGAACCTGATCAAGCTGGAGCAGAACTACCGCTCGCACGGCCATATCCTGGATGCGGCCAACACGCTGATCGCCAACAATAGCAAGCGGCTCGGCAAGAACCTGCGCACCGACGCCGGCCATGGCGAACAGGTGCGGGTCTACGAATCCACCAGCGATATCCAGGAAGCGCAATGGATCGTGGAGGAAGCCAAGAACCTGATACGCGAGGGTTCGCTGCGCAGCGAGATCGCGATACTGTACCGTTCCAATGCGCAGTCACGCGTTATCGAGCACTCGCTGTTCACGTCCGGTATTCCTTACCGTGTGTACGGTGGGCAGCGCTATTTTGAGCGGGCCGAGATCAAGCATGCGATCGCCTATCTGCAACTGATGGACAATCCGCATAATGATTCTGCTTTCCTGCGTGTCGTCAACTTCCCGGCGCGCGGCATAGGCGCGCGTTCGCTGGAGCAATTGCAGGATGCGGCGAAACAGTATGGCATTTCGCTCTATGCGGCAGTGCCTTATGTGGCGGGCAAGGCGGGATCGTCGTTGTCTGCCTTTGTCAAGCTGATAGAGGGCGCGCGTTTCGAGACCCAGCAATTGCCTTTGCCTGAAATGGTGCAGATCGTACTCGAAGTCAGCAGCCTGATCGAGCATTACCAGAACGAAAAAGAGGGCGCCGACCGCATAGAAAACCTGGAGCAGCTGATCAATGCGGCCACGCTGTTCGTGTCCGAGGAAGGCTTCGGCCTGGATGCGCCGGCGCTGGCAGGGCCAGCCTCTCAGGCCACGCCGAATATCGTGACCATCGCCGACGGTGTGGAAATCATTGATGCGGACGCCGCATTGCCCGCGGTGATGTCGCCGCTGTCTGCGTTCCTGTCGCATGCATCGCTGGAGGCCGGTGATAACCAGGCACAAGCGGGCCAGGATGCCTTGCAACTGATGACGGTGCACTCCGCCAAGGGGCTGGAGTTTGATGCGGTATTCATCAGCGGCCTGGAAGAGGGCCTGTTCCCGCATGAGAATAGCGCCAAGGAAGAGGGCGGCGTTGAAGAAGAACGCCGGCTGATGTATGTGGCGATCACGCGGGCAAGGAAACGGCTGTATATGAGTTTCTCGCAAACCCGCATGCTGCATGGCCAGACCCGCTACAACATGCGTTCGCGCTTCTTTGACGAATTGCCGGAAGAGACGCTGAAGTGGCTGTCGCCTAAAATCCAGCCGCACTGGTTTGCCAATCCGAAATCGGCATGGGACGAGTCGCCCAGCACCGGCGCCAATACGATTGCGCAGAGTTTCAACAAGAATGCCTGGCGCATAGGAGAATCGGTATTCCATGCGAAGTTTGGCGAAGGCGTCATTGTGAATATTGAAGGCAGCGGCACCAATTCGCGCGCGCACATCAATTTCGGCCGCCATGGCATGAAGCTGCTGGATCTGAGCATCGCCAAGCTGGACAAGATTCCCGGCTAGGTGCATGCGGCTTTGTTGGGGCATCGGGGAGAGCGTTGATATAAAATCTGCTGAACCCGGCAGATGACACCTAAGGAAAGAAATGGATAGTGCCCGCCTTATCGAATACGCCGGCGCTGCAATCTTTGCGCTGGCGGTATTGCATACCTTCTCTACCAAGAAATTTTTGCATCTGGCGCATACCAGCCAGAACCATGCCGGTCTCTGGCACCTGCTGGGCGAGGTGGAGGTGGTATTCGGATTCTGGGCCTTTATCCTGGTGGGCTTCATCGCCGTAGCGGCCACGCCCAAGGCTGCCATCGGCTACCTGGAGGCGCAGAATTTCACCGAGCCGCTGTTCGTATTTGCGATCCTGACCATTGCCGGCACGCGACCCATCCTGCATTCGGTGCAGGCGCTGGTCAGCTGGATAGGCAGGGTGCTGCCGTTGCAGCAGTCAGTCAGCTCTTATTTCCTTTGCCTGTCGCTGGTGCCTTTACTGGGCTCCTTCATTACCGAGCCGGCGGCCATGACGCTGGCCGCTCTGATGCTGCGTGACCGTTTTTACACGCAGGACATTTCGCCGCGGCTTAAATATGCGACGCTGGGTGTATTGTTTGTGAACATCTCGATCGGCGGCGTGCTGACGCCATTTGCCGCACCGCCGGTGCTGATGGTAGCGGACAAGTGGGGCTGGAACATCGCGTTCATGTCGAGCGTGTTCGGCTGGAAAGCGGCTTGCGCGGTGATCGTTAATGCACTGGCGATCACGCTGGCGTTCCGCAGGGATCTGGCAAATGTTCCCGACGTAAGCGGCGCGGCACAAGGCGAGCGCATGCCATTGACCGTCATCGCGGTGCATTACCTGTTTCTTGCCGCGACGGTGGTGTTTGCCCACTATCCGGTCGTGTTCATGGGCTTGTTCCTGTTCTTCCTGGGATTCACCGATGCCTACAAGCGCTACCAGGACAAGCTGATGCTGCGCGAAGGCCTGCTGGTGGCGTTCTTCCTGGCCGGCCTCGTGGTTCTGGGCGGCAAGCAGCAATGGTGGCTGCAGCCTATCCTGGCCGGCATGGATTCCACAGTGCTGTTCTTCGGGTCGATGGGGCTGACCGCGATTACCGATAATGCGGCGCTTACCTATCTGGGGTCGCTGGTGGAGGGCATGTCGGATGCCGCCAAATATGCGCTGGTGGCCGGCGCGGTTGCCGGTGGCGGCCTGACGGTGATCGCCAATGCGCCCAATCCGGCAGGCTTTGCCATTCTCAAGGATTATTTTGAAGGCGAAGGCATCAGTCCGCTGGGTTTGCTGCTGGCTGCGCTTCTGCCTACTGCCGTGGCTGCATCCTGTTTTCTGCTGCTTTGATTGCTGCGTTGGTCGCTGATATATGTGGCTGTTATGACGTAATACGACTACAGGAATTACCTGTAATCACACGTAATATGCAGTAGCAGTCATTACCCTGGCCATTGCCTTCATCACTGCGTGCACCGGCGGCGGCATGCTGCTCGCACCCAGCGCTGCTGCCGCAGCGCCGTGCGCAATTTCATCGGTGCGCATTTTATCGACAATCGCGCGCGATTTGGCATCGTCTGCCGGCAGTTTTTCCAGGTGGCTTTCCAGGTGTGCTTCCACCTGGCGTTCGGTTTCAACCACAAAGCCGAGGCTGGCCTGGTCGCCGCAGCGCGCGGCAATTGCGCCGCAGGCGAATGCCCCTGTATACCACAAGGGGTTCAGCAGGCTGGGGCGCGAACCCAGTTCCTGCAGGCGCTGTGCAGTCCATGCCAGATGGTCTTCTTCTTCCATGCCTGAGTGCATAAACTGGCGCTTCACTTCTTCGGAGTTTGAAAACAGGCTCTGTGCATCGTACAAAGCTTGTGCGCACACTTCTCCCACATGGTTGATCCGCATCAGTCCGGCGCTATGCCGCTTGTCCTCGTCCGACAGCGCATCATGCGATATATCAGCGGCAGGGTTGGCGCGGCTCGCGGCGGCCTGGCCGGACACCACGCGCAAGGCGCGGTCAAATCCCAGTACCAGTTGATCCAGATTGAATGGCAGCATGATGTGTCAGGCGTGAAGACGAAGAGCGTATTGTAAGTTAAGCCGCTGCTTTGCTGCTGCCCGGCATCTACTTTCCACAGTATGGGAAAACAAACCATGTTCTGAGATATGGTCAAAAAAATCGCACCGATGTGCTTTAAATTGCATTGAAGCTAATGAAATTAGCATGTTTTTTGATATAAAATTATTAAAAAGATAATGGTAAAAGTGTTGTTTGTTGCGATAACGCCACATAAAATTCGCCTCATTTTGAATGGCAACAAATTCTCTTTGCCCTAATTCACTTAATTTGTTTCAATGGAATCAGCTTCTTTATCAGCCGGTACCGGGGTCCTGGCAAGACTGAATGCTGCATAAGTAAATTGATGTAGATAGTATGCAATCAATTGACAATATTATAATTTTGGAGACAATTTCAATGAAGAAATCGCTATTGGCATTTGCAATCCTTAGTGCATTCGCTGCTACAGCATCTGCACAGTCCTCAGTCACTATCTACGGTTCCATCGATGCAGGTGTCCGCAATCAGACTAACGTCGATGCGGCAGGCAACAGCAAGCTGTCCATGGGCTCTAACGGTACCTACAACTCCAATCGTCTGGGTTTCAAAGGTATAGAAGACCTGGGTAGCGGCATGAACGCCCACTTTGTTCTGGAATCCGGTTTTAATACGGCTACCGGTTCTTATGACACCCCTACCACTGCGTTTAACCGTTCTGCATTTGTCGGTGTCACCGGCGATTTCGGCAACCTTGACCTCGGTCGCCAATACTCACTGGCGTTTAAAATTATCGGTACTTATGAACCGTTTAACTATAAATTCCCAGCCATTACTTCCCCTGTTGCCGGCGTAGCATTGTTCTACCCTGCAACGTTCAGCGGCGGCGGTGCGACACGTTTCAACAACGATGCTCAATACACGGCTGTATTTGGCGGCTTGAGGACAAGCATCGAATACGCTCTGGGTGAAGTCGCAGGCGACACTAACCGCAATGCAGTCAAAGCGATTTCCGTTGGCTACACAACCGGACCTTTCAACGTTGGCGGCCTGTACATGAATACCGACATCGCCGGCCTGAAAAATAAATACTGGACCCTCGGCGGTGCTTATTCGCTGAATGGCTTCCGCGTTTCTGCCGGTTACGTCAAAGAGAAACAGGAAACTGTCGTCAATATCGATGCAGAACAAAAATCCTACTGGGGCGGCGTCAGCTACGTAGTCACTCCGCAAATCGAATTGACTGGTGCTTACTATGTAACAGATGCACATACTTTTGTGTCTCCTGCTGCAGGCGTAGTCGACAGCAAGCGTAAAAATCTGGTGATCGCCGGTACTTATGCCTTGTCCAAACGCACCAACCTGTATCTGGAAGCGGACAACAAGAAAATCACTGGTCCATTGTTCCAATTGGGAACAAAAACTTCACAAACAGGTATCTCCACAGGTATCACCCACCTGTTCTAAGCTGAGCCTCGCTTGAACCCTTGCCGGGTTCAAGCGAATGTCATGAACAGCAAAGCCTCGCGTTCGCGGGGCTTGTTTATTGCTGACACAATGTTGCCCTATGGAAACCGAATGTGCTTTCAGTACGTGTCATCAAGCGGCACCAGCCAGCTGGCATTGAGTTGTCGAAATAATAAATTAGTTCTTTAATTTCGATTAAATTTCGCGATTTTCTCGCGTATTCCTTCCATTGCGACGCAGCAATAATATGTCATATTCTTGTCATAATCGTAATTTTACGTTGTGATTTAGAGACATACCCTCCCTCCAAACGGTGCAAAAGCCAAATTAGCTTTGCTGCAAAACCGTATCTTTGGTCAAATACGTTAACTTCTGTTTAGCAGTCTTGTTCGTTTTGAAGTATGAGCTGGGTTTTGCAACGTATTAAACAAATAAGCTTTTCGCAGAGCCTTCGCTTACTGTAGTTCATGTCAACATGAAAACCTTTGGAGAAATATCAATGAAAAAATCACTACTAGCTCTGTCAGTACTGGCTGCATTCGCAGGCGTTGCTCACGCACAATCCTCCGTAACAATCTACGGTGTTGTGGATATGGCTATCCAGCACGAAAGCGGCGCAAGTAAAAACGGTGCTACTACAGCGCTGGACAGCGGCGAACAATCTGGTTCCCGTCTGGGCTTTAAAGGTACTGAAGATCTGGGCGGCGGTTTGAAAGCCATCTTTGATTTGGAAATGGGTATCAATGCAGATAACGGTACATCCTCCCAAGGTGGTCTGGCTTTCGGCCGTCAAGCATGGGTAGGTCTGGCTGGTGCATTCGGTTCCGTGACTATGGGCCGTCAATACGCTCCTATCTTTATCGCAACTGACACTATCGATCCATGGGATGCTGGTTTCAACAGCACCGGCGGCGGCCCACAAGCTGGCGTAGGTACATCCACTGGCGGCTTGCTGGGTATGTTCGGTACACCGTTCCGTACTAACAACACAGTCAACTACACAACTAACGACCTGAGCGGCTTCACAGGTTCCGCAGCTTACAGCTTCGGCGAAGTTGCTGGCGACAATTCCGCTTCCCGTCAAATCGGTTTGTCCGGCACATACGCTGCTGGCCCGATCGTTGGTACTGTTGCTTACCACAAAGCAAATGACGCAGCAGGTTTCGCCAAGAAAATCCTGTTTGTCGGTGGTATCTATGACTTCACAGTCGCTAAATTGCACGCTGCTTATGGCAAAACGACAACTGACCTGAACACAGTCGATACTAAAGCCTGGATGCTGGGTACTACAGTTCCTTTCGGTGCAGCGACATTCATCGCAACGTACACACACGTCAAAGACAATACTAAAGCCAATGAAAACAAAGGCGACCAGTATGCAATCGGCGGTACTTATGCTTTGTCCAAGCGTACTAACTTTTACACCAACTACGCTTACACCAAGAATGATGCGAACTCCAACGCAGGCAATCTGGCTTATGCTCCTGGCGTAAATGACAAACTGGTCAACTTCGGTATCCGTCACAAGTTCTAATTGACGGTTCGGATAGCGGCAGGCTCAGGCCTGCCGGTACCAGCTATAAAAAAAGCACCCTCGGGTGCTTTTTTTTATTTTCCGGGCTATGGCATTTTATTCAGGTCGCCATAGAAGGGAGCCTGGTGTCAGTTCAGCAACTCGTAGGCGCCGCCTTTTTCCAGCGCGCGCTGGTAAGCAGGCAGTGCGTGGATGCGTTTTAGCCAGGCCATCAGCTGAGGGCGGCTGGCATCCAGGCCGCCGCGTGCCGCCGCTGCTTCCAGCGGAAAACTCATCTGTATGTCGGCTGCGGAAAATTGGCTGCCGGTGAACCATCCGGTTTTTGCGATCTCTGCTTCCATATAATCGAGCTGGCGCGTAATTTGAGGCTGGATAAATGCACCTTTGACTTTTTGCGCGATGCCGCGCGCAATCGGGCGGATGAAAAAAGGCATGGGGCCGGTTTCTATGCGGTCGAAGATCAGCTTCAGCAGCAGCGGCGGCATCGCCGAGCCTTCGGCGAAATGCAGCCAGTACGTATACTTCAGCCTTTCCGGTGTACCGGCTGCCGGAATCAGCGGGCCCTGGCCATAACGTTCCAGCAGATATTCGACGATGGCGCCGGATTCAGCCACCGTCACGTCGCCATCAACAATGACCGGTGATTTCCCCAGCGGATGCACGGCCTTTAACGAGGCAGGCGCCAGCATGGTCTTGGGATCGCGTTCATGGAATTTGATCTCGTAGGGGATGCCCAGTTCTTCCAACAACCATAGTATGCGTTGCGAGCGGGAATTGTTCAGGTGGTGGACGATGATCATGCGTATCCTGGAAATGAGAAAAGCTTAAACGAAAGAGATGTTCAGGCCGGGCAGCGTTACGCCTGAAAATGCCGTGGACCAGGTTTGCCCCGCCGCCACGGGATAGGCATCGGTCCAGGTGCCCGTCGTGATGATCTCGCCTGCCAGCAGGCCGGGAAATTGCGGCTGGGTCTTCAGCAATTGATGCAGGTGCCAGATTGCGTGCAGCGGGCTCTCCATGACATTGCTGCCGTAACCGGCACCCAGCAACTGGCCGTCGCACGAAAGGGAAACGCTGGCATTCGCCATGACATCGGCAAGGTGATGGCGGGTAGCACTGGACAGCAGGCGCGGTTCGCCTATCAGTAGCGTGCCATGCAAACCAAAGGCAGCGATGGCGTCGGCTGCTTCAAACTTCCAGTCGGGAAAAGGGCACACCACAATTTCCACACCGTGCGCCATCCATTCCAGGCATTCCGCCAGCTCTTCGAAACTGGCATCGGGCGAAGGCGTATGGCCGAGCTTGACGACGACTTCCGGCTCTATCCTCGGCCGCATGGCGCCAGCCAGGCTCTGTACGGTAAAGGCCTGATCAAGATAGCGCACCGTGCTGTCAAACAGCGTGGACCACATGGGCGCCGTAATCGGATCTTTTTCGCCATACTTCGGCCACAGCGTACTGTTGGTAAAGCCCAGTTTGCGCCCGACTGCTATCTCGCCTTCGGCGGTGCGTATGGTGTCCAGGCTTTTGGCAATATCATAAGCATCGGCGATACTCAGATTGGTCTCGGACGTAATAAGGTTCAGCGACCGTGAATGTGCCCTTGCCTCCAGGAACTGGTAGGCATAGCGGTCTGCGAGGGAGGACATGAGCATGGCGGAACGCTTAGCTTAGAATTTTAAGTGAAGTGCCATTGTGTGCGACGCATGCATAATGTGCAAGCCCAAAGCAGCGGCGGAAATTTTATCGGCTGTCATCGCTATAAGCTTTCGTTAGGAATTTATCAAGCTGATTGGCAAACGCCTGCCGGTCGGCATTGCTGAATGCCGCCGGCCCGCCGGTCTCCACGCCGCTGCTGCGCAGCTCTTCCATGAATTGCCGCATGCTCAGATATTCGCGGATGTTGTCCGCGGTATAAAAAGAACCGCGCGGATTCAATGCATGTCCGCCTTTCTGCAATACGTCGGATGCTAGCGGGATATCGCCGGTCACCACGAGGTCGCCGGCCTGCATCCTGCGCACAATCTCATTGTCCGCGACGTCAAACCCAGCAGCTACCTGCATCGCCTTGATATATCGGGAGGGCGGCACCGGCAGCAGACGATTTGCTACCAGGGTGACATGAATCTTCCAGCGCTCCGCCGCGTGAAACAATATCTGTTTAATGGGATTGGGACAGGCGTCCGCATCGACCCAGATTTGCATGGCTTCCGGTTTTGTTTCGGGCACATTGGCGGACATGTCATTCTTTTCGGTGCAATTTTTCGCCATCAAGGTAGATGATGGGAAAGTGAGAAGAGGTTCAAAAAAACGAGGCGCGGCAAAAAATATTTGCACAATCCGTTACAAATTTTCAGCGATAACGTTGCAAACCTTGAACAAAACGCGCGCAAAAAAATGGCACGGTTGTGCGAATACTTCAGGGGCAAACTGCGCGTAGGAAGCTCCGTTTGCCAGCAGGCATTCTTTGCTTGCGGCTATTAAAACAGTTCGGACCTATCCACCCCACAGTTCGCCGTTGGCGCCGGTCTTTGGTGCGGTAACGCCGAAATGCTGGTAGGCGCTCGGCGTTGCAATGCGGCCGCGCGGTGTGCGTTGCAGATAGCCCTGCTGTATCAGGTAGGGTTCCAGCACGTCTTCTATCGTGTCGCGTTCTTCGCCTATGGCTGCGGCCAGATTATCCAGACCCACCGGCCCTCCGCCGAATTTGAACAGCACCGCTTCCAGTAGTTTCCTGTCCATCAGGTCGAAGCCGACCGGGTCTACATCCAGCATGATCAGCGCCGCATCGGCGATGGCTTTTGTGATCTCGCCGTTGCCTTTCACTTCGGCATAGTCCCTCACACGGCGCAACAGGCGGTTGGCAATCCGCGGTGTGCCGCGTGCCCTTTGTGCGATCTCGCGCGCGCCATCCGGCTGTATCGGTGCATGCAGCAGCGAAGCGGAACGGGTGACGATCTTGGTCAGCTCTGCTGCCGTGTAAAATTCCAGCCGTGCCACGATGCCGAAGCGGTCGCGCAGCGGATTGGTCAGCATGCCGGCACGCGTGGTGGCGCCCACCAGCGTGAACGGCTGCAGGTCCAGCTTTACCGAACGCGCAGCAGGTCCTTCGCCTATCATGATATCGATCTGGTAGTCTTCCAGCGCCGGATACAGGATTTCTTCAACGACCGGCGACAGGCGATGGATCTCGTCAATGAACAGTACGTCATTGGCCTCAAGGTTCGTCAGCAGCGCTGCCAAATCACCGGCGCGTTCCAGGACCGGACCGGAAGTCTGGCGCAGGTTGACGCCCATTTCACGCGCAATGATATGTGCCAGCGTGGTCTTGCCCAGGCCCGGCGGGCCGAACAGCAAGGTATGGTCCAGCGCCTCGCCGCGGTTGCGCGCGGCGGCGATAAAAATCTCCAGCTGGCCTCGAATCTTTTCCTGGCCTACATATTCCTCCAGCTGCTTGGGGCGCAGCGCGCGCTCTATCGCCTCTTCCTGCGGAGAAGAGGGCGTGGGCGCTATGATGCGCTGTTCGGAGAAATTATCGGTCTGGATGCTCATGCGCCATTATCCCTTTGAAAGAGATTTCAATGCCAGCTTAATCCCCTCGGACACACCGGTGCCGTCCGGGATTTTCTTGACGGCCATCAGTGCTTCCTTATCTGAGTAGCCCAGCGCCAGCAGTGCGTTCAACACGTCGGAACTATGGTCGCTGGCGATGGCGCCGCCGCTGACCGCACCCAGGTCGGCGCCCAGCTTGCCTTTTAGCTCCAGCAGCAGGCGCTCAGCAGTTTTCTTGCCTATGCCAGGCACCCTGGTCAGCCGTCCTGCTTCCTGCAGCGTGATTGCCTGCGCCAGATCTGCCACCGACATGCCGGACAAGATGGAAAGCGCAGTCCGCGCCCCCACACCGCTGATCTTGATCAACTGGCGGAACACGCTGCGCTCTTCTGCCGTGCCGAAGCCGAACAGGATGTGGGCGTCTTCTCGTATCGTCAGGTGGGTCAGCAGCACCACTTTTTCGCCCAGGCCCGGCAAATTATAGAAAGTGCTCATCGGCACATCGATCTCATACCCGACGCCCTGGCAATCAACCACCAGCTGAGGGGGATTCTTTTCCAGCAACAGACCAGAGATACGACCTATCATTGCGAGCTCATCCTAAAAATAATGCTTAGAATGATACAGGATAGAAGTCCGTTATTTGCGATACTACTGGAAATTTAATCAGGCTTTAGGCTGTTTAAAAACCGTATCCGGCTCTCGACTATTGCTTTTAAAGTAAGCCGATAGCACTGAGCGCCGGCTTGCTGCGCTTTTAACCTTAATTTGTGGGCTCAAACTGAAATGCCTTTGCTTCCCTTGCACCAAAGAATAGAAGAATCCAGCTTCAGCGCCTTACCCGCGTCGCAAACGCTGCTGCATGACGGCTGGCTCGTCCGCATGGCGCGCGGAGGGCCAAAGCGGGCGAACTCAGTCAATCCGCTGGCGCCATCCAGCCTCCCTTTGGAGCAGAAATTCCGCTACTGCGAAGCGCTGTTTGCGCGGCAGGACATCCCGCTGACCTTCCGGTTGACCGGGCATGCGCACAACGACGTGCTGGATATATTCCTGGAACAAAAAGGGTTGGCGCGGATAGACGACAGCCTAGTGATGACAAGCAGCCTCGGCGACCTGCCGCCCGCTCCAGCCATCTACCGCGAACTCGATGCGGACGCCTGGTTCGCTCAGATGCAAAGGCTGGACAACGCGTCGCCGGCAAGAAAAGCCAAGCATGTCGAATTGCTGAAAATGCTGGCCTTGCCCGCGATTTACGGCAGCGTAGAGGGCGGCGCTGCGGCGGGTCTGGGTGTCATCGATGGCAAGTATGCCGGCATTTTCGATATTGCGACCGATCCCCTCGTGCGAAGGCAGGGCCATGGACGCGCATTGACAATAGGTATCTTGCAGGCTGCGAAGCAGGGCGGCGCCGACACTGCTTACCTGCAGGTCGTCGCGAGCAATATGCCCGCCATCCGCTTATATGAGTCGCTGGGATTTGTGGCAGCCTACCGCTACTGGTACCGCAGCCGCGCCTGACAACATTTGACGGTATCTGGCAAGCCTCAGCTTATCAACCTATCAGCCGCCCGGCGCGCACGCGTAAGCCGCGTTTGGCCAGTTCCGGTGCAATCGCGCCCAGGGTAGCCAGCGTATCGCCGCTATGCGCATGGCAGATGGCCACGCCCAATGCATCGGCCGCATCGCTTCCCGGCAGGCCGGGCAAGGACAGCAGGCGCTGCACCATGTCCTGCACCTGTTCTTTTTTTGCCTTGCCATGTCCGACGACGCCCTGTTTGACCTGCAGGGCGGTGTACTCCGCGACGGAGAGGTCAGCGCTTACTAGCGCACAGATTGCCGCGCCACGGGCCTGGCCTAGCAGGAGGGTGGATTGGGGGTTGACGTTGACGAAGACTTTTTCTATCGCCGAACAATCGGGGTTATAGGTGCGGATAATTTCGGAAACGCCAGCCAGGATGGTCTTCAAGCGTTCCGGCAAGGAGGCATCCTGCGTCTTAATCGTGCCGGAGGCGATATAGCCGAGCTTGCTGCCCTGCTTTTGGATAAGGCCGAAACCTGTAGTGCGCAGACCGGGGTCGATGCCGAGGATGATCATTGATGAAGAAATTCCCATTCTCTCCCGCTTGCGCGGGAGAGAGATGAAATAGGTTTAATGCCTGAAGTGGCGTATGCCAGTGTATACCATGACCACGCCGCGTTCATCGGCAGCATCGATCACTTCCTGGTCGCGCATGGAGCCGCCCGGATGGATCACGCAGGTAGCGCCGGCATCGACGACGACATCCAGACCATCGCGGAACGGGAAGAAGGCATCGGAAGCGACTGCAGAACCCGCCAGGCTCAGGCCGGCATTCTGCGCCTTGATTGATGCAATGCGGGCTGAATCGATGCGGCTCATCTGGCCGGCGCCGACGCCCAGCGTCATGCCGTTGCCGCAGAATACGATCGCATTCGATTTGACGAACTTGGCGACGCGCCATGCAAACATCAGGTCTTGCAGCTGTTGCGGAGTCGGCTGCAGTTTGGACACCACTTTCAATTCACCCACTGCGATGTTCTTTGCATCCGGCGCCTGCACCAGCAGGCCGCCGCCCACGCGTTTGAAGTCGTAGGCATTGACGGCATCACCGAGGCTGATTTCCAGCAGGCGCACGTTCTGCTTGGCAGCGAAAATCTGCTTTGCCTCCGCGGTGAACGAAGGCGCGATCAGCACTTCGACAAACTGCTTGGCAACGATCTCGGCGGCCTTGCCGTCCAGCTCGCGATTGAAGGCGATGATGCCGCCGAAAGCGGAGGTCGGGTCGGTCTGCAGGGCCTTGGAGTAGGCTTCAAAAGGCGTTTCGCCCAGCGCCACGCCGCAAGGATTGGCATGCTTGACGATCACGCAGGCGGACACGTCGAAGGACTTCACACATTCCCATGCCGCATCGGCATCGGCGATATTGTTATATGACAGTTCCTTGCCCTGCAGCTGCGTATAGTTGGCCAGTGCGCCCTTGGCCGGATTCAGCTCACGGTAGAAGGACGCGGACTGGTGCGGGTTTTCGCCGTAGCGCATTTCCTGCACTTTTTCAAAATGCAGGTTCAGGGTTTGCGGATAGCTGCTGCGGGTCGCATGCGACTTGTCTTCGCCCAGGCTGGTCAGGTAATTGGTGATGGCGCCGTCGTATTGCGCGGTATGCGCAAACACTTTTTTCGCCAGCGTGAATTTGGTGCCGTAGCTGACCGTGTTCTGGCTTGCCTTCATCTCATCCAGCACCAGCTGGTAATCCGCCGGGTCGCAGATGACAACCACGTCCTTGTGGTTCTTGGCGGATGAACGCAGCATGGTCGGGCCGCCGATGTCGATGTTTTCTATCGCGTCTTCCAGCGAGCACTCTTCCTTGGCGACAGTCTGCTGGAAAGGATAGAGGTTGACCACGACCATGTCTATCGTCGGGATGCCATGCTTGTCCAGTGCGGCCACATGCTCAGGAAAATCGCGGCGGGCCAGGATGCCGCCATGCACTTTTGGGTGCAGCGTTTTCACGCGGCCGTCCAGCATTTCCGGGAAGCCGGTGTAATCGGCGACTTCGGTCACGGGCAGGCCGTTGTCGGCCAATAATTTGGCGGTGCCGCCGGTGGACAGCAGCTTGACTCCCATGCCGGAAAGCGCGCGCGCAAATTCAAGGACGCCGGTCTTGTCGGATACGGAGATGAGGGCTTGTTTGATCATGGTGGTGAATGACGAGAGTGAAGGATGTTGTGCGGTTGCGTTATGTTCATCTTGCTTTATTTGCTACCGGGCTGCCTGCCGGGCTACCCTTGGCCTCGCGCCACCCGGATTACAACAGCCCGTGCTGCTGCAATTTCTTGCGCAAGGTATTGCGGTTGATGCCCAGCATGTCTGCCGCCTGCGACTGGTTGCTTTCAGCGCGCGCCATGACCATTTCCAGCATCGGTTTTTCCACTGCCAGGACAACCATGTCGTAGATGTTGGAGGCCGGTTGTTCCCCCAGGTCCCTGAAATATTTTTCCAGGTTCTTATGGACCGCTTCTTGGATACTGTCTTTGCTCATGCTTTTTTTCTATTGTTTGATTCGTGCTAGCGGATTTCTGCACCAGGTGCGGCATCCGCGATTTATTTTTGGCTTCGGGCTAATTCAGTGCTGCTTCGGTGTTGCGCTACGCCGCCATTTTTTCTTCAGCGGGGCGGTATTGTAACCGTTCACCGGCTTGCGAATCAAAAAACATTTTTACTGCATCCAGTTGCTCTTCGCATGAGGTCAGTACATTCATCTGCTGCCTGAAAACTTCGCCACCCACCAGATCCTGCACATACCAGCCTATATGCTTGCGCGCCGTTCGTACGCCGAGGAACTCGCCGTAGAACGCGTAATGCGCTCGTAAATGCTCGTCCATCAGGCGGCTGACTTCGGAAATCAGCGGCGGGGGCAGGTAGCTGCCGGTGCGCAGGAAATGGTCGATCTCGCGGAATATCCACGGGCGACCCTGGGCGGCACGGCCGATCATGATGGCGTCGGCGCCGGTTACCTGCAGCACGTAACGGGCTTTTTCCGGCGTGGTGATGTCGCCATTGGCGACCACGGGAATCGATACCGCAGCCTTGACCGCTGCAATCGTTTCGTATTCGGCATCGCCCTTGTAGCCGTCGGCGCGCGTACGGCCATGCAACGTCAACATGGCGATCCCGGCGGACTCCGCCATGCGGGCGATATTCAGCGCATTCTTGTTGGCCCTGTCCCAGCCAGTACGGAATTTCAGCGTGACCGGCACGTCGACTGCGGACACCACTGCATCCAGTATCTGTCCTACCAGCTCTTCATGCTGCAACAGCGCTGAACCGCACCAGGCATTGCAGACCTTCTTCACCGGGCAGCCCATATTGATGTCGATGATCTGCGCGCCCCTGTCCACATTGTGCCTGGCGCAGTCGGCCAGCATTTGTGGATCGGCGCCGGCGATCTGGACCGCCTTGGGTTCCATCTCGCCTTCATGGTTGGTGCGGCGCGCGGATTTTTCCGTGTCCCATAGCTTGCGGTTGGAGGCAGCCATTTCGGAGACGGCATAACCCGCGCCCAGTTCCTTGCACAATTGGCGGAATGGCCTATCCGTCACGCCTGCCATAGGAGCGACAAAAATATTATTACGCAGCACATGAGGGCCGATTTGCACGATGAGCGGGAGGGAAAATTCGGGGAAGCGCTATTCTACCTGAAAAACTGCCTAATTAATAAGCAAATTGCAGCAGGTTTTCAATACAAAAATTGCACAGCTATGATACCGAGTATCGCAATAGCCTGATAAATTTACGAGATTCGATGCTACTCTGTTACCGACATCACCGAAGTTATATGCATACAACGATTAAATAAAAAATGATGCACGGCGTACCGCTTTTTTAATTATCGGGAGTAACACTTGGAATCACATCATGGAGAAACACTGCACAGAATTACGATAATCGGCGGCGGCGCAGGCGGCCTGGAACTGGCAGTGCGACTGGGCAAAAAGCTGGGTAAAAAACACAAGGCCCTGGTCACGCTGATCGATGCGAACCGCACCCATCTGTGGAAGCCGCTGCTACACCAGGTAGCGGCCGGCACGCTGGATAGCCACGCCGATGAACGCGAGTATTTTGCGTTGGCGCGGCTGAACCATTTCAACTTCCGCCTTGGCCGCATGGACGGGCTGGATCGCGACAGGAAAGAAATCTACCTGGCACCCGCCTATGACGGCGACGGCAGCGAGCTGCTGCCGCGGCAGACTGTCGGCTACGATACGCTGGTACTGGCGCTAGGCAGCCAGACCAATGATTTCGGCACGCCGGGCGCCAGCGAAAACAGCATCATGCTGGATACGCCGGTCGCGGCAGAGCGTTTCCATCAACGGCTGATCAACTTCTGCCTGAAAGCGCAGGCGGAAGCGCGCGCCAAGGGCGAGGGGCGCTTCACCGTCACCATCATCGGTGGCGGCGCCACCGGCGTGGAGCTGGCGGCGGAACTGCACATGACGACAAAGATATTGTCCAGCTACGGCCTGATCAACTTTCATCCGGAAAAAGACCTGAAGATCGTCATCGTCGATGCCGCCACGCGGTTGCTGCAGGCTTTGCCCGAACGCCTGTCCGATGCCGCAGCGCAGGAGCTGCGCCAGATTGCCGTGGAAATCCATACCAATGAAAAAGTGGTCGAAGTGTCGAAAGAGGGCGTGCGCATGGCCAGCGGCAAGTTCATCCCCAGCGGCATCGTGGTCTGGGCGGCCGGCATCAAGGCGCCGGATTTCCTGAAGGATATCGGCGGCCTGGAGAGCAACCGCATCAACCAGCTGGTGGTGAGCCGGACCATGCAAACCACGCGCGACCCGGCCATTTTCGCCATGGGCGACTGCGCCGCCTGTCCGCAAGGCGAGGGCCAGGGCATCGTGCCGCCACGCGCGCAGTCGGCCCACCAGCAGGCCAGCACATTGGCCAAATCACTGGTACGCCTGCTGCAGGGTAAGTCCTTGCTGGAATTTACATACAAGGATTATGGGTCGCTGGTGTCGCTGGGGAATTACACGACGGTCGGCAGCCTGATGGGGGCGTTGGCCAGCGGGTCGATATTCATCGAAGGTACGATTGCGAAGTGGATGTACTGGTGGCTGCACAAGAATCACCAGATAGCGGTGAATGGCTTGTTTTATACCTGGCTGGCTACCTGGGCTGAGGTGATTGATCGGGTGAGGAATCCCAGGATCAAGTTGCATTAGGTCGTGACATGCGCAGTGCTCACCAGGGCGGTACTAAATCTTCAAATCGTACTTCGTGGGCACAGGCCGGGAGTGGCCCGGCGGCCACTTACTATTTCTTGCGTCGCCAAGAAATAGTAAGCACAAAGAAGGCGACCGCAAACCTCGCCCCTTCGGGGTGCCCGATTGTGCGGTACAAAAAATGGGAAACGGGCGAAACTCGCTTCGCTCAAACACACCCGTTTCTGATCCATTTTCCGCACCACACAATCGGCGAGGTTCCCAGCGGTTGAAGGTCAAAAACAACGACAAATTCAAAAACAACGGCAACCAGACCGCTCTTTATTTAAAAGTGCATGCCTGCGTACTGGCAAAAAAACGAATCGAAGCAGGGAAAATTACGGCTTCGCCGTGCTTTGGTTAATCTCATCCATCGCATCCGCATCCAGATGGGTGACGTCCCCCCACTGCACCAGCTTCAGTGTTTCACCGTCGAAAGCAAAGCGGTTGATGCTGGCGTTGTAGATGGTGACGTCGCGTGGGGCGTGCAGCGGCAGGGATTGGGCGGCGCGGTAGGCGCATTCGAGGACCCCGCCGTGGGCGACCAGGGCTATTTTTTTGCCTTCGTGCTGCCTGGCGTGACGCAGTATGGCTTCCATGGTGCGGGTGTGGAACTGGCGTATGCTTTCGCCTGTTCGTTCGCCGGGCGGGAATAAGGCATCCGGGTCGCGGGATTGCCAGGTGACGTAGGCCTCGGGGAACTGGTGCGGGATATCGCTGTACAGTACGCCTTCAAAGCCCCCGAAGCAGCGTTCGCGCAGTGCGGCGTCTACCTGTATGTCCAGGTTTTGCAGCGTGGCGATTTCGCCGGCGGTTTGCAGTGCGCGTTGCAGGTCGCTGGAGAAGATGGCATCCAGTTTTTCATTCTTCAACGCCCAGGCCAGTGCCTTGGCCTGACGCGTGCCTTCTTCGTTCAGCGGGATGTCCAGGTGGCCTTGCAGGCGGCGCACGGCGTTCCATGCGGTTTCGCCGTGCCGTATCAGCAGGATTTCTGTCATGGGGTTTTCGTTTCGGGTTTGATTTGCAGCCAGAAGGTGACGGGGCCGTCATTGGTCAGCGACACTTTCATGTCGGCGCCGAACTGGCCGGTGTGTACATCAGCATGCCGGTTGCGGGCCTGTGCGACGAAATGGTCGAACAGCTTTTTGCCTTCTTCCGGCGGCGCGGCCGGCGTGAATGACGGGCGGGTGCCGGAATTGGTATCGGCGGCCAGCGTGAATTGCGGCACCAGCAGCAGGCCGCCGGCGACGTCTGCGACGCTACGGTTCATCTTGCCGGCATCATCGGTAAAGACACGGTAGCCCAGCAGCTTGTTGAGCAATGTATCTGCCTGCTTTTCGGTGTCGCCGCGTTCGGCGCAGATCAGCACCATCAAGCCGGCCCCGATGGCGCCTACTGTCTCGCCATCCACGACCACGCCGGCCTGACTTACCCTTTGCAGGAGTGCAATCATGCGCTCAGCGTGATCTTGGCAAACTTACGTTTGCCGACTTGCACCACCAGCGTGCCTGCCTGCACCTGCAGGTTCTTGTCGCTGACGACCGCGCTGTCTATGCGCACGCCGCCCTGATCCACCATGCGCATCGCTTCCGACGTGGAGGCGCACAGGTTGGCCTGCTTCAGCAATTGGGCGATGCCGATCGGTGCGCCGCTCAGGCTGAGCTCAGGTACGTCGTCCGGGATGCCGCCTTTGGAGCGGTTGACAAAATCGTTCAGCGCATCGTCTGCTGCCTGCCTGCTGTGGAAACGGGTGACGATTTCCTGTGCCAGCGCCACCTTGATGTCGCGCGGGTTCTGGCCTTCGGCGACGGCTTTCCTGTAATGCACGATCTGCTCCAGCGAGCAGAAAGACAGCAGCTCGTAATAGCGCCACATCATCGTGTCGGAAATGCTCATGATCTTGGCGAACATCATATTGCCCGGCTCAGTGATGCCTATATAGTTGTTCTTGGACTTGGACATCTTGTCCACTCCGTCCAGGCCTTCCAGCAGAGGCATGGTCAGGATGCATTGCGGCTCCTGTCCATAATCTTTTTGCAATTCGCGGCCAACCAGCAGGTTGAACTTCTGGTCCGTACCGCCGAGTTCCAGGTCCGAGTGCAGCGCGACCGAATCGTAACCCTGCATCAGCGGGTACAGGAATTCATGCACCGAAATGGGCGTGCCTGCCTTGAAGCGTTTTGTAAAATCGTCACGTTCCATCATCCTGGCAACCGTGTATTTGGATGCCAGCTGTATCATGCCGCGCGCACCCAGCGGGTCCGACCATTCGGAGTTGTAGCGGATCTCGGTCTTCGCTGCATCCAGCACCAGGCTGGCCTGCTTGAAGTAGGTCATCGCGTTGGCTTCGATCTGTTCGCGGGTCAGCGGGGGGCGGGTGGCATTGCGGCCGGACGGGTCGCCTATCATCGACGTGAAGTCGCCGATCAGGAAGATCACAGTATGGCCCAGATCTTGCAACTGACGCATCTTGTTCAGTACAACGGTATGCCCCAGGTGCAAATCCGGTGCAGTCGGGTCCAGGCCCAGCTTGATGCGCAGGGGTTTGCCGCTTTGTTCGCTGCGTGCCAGTTTTTGTGCAAATTCGGATTCGATGAGCAGTTCGTCCACGCCTCGTTTAGCGACTGCCAGTGCGTGCTGCACGGCGTCGGATAAGGGTAATGGCTTGTTGTCTAGCGTTTTTGGAATGGTCGGTGGCGTGGTCTGTTCAGTGGTCATAATGATCTAAAACTTATTTTGTAACACCGCTGGTCGAATCCTTTTTGGGAACCCATAATCAGCGCTTTGCGTTAGCCCGAGTTTGTAATAAACTTGCCGCTTATTTTGGCAGCCGGACGAGTCCAGGCTGGCGAAATAAATCGATAAAAACAGTCAATTTTAACTTATTGCATGCGTCCATCAGATAAATTCATTCGTTTAGCTTCTGGCAGCAGACTGTTGTTCGGAACAACCCGCACCTCGCGCCTGGTTTCTTTCTCCGCCCTTTTTCTTGCAATTTGTGCATTTGGCGCTGTCGCTGTCGCCCCTATGGCGCCCGACGCAGCCGACCTGCCTGTCAAGAAAATTACCCAGCAGCTGGCATTGCCGCAGCTGGATCAGCAGGTCGAAGCACTGGAAGAAGCAGAGCAGCATTTCGTCAGCCAGGAAAAAGTACTGCGCGGCGACAGCCTTGGCGCCCTGCTGATACGCTTGGGTGTGGACGACAACGATGCTACCAATTTCATCAAATCCGACCCTGTCGCCCGCAATGTGATGCAGGTCAAGGCTGGCAAATCCGTACGTGCGCAGACCAATGACGAAGGCGAGCTGGAGTGGTTGCAAGCCACGTTGATGGCCAACAATGACAAGCCTGCCCACACTATCCTGGTCAGCCGTGATAAAGACGGCAAGTTCATTGCGACAGATTCCACCGCCAAGCTGGAAAGGCGTGTCGAAATGGCATCCGGAACAATTTCCTCTTCGCTGTTTGCCGCGACCGACGAAGCCAATATCCCCGACAATATCTCTTCGCAGATCGTCGATATGTTTTCGACCAATATCGATTTTGCATCCGATTTGCGTAAGGGGGACCATTTCAACGTCGTCTACGAAACCTTTTACCAGGATGGCGAACTGCTGAAGACCGGCCGCGTGCTGGCAGGCGAGTTTAACAATGCAGGCAAGCTCTACCAGTCGGTTTGGTTTGACGAATCCGGCGCCGACCACGGCGGCTACTATACCTTCGACGGCAAGTCGCTGAAAAAAGCCTTCCTGAAATCGCCTATCGAATTCACCCGTATTTCTTCCGGTTTCTCGATGCGCGTCCACCCTATCTCGGGTTTGTGGAAAGCGCATAAAGGCGTGGATTTTGCAGCAGTCACTGGCACGCCGATCCGTGCAGCCGGTGACGGCGTTGTCGATTTTTCCGGCACGCAAAACGGCTACGGCAACGTTGTCGTGCTGAAGCACTGGAATAACTACAGCACTGCCTATGCGCACATGAGCCGCTTTGCTACGGGCATCCATAAAGGCAGCAAGGTCAATCAAGGCGACATCATCGGCTATGTCGGCTCCACAGGCTGGGCGACCGGGCCTCACCTGCACTATGAGTTCCGCATCAACAATGAACCGCGTGATCCGCTGACAGTCAACATCCCGAATGCAGCCCCGCTGGCAGCTAATGAGATGGCGCATTTCAAAAACGTTGCCGCAGACATGGCGCACCGTTTTGCACTGCTGCGTCCCGATCCGGTGCTGAACTCCAGCATGCGGCTGGCATCGAGGTAAGCCGAAAAACACGCTAAAATGGCCGAACAGATGTTCGGCCATTTTTTTGTCCATTCCACTTATTTTTTTCGCAAATGAACACGACTTCCGATCGCAATCCCGACCTCTACATAGGCCTGATGTCCGGCACCAGCCTTGACGGCGTCGATGGGGTGCTGGTGGCCTTGCCCGACGCGGCAGGCAGCGGACTGGGCATGCAAATGCTGGCCAGCAGCTACGTGCCTTTCCCGCCCGAATTGCGCGAACAGCTGATGGCCTTGCAGCAGCCCGGAATGAACGAGATCCACATGGAGGCGCTGGCGGCGAACGCCGTCGTGGAGCGCTATGCGGCTTGTGTGGCGTCGCTGCTGGAAGAACATCCCGATGCAAAAGTCCGCGCCATCGGCGCGCATGGACAGACGATACGGCACAGGCCTGAACTGGGTTACACGCGGCAAACCAATAACCCTGCGCTGCTGGCGGAGCTGACCGGTATCGACGTCATCGCCGACCTGCGCAGCCGCGACGTAGCCGCGGGCGGGCAGGGCGCTCCTCTGGTGCCGGCATTCCACCGCGCGGTCTTTGGCGCTCCTGGCGTCTGCCGTGTGGTGGTCAATATCGGCGGCATAGGCAACGTCAGCATTCTGCGGGCCGACGGCACGACCACCGGCTTTGATACCGGTCCCGGCAACGTGCTGATGGATGCGTGGATCGCGCAGCACCAGGGCAAGACCTACGACGACAACGGCGGCTGGGCTGCACAGGGGCAGATTAATGTGGCACTGCTTGATGCGCTGAGCGACGAGCCCTATCTGCGCCAGGCGCCACCCAAAAGTACCGGCCGTGACCTGTTCCGGCCCGACTGGATGGCGGACAAGCTGGCGCCGTTCGCGCAGCTTGCCGCGGTGGACGTGCAAGCCACGCTGTGCGCCTTTACCGCGCGGACAATCGCTGACGACATCGCGCATCATGCAGCGGATGCCGGCAGCGTGTATGTCTGCGGCGGCGGCGCTTATAACGCTTGCCTGCTCGGCATGATAGGTAGCTATCTGGCGCAGCGCGGCTGCCATGCCTGCGTGACGACGACGGATGAGCTGGGCGTTTCGCCCAGCCATGTCGAAGCGTTGGCATTTGCGTGGCTGGCGCAAAGCTTCACGCAAAGGCTGCCCGGCAATCTGCCGGAAGTTACCGGCGCAAAGGGCTTGCGGATACTGGGCGCCCTGTACCCGGCCTGATGCGTGCCCGATATGGCATGGCATGCGCAATGCGGAGTTTGGCTACAATAGCGCTTTAACCTTTTTCAGGCATCCGCATGACCCAGCTTATCTACATCGCCGACCCCATGTGTTCCTGGTGCTACGGTTTCGGCCCAGAACTGGACGCCTTGCTCGCCGGGATGCCGGAAGCGCAGATGGACATCATCGTCGGCGGCCTGCGCGCCTATAACACCGAGCTGATGGATGAGCAGAAAAAGGCGACGATACTGGGCCACTGGAAGCATGTGGCCGAGGCCAGCGGCCTGCCGTTTTCCAATGACGGCATGTCGCAACCGGGCTTTGTGTACGACACCGAGCCCGCCTGCCGCGCCGTGGTAGCAACGCGCATACTGGCCGACGATCTGGCGCCGCGTGCAAAGCTCGCTGTCTTTCGCGCGATACAGCATGCGTTTTATGCCGAAGGCCTGGATGTCACCAAGCCGAAAGTGCTGTCCGACGTCTGTGTGGCTGCGTTGAACGCTGCCGACGGCGGGGATGATTACGACGTGGACAGTTTTCAGGAAACCCTGACGGCCTATTCGACATCGGCAGAAACCCGCGAAGATTTCGAGCAGACCCAGCGCTGGGGTATACGCGGTTTTCCCGCACTGCTGCTGGTACATGAAGGTGCGCTGCACATGATAGCCTCAGGCTATACCAGAACGGCGGATCTGCTGGAGTCTTTGCGGCAGGTACAACAAGGCTGAATGAAATGTTTGCCGCCTGGCGGCAGCTTGTATAGAATCAATCACGAAGCATCAGCTTCAACGTCGCTCGGACGGTTCCGGGCGCTTACGTACAATTGATCATGACAAACTCTACTACTCCGCCGGGCCGGGGTTATACCTTCTCGCGTATCAACCGCCTCCCTCCCTACGTTTTCAATATCACCGCCGAGCTGAAGATGGCGGCACGCCGCCGCGGCGAAGACATCATCGACATGTCGATGGGCAATCCCGATGGCGCCACGCCGGCGCATATCGTCGACAAGCTGGTTGAAGTCGCCAGGCGCCCCGATACGCACGGCTATTCCGCCTCCAAAGGCATACCGCGCCTGAGACGGGCGATTGCGCATTGGTACAAGTCGCGCTACGACGTCGATTTCGACCCCGATTCGGAAGCCATCGTCACGATAGGCTCCAAGGAAGGGCTGGCGCATCTGATGCTGGCGACGCTGGACAAGGGCGACACCGTGCTAGTGCCCAACCCCAGCTATCCCATCCATATTTACGGCGCGGTGATTGCCGGCGCCGATATCCGCTCCATCCGCATGAGCCCGGGCGTCGATTTCTTTGCCGAGCTGGAACGCGCCATCCGCGAAAGCTATCCAAAGCCAAAGATGATGATCTTCGGTTTCCCGTCCAACCCCACGGCACAATGCGTGGAACTGGATTTTTTCGAGCGCGTGGTCAAACTGGCCAAGGAAAACAATATTCTCGTGGTGCATGACCTGGCGTATGCCGACATCGTGTATGACGGCTGGAAAGCGCCATCCATCATGCAGGTGCCGGGTGCTCGCGACGTGGCGGTGGAATTTTTTACGCTGTCCAAGAGCTACAACATGGCGGGCTGGCGCATAGGCTTCATGGTCGGCAACAAGGAACTGGTGGCGGCGCTGGCACGCATCAAGAGCTACCATGACTATGGCAGCTTCACGCCGGTGCAGGTGGCCGCAATCGCGGCACTGGAAGGCGACCAGAGCTGCGTGAATGAAATCCGCGACAAATACCAGCGCCGCCGCGACGTGCTGGTCAAGGGCCTGCACGAGCTGGGCTGGATGGTGGACAATCCCAAGGCGTCCATGTATATCTGGGCCCACATACCGGAAGCCTATCGCCACCTGGGCTCGCTGGAATTTGCCAAGCAGGTGCTGGAGAAGGCACGGCTATGCGTGTCGCCCGGCATAGGTTTTGGCGAGTACGGCGATGAATACGTGCGTTTTGCATTGATAGAAAACGAGGCGCGTATCCGCCAGGCATTGCGCGGCATCAAGAACATGTTTAAGGAAGACAAGCTGATTGCCTAGCCTGGCGCCGTTTCAGGTTTCGTCATATTCCGGCTTGGCCGCAGTTGCTCGCAATTGCTGCTGAGCCGGATAAAACCGGCGAGAGTTCTATCTTGCGTAAGAATCTGTACCGCCGCCCTTGGCCTTTGCGGTCTTCTCCTGTTTACGGGAAGTCCTGCCTTTGCCGTCATAGCCGCCCATGTCTGGATCGCGGTTTTCACCGTGCTGTTTCCTGATGGGTACATAGCTTTCGGTAAAGCTGGTTTCTTCGCTGTCCATACGTTGGTGTAACAGGTTTTTCATGATCAGGGCCCGGCCATTCGCGTGAGAGGAACTTCATCATAGTTTTGACGAATTGGTTCGCAAACAGGAAAATTTCGCGTTTTTGTGTAGGAATCGTCCGATGGATTTGCAACGCCTGATCAGATGTTGCAATTCAATGTAATATGGCTTTTTCCGCCGCGCTGTGAAGGCCCGGCTATTTTCCACCGCTCCCGAATACTCCTATATGACTGGCTGCGCTATGAAAAAAATATTCCTTTCCTGCATGTTTGCAAGCATGGCGCTGGCGTCTGCCACGCATACGGTATCGGCGGCAGATGCGGCGTCCGCCGATGCTGTGCCATCCGTCGACGTGCTGACCAGGACTCTGGCGGAAAAGCAAAAGAACCTGACGGCGCTGCGGCACAAATACACGTATATGGAGCATGAAATAGTGCGGGAACGCGATAGCAGCGGAAAAGTCACGCGCGAAGACAAGACCGATTATGAAATACGCTATGTGAAAGACCATACGATCAGCCGCATGCTGAAGAAAAACGGCGAAGCACTGAATACCGATGAGCAGGCCAGCGAAGATGCGCGGGTGCAAAAGCTGCTGGACGAGGCGGGCCGTACTCCCGTACCTGCCAGCACGGTGGAGAATGTGCTGACGGCAACCAGGATTACCGACGTGAAGCGTATTACCTACAAGAACGTCAAGGCGCTGTCGCTGGAGTTTGAACCGCGTGAAGGATTTTCTTCCAGGGACAAGGCGGAGCAGCTGTTTTCGCACTTGTCCGGCAAGATGATTGTCGATGAAGAAAGCGGCGATATGATGCATATCGATGCCAAGGTGGCTACCGCCTTGAAAGTACTGGGCGGTGTTGCCGGTGAACTCGATGTCGGTTCCTTGCTGGTGATAGACACCACGCTGGTCAACGACGAAGTGCGGATCGCCGCCAATGAGAAGCGCCGCATACTGGCGCGCAAGCTGCTGGCCAAGTCGGATACAGAATACGAACTGAGCTATTCCAATTACAAAAAAACCGGCAATTGAGCGGAATCCGGCTGGCCGGTTATACGGCCAGCCGCGGGGCTATTTGCATGCCCGGTGCACTTTGGCTTGTGGGTGGATGCAAATCTGTTGTCGCTCGGGTATCATGCGCTTTCCGTTCATACGACCTCCTGAATTGACGCTCCATGCAAACTCCCCGCTTGTCCCTTTCCCGTGCCCCTTCCGTACCGGGGCCTGAATTTTCGCGTATTGTGCTTGGCCTGTGGCGGCTGGGATCATGGAATATGTCGCCTCAGCAAAGGCTGGCTTTTCTGCAGCAAAGCCTGGAACTAGGCATTACAACGACCGACCATGCCGACATCTACGGCGACTACCAGGCAGAGGCTTTGTTCGGGGAAGCCCTGACGCTGCAGCCCTCGCTGCGCGACAAGATAGAAATCGTCAGCAAATGCGGCATCAAGCTGGTGTCGCCGGGCCGGCCTGCACACACGGTGCAGCATTACGATACCAGCCGCGCGCACATTATCGCTTCCGCAGAGCGTTCGCTGCTCAACCTGCGTACAGCCTACCTGGATCTGCTGCTGATCCACAGGCCGGATCCCTTGATGGATGCCGATGAAATTGCAGAGGCCTTCACAAGCCTGCAGCAGAGCGGCAAGGTCAAATACTTTGGCGTATCCAACTTCACGCCTTCCCAGTTTGAGCTGCTGGCCTCGCGCTTTCCGCTGGTGACCAACCAGGTGGAGTTGTCGGTGCTGCACATGGCGCCGCTGAAGGACGGCACGCTGGACCAGTGCCAGCGGTTGGGGATGTCACCGATGATCTGGTCCGCGCTGGCCGGCGGCCGCCTGTTTAATGAGCAGACGGAGCAGGCCGTGCGCGTACGCAAGGCGCTGGAAACAATTGCCGCTGAGCTGGAGGTGTCCGTGAGCACGGTGGCGATAGCATGGATATTGCAGCATCCGTCCAGGCCATTGGCATTGACAGGTTCCGGCCGCCTGGAGGCGGTGCGCGAGGCGGTTGCCGCCACTGCCATTACACTGTCGCGGGAACAGTGGTTTTCTATCTGGATTGCATCGGCGGGACATAACGTCGCCTGATGGTTCGCGGGGCTATTCAACAATTACGTAGCCCGGGTGGAGCGTAGCGCAACCCGGGATGTGCTCCTCCGGCCATCGTATAATTTCCGGATTGCGCTGCGCTCTGTGCAGGCTACATTCCTATGCGTTTGATTGCCGGCGCTAGGCGCCGTTCTGGAAGGTTTCCAGCATCCACGCGATGAAAGTCGCCACTTCCGGCCGCATCGTCGGCTGCGCTTCGTGCGCTAGATAGTAGGCGTGCGGCGGCGTGGCCAACTGTATGTCGAACAGCCGCACTACCTCGCCCTTGTCTATCATTTCCTGCGCAAAATGGCGGCGGGTCAGGCCCACGCCATGGCCATGCTTGACGGCTTCCAGCAGCAGGCCCAGGTCATCCAGACGCAGGCCGGTGCCAGGTTCCGGCCAGTCCAGCCCCGCCACTTCAAACCACGGTTGCCAGGGCTCCAGCGCGGAGCGCAGCAAAGCCGCATGCTTCAGGTCGGCCGGGGTAGTGATAGGGGGGATGGTTTTGAGGTAGTCCGGGCTGGCGACCACAAAAGCTGGTTCAATGAACAGTTTTTTCGTGACCAGGTTCGGATATTCGCCGCCGCCGAACCTGACTTCGACGTCGCTTTCGGAAAGGCTCAGGTCGTACAGCGGCACGAACAGGAAGATCTCGATTTCAATGTCGGGATGGCGCCTGGTGAAGCTGGCGAGACGCGGCAGGAACATATAGCGGGCAAAGGTCGGCGGCAGAGTGACCTTGACGCGCAGCTGGTTGGGAGCAGCCTTGTTCGGTAATGGAAATTCCGCCAGCGTACGCAAGGCCGCGCGCACGACGTCCAGGTAGCGGCGACCGAATTCGGTCAGCGTGACGCTGCGCCCTTCACGCAGGAATACGCGTTCGCACAGGTGCTCTTCAAGCAAGCGAATGCGGTGCGATAGCGCGGAGGGCGTGATGCAGAGTTCTTCTGCTGCGACGGCAAAGGATCCGTGCCGGGCGGCGGCTTCAAAGGCGGAGAGGGCGTGTACCGGAGGGAGTCTTGTGGCCATGTTCAGTTTTTATCCCAGGAGATGATTTTCCCTGGGTTCATAATATTCTTGGGATCAAACGCGTGCTTCAGCGCGCGCATCATGTCGATGGCGTTTTCGCCGTGCTCCTGGATCAGGAAATCCATTTTGTGCAGGCCTACGCCGTGCTCGCCGGTGCAGGTGCCGTCCATGGCAATGGCGCGCGCGACCATGCGGGCATTCACGCCTTCCGCTTTGGCGATATCTTCCGCGTCTTCCGGATCTATCATCATGATGACATGGAAATTGCCGTCGCCGACGTGGCCGATGATCGAATAGACGATGCCGCAGCGTTCGCAGTCGAGCTGGGTTTCGCCTATGCATTCCGCCAGCATGGAAATGGGCACGCAGCAGTCGGTGGAAATGGAGCGTGCGCCGGGGCGCATCTGCAGCAATGCAAAGTAAGCATTGTGGCGGGCGGCCCACAGGCGCGAGCGGTCTTCCGGCCGCGTGGCCCATTCAAAGTCGCCGCCGTCGTGGGCGGCGGCTATTTCCTGCACCAGTTCTGCCTGTTCCTGCACGCCGTGTTCGCTGCCGTGGAATTCAAACAGCAGCAGCGATTTCTCCGGTAGCTGCATCTTGTCGTAGGCGTTGATCGCCTTGACGCCGTTTTCATCCAGGAACTCCACGCGCGCAACCGGCACACCCATCTGTATTGTCTGGATGACTGTGTTGACGGCGTCGGCAATGCTAGGGAAGGTGCAGACCGCTGCGGAAATTGCTTCCGGCAATGGATACAGCCTGACCGTGACTTCGGTGATGATGCCCAGCGTGCCCTCGCTGCCGACGAACACGCGTGTCAGGTCGTAGCCGGCGGAGGACTTCTTGGCGCGGGTGCCGGTCTTGATGATGCGGCCATCGGCAGTCACGACCGTCAGCGCCAGCACGTTTTCCCGCATGGTGCCGTAGCGCACGGCATTGGTGCCGGAGGCCCGGGTGGCTGCCATGCCGCCCAGCGACGCGTCCGCGCCCGGGTCTATCGGAAAGAACAGGCCGGTATCCTTGATCTCCAGGTTCAGCTGCTTGCGGGTGACGCCGGCCTGCACGGTGGCTGTCAGGTCTTCCGCATGCACGGCGACCATGTTATTCATTTGCGACAGGTCCAGCGAGACGCCGCCGCGCAAGGCCAGGATGTGGCCTTCCAGCGAAGAGCCGGCGCCATAGGCAATGACCGGCACTTCATAGTGGTTGCACAGCCGCACGATGCTGGAGACTTCTTCGGTGGTTTGTGCGAACACCACGGCGTCCGGCAGCATAGGGTCATACGAGGATTCGTCGCTGCCGTGGTGCTCGCGCATCGCCAGACTGGTGCTGCAGCGGTCTTCCAGCAGGTTTTGCAGCGCCAGCAGCAATTCTTCCGGCAACGGTTTCCTGATCGCGGCGAGTGAGGCAGGGTGGTTCATTGCAATCTCCGGATTTATTGTTCTATGGGCATATTATGCACCCTGACGCGCAGGGATGCACTTTCCGGGGTTTTGCCGTATCCTCTGGCCATCTCCAATTTTACGGATATTTGCCATGGGAAACCGACTTTCAAAAATTGCCACGCGCACCGGAGACAAGGGCACGACCGGCCTGGGCGACGGCAGCCGGGTAGACAAGGACGCGCTGCGCGTACATGCAATGGGCGATGTGGATGAACTGAATTCCCACATCGGCGTGCTGCTGTGCGAAGACCTGCCGGAGCAGATGCAGCACGAGCTTGTTTCCATCCAGCACGACCTGTTCGATATGGGGGGAGAGCTGTGCATTCCCGGCTATACGCTGATCACCGATGCCCAGGTAGCGCGCCTGGATGCCATGCTGGAACACTACAATGCCGGCCTGGAGCCGCTGAAGGATTTCATCTTGCCCGGCGGTTCGCGCGCCGCGGCGATTGCGCATGTGTGCCGCACCGTGTGCCGCCGCGCCGAGCGCGCCATCGTCAGTGTCGGCAAGGCCGAAACCATCAACGATCATCCGCGCCAGTATATGAACCGCCTGTCCGACCTGATGTTTGTGTTGTCGCGCGTACTGAACCGCTATGCCGGCGGCAGCGATGTACTGTGGGAGAAGGAAAGGCAGCGCTAGTGTTTTCTCGTTAGTGCAGAATAAAAAAGGAAGCCGAGGCTTCCTTTTTTTTGATGATGCTGGATGCTGGGGCGGACTATTTTGCCGGAAATTTCATGCCCAGCTGGTCAAACAGGAAGGCATACACGTCTGCCGTCTGGTTGGCTTTGATCGACAGCGAGCTGCCTATGCCGTGGCCTGCATGCGAGTTGATACTCAGGTACACCGGCTTGCCGGCAGTCGCCGCCTGCAGGCGTGCAATCATCTTGCGCGAATGCATGGGGTTGACACGGCCGTCGGTCTCGCCGGTCGCCATGAAGATTGCCGGATATTTGGCGCCGTCCTGCACATGGTGGTAAGGCGAATACGCATACAGTGCTTTCAGCTGGTCGGGATTCTTGACGCTGCCGAACTCGGTGGTGTTGAAAGCGCCGTTCGGATCCAGTTCCACGCGCAGCATGTCATAGATGCCCACCTGGGATACGACCGCCTTGAACAGCTCAGGATGCTGGGTGAAGACTGCGCCCATCAGCAGGCCGCCGTTGCTGCCGCCTATTGCCGCCATGTGCTCGCTCGTCGTGTACTTCTGGGCGATCAGGTATTGTGCTGCTGCGGTGAAGTCGTCGAATACATTCTGCTTGTTCACCAGGGCGCCCTGGCTATGCCATTCTTCGCCGAATTCGCCGCCGCCTCGCAGGTTGGCGATGACGAACACACCGCCCGCATCCAGCCACAGGCGCGTTGCAGGCGCCAGGAAGCGCGGCGTCTGGTTCACGCTATAGCCGCCGTAGCCGTTCAGCAGTACAGGATTGCTGCCGTCCAGCTTGATGCCCTTGCGGCGCACGATGTTCAACGGTATTTTGGTGCCGTCCTTGGAGGTGGCAAATTCCCTGACCACTTCCGTGTCACCATACGAGGTAGCGCTGGTCTGCGCGAGTTTCGTCGCTGCGGCCTTGCCGGATTTTTCATCGTAGCGGGAATAGTAGGGTGGGTTCAGATACGTTTTTACCGAATACAGCAGGCTGCCGTCGCTCAATGCTTCCACTTCATCCACTGCTGCTACGTCAGGCAGCGGCAGCGTGCCGCGCGCCTTGCCTTCGTGGTCGTAAATTGCCACACGCGAAGGGCCGCCGACGATCTCGCGCACATACAATGCATCTTTGGTGACGATCACCGGCGAGCCGCCGAATTCGCCGCCCGGCTGGATGACAGCGTCCGATTCTGCAACAATCACTTTTGCCTGCGCCAGATCAAGCGCATCCAGTTTCGACTCCAGCTTCAGTTTCAGCAGCTTGCCGCGCGGCGCATCCTTGCGCGACACCAGGTACATGGCATTGTCTTCGCCTATGGTAGCGGCGACGATCTTGTCTTCAAAGCGGCTGACCTGCTTGACGCTGCCGTCCTGGCCGATCACATAGTGGGCAAACTCGCCGCCGTCGCCGTTGGCCACAGAGGCCACTACATAGTTCGGATTCTGATGGCTATCCAGCGCGATTTCAGCGACCTTGGGGAAATCCTTGCCGAGCACATAGGTATCCTTCGCGGGATCGTCGCCCAGCTTGTGGAAATAGATCTGCTCGTAAAAATGCTGGCGGTCCGCCGGCTGGTCTGCACCGGGGTAGCGGGTGTACCAGAAGCCGGTGCCGTCCGCCTTCCATGCGACGCTGCCGCCGCCGGTAGGGTATTGGACCAGCGGAATGGTCTTGTCTATCTGTTTGCCGGTAACCGCGTCGATGATGTGCACCGAGCCGTCTTCACTGCCGTTGTCCGACATCGATACGGCGACCTTGCTGCCGTCATGCGAAGGCACGAACCAGTCTATTGCCGTGGTGCCCTTGCTGTTCAGCACGTTCGGGTCCAGCACGATCTTGGCTTGCGCCGGATCGGCGGCATTGCCCAGCACGGCGATCATTGGCTGCTGCTTGGGCGGCTGGTTGTACATTGCAAATAGTTTGTCACCGGCGGGGTGCAGATCGTAATACGAACTGGACGTCGCCGAAATCTGCGTCATCAGATTGTCGAAGATGGGTTTGCGGAAAGGCAGCTTGTCGAAGTAGTTGCGGGTGCGCTTGTCCTGCGCCACGCTCCATTGATGGACTTTGGGGTCTCCCTGTTTTTCCAGCCAGCGGTAAGGATCTTTGACGGTAATATCGCCATAGGTATCGGTCACGGCGGCAACGCGGGTTGGCGGTGCGCCGCGATCGGCAGCCTGCACGCCGGTGCATGCCAGCAAGCCCAGCGCGGCGATGGCGCTCAGCTTCAGTGCGGGAAAGTTCTTCTTGGTCATCGTGGATTCCTGGTTGATCTACTGGTACTGGTGGAGCGCTTATTCTACCCGCGGCAAAAAGAAAAAAAGCGAAGCCGGAGAGCTTCGCTTTTTTATTTGGCGGCAGTTCAATTATTGACTGCCAGCTTCGGTTTTTCGGTGATAAACCGTTTTTTGATCGACGCCTCTATGCCGTCCGCATCGAGTCCGCATTGCGCCAGCAGCAGCGCGGGGTCGCCATGGTCGATGAACTGGTCCGGCAGGCCCAGGATCAGCAGCGGCTTGCTGATGCCTGCTGCCGCCAGCGCTTCGGCCACGGCAGAACCGGCGCCGCCCATGATCGTGCCTTCTTCCACGGTAACCAGCGCATCGTGCGATGCGGCCAGGCTCTTGACCAGTTCCACATCCAGCGGCTTGATGAAACGCATATTGGCAACCGTGGCGTCCAGCTTGCCGGCTGCCTGCAATGCAGGATGGACCATGGAACCGAAAGCCAGGATCGCAATGCCCTTGCCCTCGCGCCTGATTTCGCCTTTGCCTATCGGCAGCGATGTCAGTTCCTGCTGGATCTCGGCACCTGTGCCGGCGCCGCGCGGATAGCGCACTGCCGCCGGGCCGGGGTAGTGGTAGCCGGTGGTCAGCATCTGGCGGCATTCGTTCTCATCGGCCGGCGCCATGACGACCATATTCGGGATGCAGCGCAGGAAGGCCATGTCGTAATTACCCGCGTGCGTCGCGCCGTCTGCCCCCACCAGGCCGGCACGGTCCAGCGCAAAGGTGACGTCCAGATTTTGCAGCGCCACGTCATGGATCAACTGGTCGTAAGCACGCTGCAGGAAGGTGGAATAGATGGCGACCACCGGTTTCAATCCTTCGCAGGCCAGGCCGGCGGCGAAAGTTACCGAATGCTGTTCGGCAATGCCGACGTCGTAATAGCGGTCCGGGAATTGCTGGTCGAACTCGACCATGCCGGAGCCCTCGCGCATGGCGGGAGTGATGGCGACCAGGCGCTTATCCACCGCTGCCATGTCGCACAGCCAGTTGCCGAACACATGCATATAGTTCAGCTTGGCAGGCTTGCTTGCAGGTTTGATGCCTTCGGCAGGGTTGAACTTGCCCGGGCCGTGGTACAGCACAGGATCGGCTTCCGCCAGCTTGTAGCCCTGGCCCTTCTTGGTCACCACATGCAGGAATTGCGGGCCCTTCAGGTTGCGGATATTCTGCAGCGTGGGGATCAGCGAATCCAGGTCGTGGCCGTCGATGGGGCCTATGTAGTTGAAGCCGAATTCCTCGAACATCGTGGCGGGAACGACCATGCCTTTTGCATGTTCTTCCAGGCGCTTGGCCAGTTCCAGCATCGGCGGCGGCAGCACGGATTTTCCGACATTGCGGGCAGCAGCATAGAACTTGCCGGACATGAGCTTGGCCAGGTGGCGGTTCAGCGCCCCCACCGGCGGCGAGATCGACATGTCGTTGTCGTTCAGGATCACCAGCAGTCTGGCATCTTCATGGATGCCGGCGTTGTTCATTGCTTCAAAGGCCATGCCGGCCGTCATCGAGCCATCGCCGATGACGGCAATCGCATGGCGGTCCTCACCCTTGGTTTTGGCCGCCATCGCCATGCCCAGTGCAGCGGAAATCGATGTCGACGAATGGGCGGTGCCGAAGGTGTCGTATTCGCTCTCCACGCGGCGCGGAAAGCCCGAGATGCCGTTCAGCTGGCGCAGCGTATGCATCTGTTCGCGGCGGCCGGTCAGGATCTTGTGCGGATAGGTCTGGTGGCCCACATCCCATACTATCCGGTCTTCCGGCGTGTTGAACACGTAGTGCAGCGCAATCGTCAGCTCTACCGTGCCCAGGTTGGACGACAGGTGGCCGCCCGTCTTGGAGACGGAGTCGATGACGAACTGGCGTAGCTCATCTGCCAGCGGGCCGAGCTGCGTACGTGTCAGCTTGCGCAGGTCGGTAGGGGAGTCGATGGTGTTGAGTAAATTCATATTACGCTTTCCGCTGCACGATCAGGTCGGCAAGATCGTGTAGTTGTTGGGCTTTTTCGCCAAACGGCAACAACGCTGCATGGGCGTCGCTGCATAATTTTTCTGCCAGCTGCCGGGAGGCATCCAGTCCCAGGATCGATACATAGGTAGGCTTGTTGTCGGCGGCATCCTTGCCGGCCGTCTTGCCCAGCGTCGCCGAATCGGCGGTTGCATCAAGCACGTCATCCACTACCTGGAAGGCCAGTCCGATTGCGCCGGCGTACACGTCAAGCGCGGCCACTTCCGCCGTTGTCAGCGTCTTGCCTGCCATGGCGCCCATCAGCACCGAAGCACGCAGCAGCGCGCCGGTCTTCAGCCTGTGCATCTGCTCCAGCTGGTCCTGCGTCAGCGCCACGCCGACGCTGGCAAGGTCGATCGCTTGGCCGCCGCACATGCCGACGGAGCCTGCGGCATGCGCCAGCAGCCTGACCATCGCCAGCCCGCGCGCCGCGTTGTCCGTATTTTCTTCATCGCCGCCAGCCAGCACCACGAATGCCTGCGCCTGCAATGCGTCGCCGACCAGCAGTGCGGTGGCTTCGTCATATTGCACGTGTACCGTGGGTTTGCCGCGTCTGAGCGCATCATCGTCCATGCAGGGCATGTCGTCGTGCACCAGCGAATAGGCATGGATCATTTCCAGTGCGGCGGCGGCCCTGGCCAGCAATTCCGCCGGCGCATCGAACAGCCGGCCGGCAGCATAGACTAGCAGCGGGCGCACCCTCTTGCCGCCATCCAGCGCGGCGTAGCGCATTGCCTGATGCAGCCGCTCCGGAACGGTTACAGCGGAGGGCAGCAAGCGCTCCAGCGTCAATTCAAAATCTGCCTGTGTTGCTTTCATCCAACTACGGAAGCTGTCGCTCATGCATCGACCTCGTCGCCATCCTGGCTGCGGTGATTGTCGGTGTCGGCGGAAAACGGTTTCAACATGTCGGCTTCCAGGATTTTGACCTGGGTTTCCACCTTGTCCAGTTGCCCGGCGCAGTATTTGATCAGTTCAGAGCCGCGCTTATAGGCAGTGACAGACGCTTCCAGCGGCAATTCCCCTGCTTCCATCTGGGAAACGAGGTCGGCCAGTTCTTGCATGGCGGCCTCGAAGGAGTCCGGCTGGCTGGTGCTTGGTATTTTTTTCGGCATGGGCCTAAAGTCCTAAAACGGCAAGCTAAAAATGAAATCTAACCCTGTATTTTAGAGCAAACCACTTGAATACACTGGCATTTGAGCAAATTTGCTGAAAGTTTTAGCACGGTCGTTCGGGGCTGTGCCAAAAAATAATGCAAAAAAAGAGCCTAAATTGCGTTTCAAACATTTCCATGTGGAAATTATTCGTATATATTAGCTGTACTTGGTTAAAAAGCCCCTGCCAAGTCCGTTGCGAAATTATCCTGGCGCCCGCTTCTCCAGCCGGAATAATTTTTCAGCAGTTTCTTTGCTAAGTGACTGAATCTTAACGAGATGTAATGTTTCGTAACCGGACTGCAGAAAGCGGCAATTTTTTTATATGATTCAGGCCTGTCCTGATTTAACCCAAGTTAAACCTACGCTAAACTGATAGCACCATGCCATCGCTGCCCGAAAACCAGGCCTTACAGAAATCGCCCGCGCTCTCCCTGCGCAGCGAGATCCTGCGCGCGCTGGTAACGCAGGCATCGCATCTGGCGGTAGCGCAGATAGATGCATTTTCCGCACGCCTGGCAAACGCGCTGTTTGCCGCGTCGGAACAGCAGGCGGATCCGAAACAGGCTAACCTCAGTTTCAATGCAGCGCAGTTGCTGAAAAATAACGGGTATGCTTTTTACTACCTTGCATCCAGCGGCCTGGAGAATGCTTTTCGCAAAGAAGTGCAGATATTGCAACAAGGGCAAAAGCCCGAAGCGATACCGCAGGATGTGGCGCTGTCACTAGTCTCTTATGAAGAGATGGACAAAAAGCTGGCGATAGGCCGGGTCAGCCGTTCGCTGGAACTGGCGAGCGCCGAGCAACTGGCAGCGCTGAACATGCGCCTGGCCACGCTGATGGACTATGACAGCATCAGCGTGCCGCAGAACCCATTCCGTCCCGAGGTTTTTCTGAAGGTGATCAATGCAGCCTGGTGCGAGTTCAATCCGGACCAGGAAGCGCATCATCTGGTGCTACCGCTGTTGCGCACCGATATATTGTTTGACTTGTCGCCGCTGCTGCAGTCCTTGAACCAGACAATGATAGAACGCGGCATCCTGCCCGATCTGCACGAATCCTATCGCGTCAAAAAAATGGACAGTGCCGGCGCCTCGGCCAGAAAGCCGGAGCCGATAAAGGAAGAGCTGGAACAGAAGCTGAAGAATTATTTTTCCGCGGCCCAGAACCAGCCCGCCGAGGCTGCGGCGCCATTGCACCAGCAGGACGCTTCGTCCAGCGCTGCCAGCATCGCCAGCAACCTGTTCGATAGCCTGCAAAACGATCTTGCCCGTGCGGTACAGGAAGGCACCCAGCAGGGCGGTGGAGGTTTCGGCCAGCCGCATGTGGGCGCCGGTAGCCAGGCTGCGGGTGCCATGGGCGGGTTTGGCCAGTCCGGCGTAGTCGATACCCAGCTATTCAATTACCTGGCGGATTTGCAAAAAGGCATGGCGATACGCCAGCTGGTGGCGGGCGCGCAGGGTGTGATGCGCCTGTCGCAGCTGAAAGACCAGATGCCGGAACTGGCGACGTCAGGCGTAGAGCGGAACACGCTGGACCTGCTGTCCAAGATTTTCGATACCGTCTTCCGCAACCAGACGATCCCGAATGAAATCAAGGAATTGATCGGGGTTCTGCAGATACCGGTACTGAAGGCTGCGCTGATCGACAAGGAATTCTTCTTCAAGGAAGCCCATCCTGCACGCCGGCTGATCGACCTGCTGACCAAGCATAGCGTCGCCTGGGACCAGAAAAAAGGCCAGGAAGACCCGCTTTACCAGACGCTGCGGCGCAACGTCAACCGCGTGCAGCAGGAATTCGACCAGAAACTGGAACTGTTCGACGAAGTCGCTTCCGATATCGAAAGCTTCGTCGAAAAGGAAGAGGCTGCTGCCGCCACGGCGTTGCAGGAGCCTATCGTACGTGCGCTGCGCAAGGAAAAGGTCAAGCAGGCCAACATTGCCGCCAACAGCGAAGTGGCGATGCGCGTCGGTACCGGCGAGGTAGTCGCGTTTGTCGAAACCTTCCTGGAAGACCGCTGGGTCAAGGTATTGACGCTCGCTTATACCGTCAAGGAAGAAAAGCCGCAGGCCGTGGAAGATGCATTGAAGACCATGGACGACCTGATCTGGAGCACCAAGCCCAAGATTACCGCGCAGCAGCGTCAGGAACTGATCAATCGCCTGCCTTCGATACTGGTAACGCTGAACAAGTGGCTTAACGTCATTAAATGGAATGACGCCGACCGCCTGCAATTTTTTGCCGAGCTGGCCGAATGCCATGCGTCCATCGTACGCGCGCCGCTGGATATTTCCCCCGAGCGGCAACTGGAAATCGCAGTGGAAGTCGCGCAGAAAGCAGCGGAACGCAGGCTGGAAAAACGCGCCAAGGCTGAGCAGGAGCCGCCGGCACCCGAGCCCGAGGTGGACGAGTTTACTGATGCCGTCGCCAATCTGGAGCGGGGCATCTGGCTGGAATTTACCCGCAAGACCGGCGAAACTGCCAGGGTCAAGCTGGCGTGGGTAAGCCCTATGCGCAGCCTGTATATCTTTACCAGCAGCCAGAAAGAGAAATCCTTTTCCGTCTCGGCCGAAGAACTGGAGCAGGCATTCCGCGAGAAACGCGCGCAGGTGCTGGTGCTCGACAAGCTGGTGGATCGGGCGCTGATGGATGCGCTGGAAGAGCCGCAGCAAGAAGTTGTCGCCGAAGTGGCCAACTAAGCCCGTCGATCTGCGTATAGTCGCGGATAAAGGCTTTTCTGGCCTTATCAGTTCGCTAAAATCCGGTATGGCCCTCCTTCCCCAATTCGGGTATAATCGCCCGCTCTGTCCAAAATTTCCTCTTCATTTCGTTTTTCGTTTGAATTTTCGTTTGAAAACAGGTTTTTGCGGATTCTTTCTCCTTTAGGTTGGTGCAAATTAATTTGGGGGGTGGGGATGTCCGATCTGGCTTCTTTTTCCAAACTCGCGCGCTCAAACGCGCAACTTCCAGTAAACGTCTATTTTGATCAAGCCCTGTTGCAGCGCGAGATCAAGCAGCTATTCCAGTCAGGTCCGCATTACGTCGGCCATGAGCTGATGGTGCCCAATGTCGGCGATTTTGCCACGCTTGTTGCCGAGAACGAAGGCCGCATGCTGGTCCGGAACGCGGACGGGATAGAACTGATGTCCAACGTATGCCGCCACCGGCAGGCGCTGATGTTCAATGGCCGCGGCAATACGAATAATATCGTCTGCCCGCTGCACCGCTGGACCTACGACCTGAAGGGCGAGCTGATAGGCGCGCCGCATTTTGCCGACACGCCCTGCCTGAACCTGTCCCGCACGCCGCTGCAAAACTGGAACGGCCTGCTGTTCGAACAGAACGGTTATAACGTGATGGAAAAAATGGGGCAGCTCAGCGTCACCAAAGACCTGGATTTCAGCGGCTACATGCTGGACCACGTCGAAGTGCATGAGTGCGACTATAACTGGAAGACTTTCATTGAAGTCTACCTGGAGGACTACCACGTCGAACCATTTCATCCGGGCCTCGGCAGTTTTGTCGCCTGCGAAGACCTGCGCTGGGAATTCGGCGCCGACTACAGTGTACAGACCGTAGGCGTCAACAGCGGCCTGCTGAAATCCGGCTCGCCCAAGTACAAAGCCTGGCAGGAACAGGTGCTGAAGTTCCGCAATGGCGAGGCGCCTCCCTATGGTGCGATCTGGCTTACGCTGTATCCCAACATTATGGTGGAGTGGTATCCGCACGTGCTGGTGGTGTCCACGCTGTGGCCGCAGGAAACCGGAAAGACCAAAAATGTGGTCGAGTTTTACTACCCGGAAGAGATCGTGCTGTTCGAGCGCGAGTTCATCGAAGCCGAGCGCGCCGCCTACATGGAAACCTGCATTGAAGACGACGAGATCGCGCAAAGGATGGACGCCGGCCGCCGCATCCTGCTGGACCGCGGCGTCAGCGAAGTCGGCCCTTACCAGTCGCCGATGGAAGACGGCATGCAGCATTTCCACGAGTGGTACCGAAGTAACATCCAGTTTTAATTTTTTGCGCAGGAATTCGGGGAAGCTGGTCTTCCCTTTATTTTTGCGTGTTCCCCGTTGACGAACTCAGGCCCCAGAATCATGCAATCGCTGTGGATGCTCGTAGCCAGTTTCCTGTTTTCCATCATGGGCGTTTGCGTCAAGCTGGCGTCCGACTACTATTCCACCGCCGAGATCGTCGCCTACCGCGGGGTCATCGGCATGGCAATGATCTATGTGCTGATCCGGCTGCAGGGCGGCACGCTGCGCACCAGCCTGCCTTTCCATCACTTGTGGCGCGGGTTTATCGGCGTGGTGGCGCTATGGATGTGGTTTTTTGCCATCACCAAGCTGCCGCTGGCGATGGCGGTGACGCTGAACTACATGTCGCCGGTCTGGATCGCCGCCATCCTGTTTGCGGGTGCCTGGTGGCACGGTAAAAAGAAGGTGGACATGGGGCTGGTCGTGGCGATCGTGCTCGGGTTTACCGGTGTGGTGCTGCTGTTGCGTCCGAGCATGCACGAGGACCAGATGCTGGGAGGCATCGTCGGGCTCGCGTCCGGCATGCTGGCGGCGCTGGCTTATATGCAGGTACGCCAGATGGGCCTGATGGGCGAGCCGGAATACCGCGTGGTTTTTTATTTCTCCGCCTCATGTCTGGCCGCCGGCCTGCTGGGGTCGCTGCTGGCAGGCGCTTTTACCGCGCCCGAAAGTGTGTCTGTCTGGCATCATCACGGCATGAAAGGCTTCCTGCTGTTGCTGGTTATCGGCTTTACCGGCGCCTCGGCGCAAGTGGCGATGACGCGTGCCTACCGGCTGGGCAATACGTTGGTAACAGCCAACCTGCAATACGTGGGGATTGTGTTTTCCAGTGCCTGGGATGTATTGTTATGGCATGATGTCCTTACGTGGACCAGCTGGCTGGGAATTGCGGTCATTTTAGCAAGTGGATTGACAGCAACATTTTACAATTCTAAAAATAATAAGCCGGCAATAGCCTCGGACCCCATCAGTTCGGAATGAGGCCACTTGCTTCGTTATGCTCAGGGAAAGCCTGTAACGTGAGTATGAGGAGAACAGATGTACACCACACTGATTTCAGCAGCAGACCTCGCAAAAAATATAGAAAAACTGCAATGGGTAGTGCTGGACTGCAGGCATGACCTGGCCGATACCAATGCCGGCCAGAAAGCCTACGATGCCGGCCACCTGCCCAATGCGCGGTTTGCCCATCTGGACAACAAGCTGTCCGGCGCCAAGGCCGCGTCCAACGGTATTTTTCACGGCCGCCATCCGTTGCCCGACAAGCAGGAGTTCATCCATACGTTGCGTTCCTGGGGGGTGGACGATTCTTCCCAGGTCGTTGCCTATGATGCGCACGGCGGCATGTTTGCCGCGCGGCTGTGGTGGATGCTGCGCTGGGTCGGGCACAAGGGCGTGGCAGTGCTGGACGGCGGCATCGCAGCATGGACCGCTGAGAAGCTGCCGCTGACGGACAAGGTGCCGGGGCCGGTACGCGGCGGCATCAACGCCAAGACCAGCCTGGTGCCGCAAGTCAACGTCGCCGACGTGCTGGGCAACCTTGCGACGTCTTCACGCACGCTGATCGACGCGCGCGCGCCTGACCGCTTCCGCGGCGAAAACGAGACGATAGATCCGGTCGGGGGGCATATTCCCGGCGCCAAGAACCGTTTTTTCAAGGACAATTTGCAGGCGGACGGCCGCTTCAAGTCCGCAGAGCAGTTGCGTTCCGAGTGGAGTGTTTTCCTGCCGGATTCAGCCAAATCCATCATGCAGTGCGGGTCGGGGGTGACGGCTTGTCATAACCTGCTGGCGCTGGAAGTGGCGGGTTTACCGGGAGCCGCGTTGTACCCCGGTTCGTGGAGCGAATGGAGTTCCGAGCCGGCGCGGCCGGTGGCGACAGGCAGCGAAAGCTGAGCGGCCAGGCGACAGTCCTATCCCCATAAAGCATCAGGGCGGCAATGGCCGCCCTGATGCTTTCAGAGTTCTACCGTTCGTATGGTCCAGAAATCCGCCGCCAGGTTGGATTCCAGCACGTAGTCATACGGCACGGTAAAGTAGCCCTTCTTGCCCCAGGCATCGCCCCAGGAATTCATGACGGTGAAACGCTGCGTCTTGTCGTTATAGCCGACCGCCAGCACTGCATGGCCGCCCACCAGGCCTTCTTTCTTGCCCGGCATTTTCAGGTTGCCGCTGGCTGCCACTGCATCGGACTCAAAGCTGTCGTACACGGTCAGTCCGAATACAAAAGGGTGGCCGCCGGCCAGGCAGGCGCGCAAATGCTCCAGGTCCTGCTTCAGCCGCTGGTAAGCCACTGCCTGATGCTGCAGCGCTTCCGCATAGGCAGCCTTGGATGGCTTTGTCGCATACTTTTTGGCGACATACGGCCAGGCGTTTTCGCGGCACACGCCCTGTTTGGCAATGCTCTTGATGGCGTCCCGGATCTGCGCGCCGTGGTTTTGCCTTTCAGTGCCTATCATTGCGCGCGCATTGTAGTGAACAAACAGGCGCGAAGGCAGGAAGTGCGTGCCGCCCTGTTTCATCTGGTCGTAGCGGTGCGCATTGCAGACTGCGTGCGACGTGCAGCTGCCGATTTTCTGGCCCTGGTTCAGCACCGGCGGGCAGAAGGGCCGCAGGTTAACCTTGGCAGGCAGCGCCGCGCCGGGCAAAGCAATAAAACCGTGATCCCTGTGGTCCGGCAGATCCGGAACCCAGCCATAGCCTGCGACTTTGTTTTGCACGTCTTTTTTCCTAGTGGTTGTGACGGGTGACAAACAGCACCAGCGCGACGCCCACCGCGATCAGGATGACTTGCGGTATGGTTTCTCGCATAGTGGCCCGGCGCTGCATCTGCGGCATCAGGTCGCTTAAGGCGATGTAGATGAAACCGGAAGACGCCAACACCAATACATAGGGTATCAGGTTGCTGGCATTGCCCAAAGTGAAGTAGCCGAGCAGGCCGCCGATCACCGCCATCAGGCTGCAGATCAGGTTGTACATATAGGCGCGCGCGCGGCTGAAGCCGGCATTCAGCAGCACGATGAAATCGCCTATTTCCTGCGGGATTTCGTGCGCGATGATTGCCAGTCCGGTAACCAGGCCCAGCTTGGGATCAGCCAGAAAGGCGGCGGCGATCAGGATGCCGTCGGTGAAGTTGTGCAGGCCGTCGCCGACCAGAATCATCCAGCCGGCTTTACCGGCCTCGTGCGCGTCATGGCCGTGCTCATGATGGTGGCCGTCGCCTTCATGATGGTGGGAGTGGCGCAGGATCGCAAATTTCTCCAACAGGAAAAAGGCCAGCAGGCCGCCCATCAGGCAGCCGAACAGCGTGCGCGGATCGGCGCCGGATTCAAAGGCCTCCGGCAGTGCATGCAGCAGCGATGTGGACAGCATGATGCCGACCGACAGGCTGACCATGCGTTCCACCACCTTGGACAGCAGCGAAAAAGAAAAAATGGCTGCAGCACTAATGCTCAGCACGCCGGCAATGGTGGTTGCCAGCAGGATGGATAGCAGCGTGGAATGAATTTTAAACCTCTATTTGATCAATCAATGCAAACGAAATGCAACTCGGTTGCAAATTAGAACACAGAGCGAGGATTTGAGCAAATCCAATCCGCTTCAACGACAAAATCCAGGGTAGCCGTTACCCAGCTTTTCCGGCTCACCCCGGGCGTTTCAGCGTCAGGCTACGCCGTGCGATTTGAACCAGGCCAGCACGCGGTTCCAGCCATCCTTGGCATCCGCTTCCACATAGCTGGCGCGGTAATCGGCATTGAATGCATGGCCCGAATTCGGATAAATGACAAACTCCGACTTGTTGCCGGTCTTGGCCAGCGCGGCCTTCATTTTTTCCACGGTGTCGACCGGGATACCGGTATCCTTGCCGCCGTATAGCCCCAGTACTGGCGCCTTCAGCGTCGGTGCGATATCGATGGGATTGGTCGGCGATAAGGCGGAAGGCTCGCCGACGATGCGGCCATACCACGCGGCGCCGGCCTTGATCTGCGGATTGTGCGCAGCATACAGCCATGTGACGCGGCCGCCCCAGCAAAAGCCGGTAATGGCCAGTTTGTCGGTATTGCCGCCATTCGCCTTGGCCCACGCCACTACGGCGTCCAGATCGCCCATGACCTGCGCGTCGGGCACTTTGGATACCACTTCTTTCATCAGTTCGGCGATAGTGCCGTATTTGCTGGGATCGCCCTGGCGGATGAACAGTTCCGGCGCCAGCGCCAGGTAGCCTTGCTTGGCGAAACGGCGCGCCATGTCGGCGATATGCTCGTGCACACCAAAGATTTCGGAAATCACCAGCACGACCGGCAGGTTGGTCTTGCCTTCCGGCTGCGCGCGGTACACAGGCACGTTCTGGCCGTTGACGACCACGTTGACTTCGCCCGCGGTCAGTCCCACGGTATCGGTCTTGACAACAGTCTGCGCGCAGATGGGCATGGCCGCAGCAGCAAAGCCCGTACCCATGGCGACCTTGATAAAGCTGCGGCGGTCTATGCCCTCGTCCGTGCCGGATTTGCCTACCAGACTGTCGAAATCTTGCTGTTGCATGCCTGTCTCCTCATGGTGGTTTACTTGAGTGCGCCCCGGATTGCATTCCATGGCCGCACCGCGTTGAAAATACCGCAATAGCATAACGGAAATTGGCGAAAAGTGAGCAAATTGAAAATTGTCATGGGCAAGTGATTTTATCGGCCACGGAATGTCTTTGAATTCTTTAATTTCTGTCTTGACTGAAATTAGAGAATTACCTAAGATGAGGTCATGGAACTTACACCTGTCAAACAGAAATTTATCCTGCACTGGGGCGAAATGGGCACGCTGTGGGGTGTGAACCGCACTGTCAGCCAGATTCACGCACTGCTGTATATCGTCGGCAAACCCATGCAGGCAGAAGAAATTGCAGACACGCTGGGCGTGGCCCGCTCTAATGTGTCCAATTCCCTGAAAGAGCTGCAGAACTGGAAGCTGGTCAAGCTGGCCCATATCATGGGCGACCGCAGGGCGCATTTTGAGACTTCGCTGGATGTCTGGGAGCTCTTCCGCACCGTTGTGCGCGAGCGCAAGGAAAGGGAATTCAGTCCGACTATAGACACCTTGCAGCAGTGCCTGGATAGTCCGGACATCAGGCAGGAAGACAAGGAAACCCAGGCCCGTATCGCCGAAACCCTGGCGCTGATGAAGACCGTGACGACCTGGACCGACGAAATGCTGAGGCTGGAGCCGTCGACGCTGATGAAGCTGCTGAAGATGGGGGCAAGCGTGCAGAAGTTTGTGCGGGGTGAGAAGAAGTAAGAGTAAAAAAAAGAACGAAAAAAAGGGGGTATTGCATGCCTCTATTTTTAAAACAGAACATTTCTGTCGTGACTGAAATAACAGAAAAAATCCTGAAAAAAATAATAAGGAAAAACAGATGCGTATCCTCGTATGCGGCGCCAACGGCTTCGTCGGCAGGCACATGGTGCAAATGTTGTCGATGGCGGGACACCAGGTGGTCAGCGGCGTCCGCGTCATCAACAAAAGCCCCGACATCGCCATCGACTATATGCGCGACCATGATGTCCAGGCCTGGCTGCCGCGCCTGCGCGATATGGACGCAGTCATCAACGCCGTGGGAATACTCGGCGAGAGCGAAGCCGCCAGTTTTAATGCAGTACACCGTGACGCTCCGAAAGCGCTGTTTGCCGCCGCCGCCATCGCCGGCGTGCGTGTGATCCAGATATCCGCGCTGGGCGGTGCGGACGAAGCAGCGGACCCGGCGGCGCTCACGCCGTATATGCGCAGCAAGCGCGAGGCCGATGCCGCGCTGGTATCCGGGCCAGGTCGGTGGCTGGTGCTGCGGCCATCGCTGCTGATAGGCGTGGATGGCGCCAGCAGCCGGCTGTTCCGCAGCCTGTCCAGCCTGCCGGCCATGGGTTTGCCCGGCAATGGCGGACAGATGCTGCAGCCCGTGCATATCGACGACCTGTGCGGGGCCGTGGTCCAGTGGCTGGCGGAGGATGGCGACAGCGCCGTCGTCAATGCGGTTGGACCCGCCGCGATCAGCTACAAGGCAATGCTGGAAACATACCGCCAGCTGATGGGCTTGCCGCCCGCCGCCTACTTTCCCATTCCCATGCCGATGATGCGCGCGGGCGCATGGCTTGCCAGGCTGCTGCCGCAAAAAGTATTTACGCCCGATACACTGCGCATGCTGCAAGACAATAACGTTGCCGATGCCGGCCGGTTTGCTGCATTGCTGAAGCATGCGCCAATAGCGGGTGACACCTGGTTTGCGGTTGCCTCGGCAGAAAGCCTGCGCGCGCAGGCGATGGCGGACTGGAACAACGCGGTATTCCGCATCGCGCTTGCAGTGCTGTGGCTGGCAACCGGCATCCTGTCGCTGGGCGTGTATCCTGTGCCGTCCAGCCTGGAATTGCTGGCGCCTCTGGGCTTGCACGGGAACATTGCGGTTGCCGCTTTATACGCCGCCGCGGGGTTTGACATCCTCATGGGAGCCGCTTGCCTGTTCTACCCGCGGCGCGGTCTGTGGCTGCTGCAAATGGCAGTAATACTTGCCTACACGGCGTTGATCACTGTCTACCTGCCGCAGTTCTGGCTGCACCCGTTTGGCCCCATCCTCAAAAACATTCCGGTCCTTGCGATCCTGGTGGTGCTGTATGCGGGCGAGCGGGCCCGCCCCAGGCTGGCGACTGCACCCGCCGCTTGAAAGGGGAAAGCATGAACACCTACCTGTTGCTTAAAACCGTACATATCCTGTCTTCCGTGCTGCTGGTAGGCACAGGTTTCGGATCCGCGTTTTACATGTTCTTTGTCAATCGCAGCAAGAGCCTGGAAGCGCAGGTCGTCGTTGCACGCCTCGTGGTGCTGGCGGACTGGATATTTACAACGCCCGCGGTCATTGTGCAACCCGCCAGTGGCATCGCAATGGCGCACATGGCAGGCTGGCCTCTGGCCAGCGGCTGGCTGGGCTGGTCCATCCTGCTGTATGTGGTGGCGGGGCTGTGCTGGCTGCCGGTGGTCTGGCTGCAAATCCGCATGCGCAGGCTGGCTGAACTGGCCTATGCCAGCGGCAACGCCTTGCCGGATGTTTATTGGCGCTATGCGAGATACTGGGAGCGTCTCGGTTATCCGGCATTCATTGCGATGCTGGGCGTGTATTTCCTGATGGTGAACAAGCCGCCTTTATAGGGGATGAGAGCGGCTAGTCATGCCGTCTTATCCGGCCGGGTTGGTGCTGATGCGTTTGAGCCGCTGCCCGTGTATGCCCCACAGGCAATCCTCGCCGTCGACGGCGCCGCACAGTGCCCAGCCGGTGCCGACTTTCTGCACGCCCACAGCGATGCCGAGTTCGGCCGCCAGTTTTTCACTCCAGAGGCTGGCGGAGCCTTTGCCCTTGAATAATTCCTGTCCCTCGAATATCACCGTTGCGTCGAACACCGGCGCGGCAAAGATTGTCATCATCGTATTGTCTTCTTCATGTTTTTGTTCGGAAAGCTGCGCATATAGCCTGGGGCCAGGCGATATGCGCAGCGCACGGAATTGATTTTCCTTAATGCGCCTCATCCCAGTTCTTGCCCATGCCGACTTCGGCCAGTAAGGGCACCTTCAACTGCGCGACATTCGCCATCAGTTCCGGCAGCTTCTGTTTGACCAGTTCCAGCTCGGCATCGGGCACTTCCAGCACCAGTTCATCATGCACCTGCATGATCATCCGGGTTTGCATCTGCGTGCTTTCCAGCCAGCCCTGCACGGCGATCATCGCCAGCTTGATGAGGTCGGCGGCAGTGCCCTGCATAGGTGCATTGATCGCCGCGCGTTCCGCGCCCTGCCGGCGCGGGCCGTTCGGAGAATTGATTTCCGGCAGCCACAGGCGGCGGCCGAATACGGTTTCCACGTAGCCCTGCGCCTTGGCCTGCGTGCGCGTGTCGGCCATATATTGCGCCACGCCCGGATAGCGCATGAAATATTTGTCGATATAGCTTTGTGCGGCGCTGCGCTCTATGCCCAGGTTGCCGGCCAGCCCGAATGCGCTCATGCCGTAGATCAGCCCGAAGTTGATCACCTTCGCATAGCGCCGCTGCTCGCTGCTGACTTCGGTGGTCGGTACGCCGAAAATCTCTGCCGCAGTGGCGCGGTGAATATCTTCGCCCTGTTCAAATGCGCGCAGCAGGCTGGCGTCGCCCGAAATGTGCGCCATGATGCGCAGCTCGATCTGCGAATAGTCGGCGGAAATGATGGCATTGCCCGGCCCGGCGACAAAGGCTTCGCGGATGCGCCGGCCTTCGGTGGAGCGGATAGGAATATTCTGCAGGTTGGGGTCGTTGGACGCCAGGCGGCCGGTAACGGCCACCGCCTGTGCATAGTTGGTATGCACACGGCCGGTCTCTGTGTTGACCATCTTCGGCAGCTTGTCGGTGTAGGTGGATTTCAGCTTGGCCAGGCCGCGGTATTCCAGCAATATCTTCGGCAGCGGATAATCTTCCGCCAGCTTCTGTAGAACCTCTTCGTCGGTGGACGGCGAGCCGGACGGGGTTTTTTTGACGACCGGCAGTTGCAGTTTTTCAAAGAAAATTTCACCCAGCTGTTTCGGTGAATTCAAATTGAAGGGCTGGCCCGCCAGCTCATAGGCTTTCTGTTCCAGGTCCAGCAGCCGTATGCCGAGTTCATTCGATTGCTTGGCCAGCAGGTCCTTGTCCACCAGCACGCCGTTGCGTTCTATTTTTTGCAGGACAACGGAGGTTGGCAATTCTATCTTGCCATAGATGTGCATCAGCTTGTCGTTGCCGTCTATCTGCGGCCACATGGCGTTATGCAGCTGCAGCGTGATGTCTGCATCCTCTGCGGCATAGGCAGTGGCCTTGTCAACCGCGACCTGGTCGAAGCAGATCTGCGATGCACCCTTGCCGCACACTTCAGCGAAGCTGATGGTCTTGTGCGCCAGATGGCGTAGCGCCAGGCTGTCCATGTCGTGCGACTTGTGCGATTCAAACACATAGGATTCCAGCAACGTGTCGTGCACGATGCCTTGCAGGCGCACGCCATGGTTCTGGAAGATGTGGCTGTCGTATTTCAGGTTCTGGCCGACCTTGGGTTTGGCGGGGTCTTCCAGCCATGCCTTCATTTTTGCCAGCACCAGTTCGCGCGACAGCTGCTGCGGCGCATCCGGGTAATTGTGGGCGACCGGGATATACGCAGCGATGCCGGGCTCGCAACATAGCGAGATGCCCACCATCTGCGCTGTCATTGGTTCCAGCGACGTGGTCTCTGTATCGACGGCCGTCAGCGCAGCGGCGGAAATTTTTTCTATCCAGGCGTCCAGTTCCGCCTCAGTCAAGACGGCTTCATAGCGCGTGACTGCCGGCGCCGCCGGTATCTGCGGTGTCTGTGGTGTGGCTCCTGATGCTGCGCCAGTGCTGTCATCGCCGAACAGGCCGCCTTGCGCCGGTCCTGCCCCTGCCAGCGGCGTGGCATTGGCGGTAGGATTGCCACTCAATTCCCTGAGCCAGGTCTTGAAACCGTAGCGGGAATAAAACGCAATCATGCCGTCCTTGTTTTCCGGAACGGACACCAGCGATTCGACGATGGATTTCATGTGGGCGGACAGGTCGCAATCGGTCTTGACTGTGATCAGCACGCGGCCTTGCGGCAGCCAGTCCAGCGCCTGGCGCAGGTTCTCGCCTACTGCGCCGGTGATCTTGTCTGCGTTGGCAATGACGCCATCCAGCGAGTCGTATTGCGCCAGCCATTTGACCGCAGTCTTCGGGCCGACCTTGGAGACGCCGGGGATGTTGTCCACGGTGTCGCCTATCAGCGTCAGGTAGTCGATGATGCGGTTGGGCGGCACGCCGAATTTGGCCAGTACACCGGGTTCGTCCAGTTTTTCATTGCTCATCGTATTGATCAGCATGACCTTGTCGTTGACCAGTTGCGCCAGGTCCTTGTCGCCGGTGGAGACGATGGCGTTCAATCCCCGCTTTACCGCTTCGACTGTGAGCGTACCGATCACGTCGTCGGCCTCCACGCCGTCCACCATCAGGATGGGCCAGCCCATGTGGCGTACTGCTTCATGGATGGGTTCCACCTGCTTGGCGAGGTCTTCCGGCATCGACGCGCGCTGCGCCTTGTATTCCGGATACAAATCATCACGGAAGGTCTTGCCTTTGGCGTCGAAGACACAAGCTATGTAGGCAGCAGGGTAATCAGTGCGCAAACGGCGTAACATGTTAATCATGCCGTAGATGGCACCGGTCGGCTCTCCTTGCGGGTTGCGCAGATCCGGCAGGGCGTGGAATGCGCGGTACAGGTAGCTGGAGCCATCGACGAGTAACAGGGTTTTTTGCATAAGAGTGAAGGCAGGAAAGAGTGGATGTGCGTGGATATAGATAGGCGCCGCGATTGCCAGGCATGAGCGTGTTACCACACTGAAAGCGCGCGAATCATCGCATATATTGACCAATAATGATTATCGCAGAGTTTATCGGCTCCACGGCATGATAGTACAGTGGCAAGAGTGCGGGATAGTGTGTTGCAGGCTATGCCGCTCGCGGTTTTATCAATGATATTTCTGGGAGTCACCCCGGCATTTGTTACAATGCTCGCAAGACTGTCAGCAAACTTAAAGTGAATTATCATGAAAACAATGTCCAAAAAGATGCTTGCGCTGTGGATGCTTGCAGGTCTGGCATCCATTTTTACCCCGGCGCTGGCGCTGGCACAGGAAAAAGCCAAAGCACCTCCCCCTCCCGAACTGGAAAGACTGGATGAAGGCCCGGATACCGGCGTCACTATCGTCAAGCCTGAGCCGCGCAACAAGATTACCGAGAAGCGCGAAAAGGGCAAAGTCAACGAGGTGGAAGTTAAATCAGGTAAAAGCACCTACACGCTGCGCGGCGACCCTTCGATAGGCAATACCGCCAAGGGCACGGCCAACGGCGATGCCAACCGGCCCGCCATGTGGACCATCAAGGAATTCGGCGGACCGAAGGAAACCAAGGAAGCCGCAGACCCTATCGATACCTTGCCGCCCAACCCGGCCGCCGTTGCGCCGGCATCCAGCACGGCAGCGACAAAAAAATAAACAACGCCAGGCCTGGCGCGGCCTTTATGCGGGCCGCTTCCTGGCACCCCGCATAAATGCATGGCCGCCTGCAGTGTTTGGCCAGCCTTCCTTTCACCCGCTTTAAGACGTTTTTATAGATATGGCAGTATTTACATCGGTTAGCCTGGACGACCTGGGGCCATGGATGACGCAATTCCCGCTAGGCAAAGCGCTGGCGATCAAGGGAATTGCTTCCGGTATCGAAAACAGCAATTTCTTCATCCGGACTGACGCAGGCGAATACGTACTGACCATCTTCGAAAACCTGAGTTTCGAGCAATTGCCGTTTTACCTGAAGCTGATGCGCCACCTGGCAGACCGTGGCGTGCTGGTGCCTGCGCCGATTGCCAATGCGCAGGGCGAGCTGGTGGCATCGCTGCACGGCAAGCCTGCGGCGATTGTCAGCAAGCTGGAAGGTTCTTCGCAAATGTCGCCGCAGCCTGCGCATTGCGCTGAAGTCGGCGCCATGCTGGCGCGCATGCATCTGGCAGGGCAGGACTTTCCACTCCACCAGCCGAATTTGCGCGCACTGGACTGGTGGCAGGCGACTACGCCGGTGGTGCTGCCCTTCCTGTCTGGGTCTAATCAGCAATTGCTGCGCGACGAAATGCAATATCAGCAAGCTTTTGCCGCGGGGCCGGAATACGCCGCGTTTGCACGCGGCCCAGTGCACGCCGACCTGTTCCGCAACAACGTGATGTTCGACGGCGACCGGCTGACCGGATTTTTCGATTTTTACTTTGCCGGCTGTGATACCTGGCTGTTCGACGTAGCCGTCACCGTCAATGACTGGTGCATTGACGTCTCCAGCGGCGCGCTGGACCTAGCGAGAGTGGAGGCGATGCTGCTGGCCTACCACACGGTGCGTCCTTTCACCGGCGCCGAGCGCAGCGGCTGGCAGGCCATGCTGCGCGCCGCGGCGCTGCGTTTCTGGCTGTCACGCCTGTACGACTACCATTTGCCGCGCGACGCAGAGATGCTGACGCCGCACGATCCCGGCCATTTTGAGCGCATACTACGCCTGCGTGTCTCCTTGCCTGCGCCTGCTTTACCTGGGAATTGATGATTTAGTATGAACAAGCCGAATGCAAAAACCGGCTGGCTGTGGGTCAAACAGGGCTTTAAGCTCTTCCTCAAGCAGCCGGCGGAATTATTAACCCTGTTTTTTGCCTATATGTTTCTCAGCATGGCGATAGGGATCCTGCCCGTAGTAGGGCAATTCTTGCCGCTGATGCTGATCCCGGTATTTGCCATGAGTTTCATGCAGGCCTGCAGGCACGTAGAGCAGGGCAAGCGCGTCTATCCCAACCTGTTGCTGACGGGTTTCCGTTCCCCTGCATTCCTGAAACTATTGCAGCTCGGCTTGCTGTACATCGTGGCAGCTGTCGCGGCGATTGCGATTTCCAGCCTGGTGGACGGCGGTGCGTTATGGGATTTCATCCTCGGGCAAAAGCCGATGGACAACAAGACAATGCGGGAATCCAGCCTGTTTACCGGCATGCTGGTGGCGGCGCTGGCCTACCTGCCTGCGATGATGGCTTTCTGGTATGCCGCGCCGCTGATCGCATGGAACAAGATGCCGGTCGGCAAGGCTGTGTTCTACAGCTTCTTCGCCGTACGCGGCGCAGGCAGCGCCTTTACCGTCTACGGCCTGGCCTGGGCGGTGCTGAGCGTGCTGCTGCCGACCTTGCTAAGCGTGCTGGTGGCGGTGATAGTCGGGCAGGCGATTGTGGTGGTGATGATCGTTATCCCTATCACCCTGGTGCTGACGGTCGTCATGTACCTGTCTTTTTATCCGACTTACACGGAAATATTCGGCACGCCTGACGACAGCGTCTGATCGCTGCCCCAGGCTGCCGTCTTGGCTACCTGTTTAATCAGGCAGCATGCTCTGAGGGCAGATCGAGATCTTCAATGATTTCGAAGCTGTGCGTCATTTCCGCGGTCTTTTCCAGCATGATCGACGCCGAGCAGTATTTTTCATGCGATAGCTTGATGGCGCGCTCCACCGACGCAGGTTTCAGGTTGCGGCCCCGTACCGTAAAGTGGAAGTTGATCTTGGTGAATACCTTGGGTTCCGTGTCGGCACGCTCTGCCGTCAGCTTGACGTCGCAGCCGCGCACGTCCTGCTTGCCCTTGCGTAAAATCAGCACGACATCATAGGCGGTGCAGCCGCCGGTGCCGACCAGCACCATTTCCATGGGCCGCGGCGCCAGATCACGGCCGCCGCCATCTGGCGCGCCATCCATCGTGACAATATGGCCTGAACCGGTCTCGGCTAGAAAGGTCATGCCGGATGATCCGGTCCAGCGTACGGTAGCTTCCATGCTTTTCCTTATAAAACAATATGTAATTAACAGTCGTTTTTATATTGTAGCCCAGTCGCGGGACGTAGACCGCCGGCGTTGCGGCGCAAGGTGAAACGTTTGCCCCGGGAATTGCCGCTTTTTAGTGACAGCCGACTAGGAAATTATCTTGCACTGCACAATTTTGTATCCTATTATTGACCTATCGGTTAATTGTCTCCCGGTTTCCGGGCTAGCCACGCAGTTTGTCTCCTCCACCTCCTCCTATGAAGTGGATTGAACCCGAAGCCAACCGCTTCGGGTTTTTTTTGCCCCCCTCCGCCCTCAAAACCTGCCGTGTGCCTAATATTTATACAGGCCTTGACAGTAAGTCTTTGAAAATACTATAATTTAGGGCTCTCCTGTACGCTCAGGGGAGAGGTAATAAAAGGGCGAGTCCGGCAGGCGGTAAGTGCCGGAACCACCGAAAGAGCGTTTTTACTTTTAATTTAGGATTCATCATGAAAACCTTTTCCGCTAAAGCACACGAAGTGCAGCGCGACTGGTTCGTGATTGACGCGACAGATAAAGTACTCGGACGTGTTGCCAGCGAAGTGGCACTCCGTTTGCGCGGCAAACACAAACCGGAATTTACTCCTCACGTCGACACGGGCGATTTTATCGTTGTTGTCAATGCAGGCAAACTGCGCGTGACGGGCACTAAAGCCCTGAACAAAACATACTACCGTCACACTGGCTATCCAGGCGGTATCTATGAAACCAATTTCCAGAAAATGCAACAGCGTTTTCCAGGTCGCGCACTCGAGAAGGCAGTCAAAGGCATGTTGCCTAAAGGCCCACTCGGCTACGCGATGATCAAGAAGCTCAAAGTGTACGCAGATGGTTCCCATCCGCACGCTGCGCAGCAACCTAAAGTACTCGACCTGTAAGGATAAGACATGATCGGTAACTACAATTACGGAACCGGCCGTCGCAAGAGTGCAGTAGCTCGCGTCTTCCTGAAATCCGGCAGCGGCAAGATCGTTGTAAACGGTAAACCAGCTAACGAATATTTTTCTCGTGAAACTGGCCTGATGGTCATTCGCCAGCCTCTGGAACTGACTAACCACCTCGAAACATTCGACATCATGGTCAATGTACACGGCGGCGGCGAGTCCGGCCAGGCTGGTGCAGTTCGCCACGGTATCACTCGTGCGCTGATCGATTACGAAGCAACACTGAAACCAGAGCTGTCCAAAGCCGGTTTCGTTACTCGTGATGCACGTGAAGTTGAACGTAAAAAAGTTGGTCTGCGCAAAGCACGTCGCGCGAAACAGTTCTCCAAGCGTTAATCTGCGGATATCTGCTCAAAAAGCCGTCAGGTTACAACCTGGCGGCTTTTTTTATTTTGGGTTGCACTTGTTAGTTGAAGCGATAACGGCGTTGCTGCGGTCTTGCCTTACTAAAGTAATGTCTTCGCCTGCGCGATATCTCAATTTGTAAAACCAATAGTCTGCATGCTTGAGGCGGGATAAACTCCTGCTAGAATACGGACAAAATTTCTTTCAGGTAATGTGGCTGCGGCTGCGTTGCTCGCCCGGAAAGCTTGCAAAATTTCGCGGCACCGGGTGGTCGGGTAAAAGGCACTAGGCGCTTATCGTCTTATTGTGAAAAGGACATAGTATGATCAAGGTTGGCATTGTTGGCGGTACCGGTTATACCGGCGTGGAGTTGCTACGCATCCTGGCGACGCATCCGGAGGTGCAGATAACGGCCATTACCTCCCGCAAGGAAGACGGTTTGCCCGTCGCTGACATGTATCCTTCGCTGCGTGGCCGCGTAAATATCGCTTTCTCTTCTCCCGACAAAGCCAGGCTGACCGAATGCGATGTCGTGTTCTTTGCGACACCGCACGGCGTGGCGATGGCGCAGGCGCCGGAACTGCTGGCTGCCGGCGTCAAGGTCATCGACCTGGCGGCTGATTTCCGCCTGCAGGATGTGCGCCAGTTTGAAAAATGGTACGGCATGCCGCACAGCTGCACCAATTTGCTGGAAGAGGCCGTGTACGGCCTGCCGGAACTGAATCGCGATGCGATCAAAAAGGCACGCGTTGTCGGCAATCCGGGTTGCTACCCGACGACGATGCAGCTCGGTTTCTATCCGCTGCTGAAAGCGGGCGTCATTGATGCCGGCAGCCTGATTGCCGATTGCAAATCCGGCGTGTCCGGCGCAGGCCGCAAAGCCGAGCTGGGTCTGCTGTTTTCGGAGACCAGCGATACCTTCAAGGCGTATGGCGTATCCGGCCACCGGCATACGCCGGAAACCGTAGAGCAGCTGCAGCGCATGACGGCAGATAAGGTCGGCCTGTTGTTCACGCCGCACCTGGTGCCCATGATACGCGGCATGCACTCGACGCTGTACGGCCGCCTGGCACGGGATATCAGCAATGAAGAATTGCAGGCCCTGTTTGTGGATGCCTACAAGGATGAAACTTTCGTGGACGTGATGCCGTTCGGTTCCCACCCTGAAACCCGCTCCACCCGCGCCTCCAATATGCTGAGGCTGGCGCTGCACCGTCCGGACAACGGCAATACCGTGGTTGTGCTGGTGGTGCAGGACAATCTGGTCAAGGGTGCATCCGGCCAGGCAGTGCAGTGCATGAACCTGATGTTCGGGCTGGAAGAGACTACCGGCCTGATGCATGTGCCGGTGATGCCATAACCCGTGCCCATGGCTAAGACGTCTTCATGGAAGCGGCGCATCGCAGCGTCGAAAATGACGATCAAGCAACAGCGGCCGTGGCCTGTGACGGTGGCCATGGTAGCGCTGGTGGTCGGTCTGGGAGGGGCAATGGCAATGTGGACCTATGACCTGGGTCGCAGCCTGACGGGGTTCGAACCCAAGGCCAGCAAGGAAAAATTGCAAGTCTTGCAAAAGCAGGTCGACGACCTGACTGCCGAGCGCGACAAGCTGGCCGTATCCGCCAACACGGTGGAAAGCCAGATGAATATCGACCGCTCCATGCAAAAGCAACTGACCGACCAGATCAAGACGCTGACCGCAGACAACCTGAAGCTGAAAGACGACCTTTCCTTCTTTGAAAGCCTGATGCCGTCGGCCACCGGGCCGGAGGGGATCACCGTGCAGCGACTGGCGGCGGATATGGCCGCACCTAATCAGTTGCGCTACCGCATCCTGGTCATGCAGGGTGGCAAGGGCAGCAATGATTTCAATGGAGAATTGCAATATAACCTGACGCTTGTGCAGGCAGGCAAAAGTGTTATGATGCAATTCCCCGATCCCAAGGCTGGTGATTCTGCCAAGCTAAAATTGTCATTCAAACACTATCAGCGCCTGGAAGGACTGATTCCCTTGCCGGACGGCGCGACGGTCAAGGCAGTGCAGGCAAAAGTGGTGGATCGTGGCCAGGTACGCGCTCAACAATCGATTAATCTGTAAGGAAGCTTGTCCATGTTCAGCCGCAAAAACAAGAGTACGATTGATAGTCTGATTGGCGTCGCCACGACCATAGAGGGTAACCTGCACTTCAAGGGTGGCCTGCGTATTGACGGTTATGTCAAAGGCAATGTAATTGCCGAGCCGGGCGAAGCCAGCATGCTGGTGATCTCCGAGCAGGCAAAAATAGACGGCGAAGTACGCGCCGGCCACATTGTTGTCAACGGCGAGATCAATGGCCCGGTATTTTCCGCCGAGCTGATTGAATTGCAGCCGAAAGCCCGCATATCTGGAGATGTGCACTACAAGGCACTGGAAATGATGAGCGGCGCACTGGTTGCCGGCAAACTGGCGCATGACCAGCTTTCCGAGCCGATGCTGAAGCTGGCGTCGTCCAACGGAGCCTAGTCCGTACGCAGGGGTTTGTTGAATAAATGAACACAAACCCTTTCATCGTATACTGAAACAACCTGAAGCCGCTGCCCGTTTTTTGGGCGGCAAAACATGCGATATCGAATTAGGGTCTATAATAAGGCCTGACTGAATTGTAGGAGCAAGAGATGAACGCCATAGCCGAAATGCCAGCACCGATTATTTTTACCGATAGCGCCGCCGCCAAGGTCGCGCAATTGATTGAAGAGGAAGGTAACCCCGACCTGAAACTGCGTGTGTTCGTGCAAGGCGGCGGATGCTCCGGCTTCCAGTATGGTTTCACTTTTGATGAAATCACCAACGAAGACGACACTGCCATGACCAAGAACGGCGTGCAATTGCTGATCGACTCGATGAGCTATCAGTATCTGGTCGGTGCAGAGATCGATTACAAGGATGACCTGGAAGGCGCGCAGTTCGTGATCAAGAACCCGAATGCGACAACTACCTGCGGCTGCGGTTCCTCGTTCTCGGCCTGATCGTAGCTTGTTGTGCAAAAAGGACGCTGCGGCGTCCTTTTTTTATGGCCTGAAATTAATTCAGCGCTGATCTCCGCAACAATTCACCACTGCTTGTCCGACATTCATTAAACTGGAAGCCTGATAAAAAAGGAATGACTATGGAGCAGACAAGTTCAGGCGACATGTACCGCCAGCGTCAGCGCGAGGTAGTGGCCGCGCTGCGTGCCGCGATTCCCACGCAGTGCGTATTGTTTCAGGAAGAAGATACCCGTCCCTACGAATGCGACGGCCTGGCGGCCTATCGTCAGCTGCCGATGGTGGTGACGTTGCCTGAGAATGAAGAACAGGTCATCGCCGTGCTGAACGTTTGCCGCGCGTTGCAGGTGCAGATCGTGCCGCGCGGCGCCGGCACCGGCTTGTCCGGCGGCGCGATGCCGATTGCCGACGGTGTAGTGCTGTCCACGGCGAAACTGAACCGCATCGTCAAAGTGGACGCTTATGCCCGCACCGCCATCGTCCAGCCCGGTGTGCGCAACCTGGCGATTTCAGATGCGGTGGCCCGGCACGGCCTGTATTACGCTCCGGATCCGTCGTCGCAGATTGCCTGCACGATAGGCGGCAACGTTGCCGAAAATTCCGGCGGCGTGCATTGCCTCAAATACGGACTGACCGTGCACAACGTGCTGCGGGTTCGGATGATTACTATCGAAGGCGAAGCGGTGGAACTGGGCAGCGGCGCGCTGGATGCGCCGGGCCTGGACCTGCTGTCGGTATTCATCGGTTCCGAAGGCATGCTGGGCGTGGTGACGGAGGTGACCGTCAAGCTGGTGCCGAAGCCGCAGGCGGCGCGCGTCATCATGGCGTCCTTTGACGACGTGGTCAAGGGCGGCAATGCAGTCGCCAATGTGATCGCAGCCGGCATCATTCCTGCCGGGCTGGAGATGATGGACAAGACCTCGTCGCGCATGGTGGAACCTTTTGTGAAGGCGGGCTACGACATCGATGCCGAAGCCATCCTGCTGTGCGAATCCGACGGCACCGTCGACGAAGTTGAAGAGGAAATCCAGCGCATGACGGCGGTGCTGCAAGAGTCCGGTGCAACGGCGATAGCGGTATCGCAGTCGGAAGCGGAGCGCCTGAAATTCTGGTCCGGCCGCAAGAACGCTTTTCCGGCGGCAGGCCGTATTTCGCCGGATTACTACTGCATGGACGGCACGATACCGCGCAAGAACCTGGCGCAGGTGCTGATCAGCATTTCGGAGATGGAGCAAAAATACGGACTGCGCTGCGCCAACGTCTTCCACGCAGGCGACGGCAACCTGCATCCGCTGATTTTGTTCGACGCCAATCAGCCGGGCGAATTCCACCGCGCCGAACAGTTCGGCGCCGACATCCTGGAGCTATGCGTTGCCGTGGGAGGGACGATCACCGGCGAGCACGGCGTGGGTATAGAAAAAATCAATTCCATGTGCGTGCAGTTTTCCGAAACCGAACGTGAGGCCTTCTTTGCGGTCAAGCGTGCATTCGATACGCCCTTCCTGCTGAACCCGGACAAGGCTATTCCCAGCCTGCACCGTTGCGCGGAATACGGCCGCATGCACGTCAAGCGTGGCGCACTGCCGTTCCCTGAGCTGGAACGCTTTTAAAAAAATGAACCGAGACATGGATCAACTACTGGAAGACATCCGCCAACGCATCCTGGCCGCCGGTGCAACGAAGTCCGCGCTGCGCATACAGGGCGGCGGTACCAAGGAATGGTATGGGCAGACGCCGCGCGGCGAGCTGCTGGATACCCGCGCTTACGCAGGAATTATTGCCTATGACCCTACCGAACTGGTGATCACGGCGCGTTGCGGCACGCCTTTGGCCAAGATAGAGGCCGCACTGGCGGAGCAGAACCAGATGCTGGCATTTGAACCTCCGCACTTCGGCGAAGGCGCGACGATAGGCGGCGTGGTGGCAGCGGGCCTGTCCGGCCCGCGCCGTCCTGCTGCGGGAGCAGTACGCGATTTTGTGCTGGGCGTCAGCCTGCTGGACGGCAAGGGAGAATTGCTGCATTTCGGCGGCCAGGTCATGAAGAATGTGGCCGGCTATGACGTGTCGCGCCTGCTGACGGGGTCGCTGGGCAGCCTGGGTTTGATCACGGAAGTGTCGGTCAAGGTATTGCCGAAACCTTTTGCTGAAACCACCCTGGTATTTGCGTTGTCGGAAACGGATGCGCTGGCGCGACTGAACCAGTGGGGCGGCCAGGCGCTGCCTATCTCCGCCAGCGCCTGGCACGTGGGCCGCCTGATGCTGCGCCTGTCCGGTGCGGAAGCGGCAGTGCGTGCTGCAAAACAAAAGCTGGGCGGCGAGGTAGTGGACCATGCCGACGCCTATTGGACATCGCTGCGCGAGCAGACTCACGATTTCTTTACGCAGGATGACAACCGCGGCCTGTGGCGCCTGTCGCTGCCGTCCACCACGCCGCCTATGGTGCTGAAGGGAAAGTCACTGATAGAGTGGGGCGGCGCTCAACGCTGGCTGTACAGCGACATGGAGCCACGAACGATACGCGAAGAAGTGGCCAGGGCTGGCGGCCATACCACACTGTTCCGCGGCGGCGACAAGGGGCAGGGCGTATTCACGCCGCTGGCGCCGGCCATTGCGGCGATCCACCACAAGCTGAAAAGCGCCTTCGATCCGGCAGGGATATTCAATCCCGGCAGGATGTATAAAGACTTCTGACCATGCAAACCAATCTCGCCGATTTCATCAAAGACACCCGCGAAGGCCAGGAGGCAGACCAGATCCTGCGCAAGTGCGTGCATTGCGGTTTCTGTACCGCGACCTGCCCCACGTACCAATTGCTGGGTGACGAACTGGATGGCCCGCGCGGCCGTATCTACCTGATCAAGCAGGTGTTGGAAGGCAAGCCCGCTACTGCAAAAACCCAGATGCACCTAGACCGCTGCCTGACCTGCCGCAACTGTGAAACCACCTGCCCGTCCGGCGTGCAATACGGTCGCCTGGTGGATATCGGCCGCAAGGTCGTCGATGAGCAGGTGCCGCGGCCATTGGGGCAAAGCCTCAAGCGCAAGGCCTTGCAGGAGCTGCTGCCGCGCAAATGGCTGTTTACGCCTGCAATGAAGGCCGGGCAGATGCTGAGGCCAATGCTGCCCAAGGCGCTGAAGAACAAGGTGGCGCAGGCGCAGCCTGCCGGTGCATGGCCGCAGGCCCAGCACGCGCGCAAGATGCTGCTACTGGACGGCTGCGTGCAGCCGGCGATGTCGCCCAACATCAACGCCGCCACCGCCAGGGTGCTGGATGCGCTGGGTGTGCAGCTGATCGTTGCCCCCAAGGCTGGCTGCTGCGGCGCGATACGCTATCACCTGAATGAGCAGGAGGCAGGCCTCGATGATATGCGGCGCAATATCGAAGCCTGGTGGCCTTATGTGGAAGCCGGCGCAGAAGCGATCGTGATGACGGCGTCGGGCTGCGGCGTCACCGTCAAGGAGTACGGCCACCTGCTGGCGCATGACGCCGCCTATGCAGAAAAAGCTGCGCGCATCTCGGCGCTGACGCAAGACCTCAGTGAAGTGCTGCCGCAGTTCGAGGCGCAGCTATCCGGCAAGCTCGCGGGCAAGGCCGGCAAGCGCGTGGCCTGGCACCCGCCCTGCACCCTGCAGCACGGGCAGCAGATACGCGGCAAGGTAGAGGGCTTGCTGCGCAGCGCCGGTGTCGATGTGCAGTTATGCGCCGACAGCCACCTGTGTTGCGGCTCGGCCGGCACGTATTCGGTGCTGCAGCCGGAATTGTCTTACCAGTTGCGCGACAACAAATTGCGCAACCTGCTGGATACCGGGCCGGAGATGATCCTGTCGGCCAATATCGGCTGCCTGACGCATTTGCAATCGGGGACCGAGGTGCCGGTCCGGCATTGGATAGAACTGGTGGATCAGGCGTTGTCCTGACGTGAAAATTCTTGCGGGGTTGCTGGACGCCTGCTGTGACTAGCGCTAAGCTGGGCGCATGATACAGACATTCACTATCCTGCTGATCTTCCAGAGCCTGGGCGAAGGCTTGGCGTATCTGCTTGGCCTGCCTGTTCCCGGGCCGGTGATCGGCATGCTGCTGTTGTTCTGTTACCTGTTATTGAAAAAGGACATGGCCCAGAAGCTGGCCCCCACGGTGCAGGAATTCCTGAAGCACCTGTCGCTGCTGTTCATCCCTGCCGGAGTCGGCATCATGGTGCTGGGACAGCAGGTGCTGGCTGAATGGCTGCCGCTGGCCGTCGCGCTGCTGGCCAGTACCGCCGTTTCGATTACCGTGACTGCGCTGGTCGTGCGCTGGCTGCAGAAATGACGGGCCGCCTGACCGATATCTGGGTCTATCTGGCTGCCTCGCCGCTGCTGGGACTCACCGCCACACTGATCGCCTACCAGCTTGCCTACGCCATCTACGCAAAGACGCGGTTCAATTCACTGGCCAATCCGGTCGCCATCGCCGTGGCAATGCTGGTGTTGGTGTTAAGCCTGACGGGCACTTCCTATAAAACTTACTTTGCCGGGGCCCAGTTCGTCCACTTCCTGCTGGGGCCGGCCACCGTGGCGCTGGCGATTCCCTTGTACCAGCAAGTCGGCAAACTGCGGCGTAACTGGTTTGCGTTCCTGATGGGCTCGCTGCTCGGCAGCGCTACGGCGATAGCCACCGCGATGGGTGTGGCATGGGCGCTGGACGCATCGCCGGCGACGGTGCTGTCGATTGCACCTAAATCCGTAACGATGGCGATTGCAATGGGTGTATCGGAAAAAATAGGCGGCCTGCCTTCGCTGACGGCGGTGCTGGTGATGCTGACCGGGATCGCCGGTGCAACCATGGCGCGTGGGCTGTTGGATGTGCTGAAGATAAAAGACGATAGCGTGCGCGGTTTTGCGCTCGGTGTCAGTGCGCATGGCATAGGCACGGCGCGCGCATTCCAGTTCAGTGAAGAAATGGGCGCTTTTGCCGGGCTGGCGATGGGCATCTCCGGCCTGTTGACGGCGCTGCTATTGCCGCTTGCGCTGAAATTACTGGGCCTGATATGAAAACTGCCTGGCGGCGCAGGCAGTTTTTAAACGGGGCCAAGGCAGGCGGTGTTACTCTGCCAGCAGCTTTTCTATATCTTCCACCAGCTCCTTGGGGGCAGTCGCCGGTGCATAGCGCTTGAAGACTGTGCCGTCCTTCTTCACCAGGAATTTGGTGAAATTCCATTTGATTGCTTCGCTGCCCAGCAGGCCGGGCGCTTTTGCTTTAAGGTGCTTGTACAGCGGATGTGCATTGCTGCCATTGACATCGATTTTTTCAAACAATGGAAAGCTGACGCCGTAGTTTTTCTCGCAGAAGGCGCCGATCTCGTCAGAGTTGCCGGGCTCCTGATGGCCGAACTGGTTACACGGAAATCCAAGCACTTCCACGCCCTTGTCCCTGAACTGCTGGTAGACCGCTTCCAAGCCTTTGTACTGGGGCGTAAAGCCGCAGTTGCTGGCGGTATTGACGATCAGCAGCACCTTGCCCAGATACTGTTTCAGGTCGACTTGGCTGCCTTGCAGGCTGTTGGCGGTGAAATCCAGGTTGCTCATACAATTCCTAGGTGTTGGGTGCCCGCGCTCAGGTCGCGGTCTTTGGCGTCTTTGCCCTGCAGCATGATGGCCAGCCGCAGCTCATTGACCGAGTCGGCATTGCGCAGCGCATCTTCATAGGTGATCAGGTCGGCTTCATGCAGATCGAACAGCGCCTGGTCGAAAGTCTGCATGCCCAGCTCGCGCGACTTTTTCATGATTTCCTTGATCTCGTGCACATTGCCCTTGAAGATCAGGTCGGAAATCAACGGTGTATTGAGCAGGATCTCGACCGCGGCAACACGGCCTTTTTTCCCCTTGATAGGCAGCAGGCGCTGAGAAATCACGCCCTTCAGATTCAGCGACAAATCCATCAGCAGCTGCGCGCGGCGTTCTTCCGGGAAGAAGTTGATCATCCTGTCCATGGCCTGGTTGGCACTGTTCGCGTGCAAGGTAGCCAGGCAAAGATGGCCTGTTTCGGCAAACGCGATGGCGAAATCCATGGTTTCGCGGTCGCGGATCTCGCCGATCTGGATGACGTCCGGCGCCTGCCGCAGCGAATTCTTCAGCGCTGCACCCCAGTCCTCGGTATCGATGCCCACTTCGCGCTGCGTGACAATGCAATTGCCGTGCGGATGCACATATTCGATAGGATCTTCCACCGTCAGGATGTGGCCGTAGCTGTTGGCGTTGCGGTAGCCTATCATTGCCGCCAGCGTCGTCGACTTACCGGAGCCGGTCGCACCCACCATGATGACCAGGCCGCGCTTGGTCATCGCCACTTCTTTCAGATTGCTCGGCAGGCCCAGGTCTTCAAACTTGGGAATCGCGGTGGTGATGGTCCTCAGCACCAGGCCGACGCGGCCCTGCTGCATGAATGCAGAAACGCGGAAGCGTCCCATGCCCGCAGGGTTGATCGCAAAATTACATTCCTTGGTGGCTTCAAATTCCGCCGCCTGCTTGTCGTTCATGATGGCCCGGGCAAGGTCCACCGTGTGCGCCGGCGTCAGCGCCTGGTTGGATACGGGGGTTACCTTGCCGTCTATCTTGAAGGCGGGAGGGAATTCTGCAGTAATGAACAAATCCGAGCCGTTCTTGGTCAGCATCAGCCGCAGCAAGTCGTGCATGAATTTGGTTGCCTGATCGCGTTCCATATTTCTCAGAGCCTTTTAAAAGCGGGTTGAACTGTCTGTTCAGGGGTTAACCTGGGAAATTGTCGGGGATCTTCGCCGCGGCCCTGGCGGTTGCTGCCGAGATGGCGTTGCGGCGCACCAGGTCGGTCAGGTTCTGGTCCAGCGTCTGCATGCCGATATTGCTGCCGGTCTGGATCGCTGAATACATTTGCGCAATCTTCGCTTCGCGGATCAGGTTGCGGATCGCCGGCGTGCCGAGCATGATTTCATGTGCAGCGACGCGGCCGCTGCCGTCCTTGGTCTTCAGCAGGGTTTGCGAGATGACCGCCTGCAGCGATTCGGACAGCATTGAACGCACCATTTCTTTTTCTTCCGCCGGGAACACGTCGACGATACGGTCAATGGTTTTTGCCGCAGACGAAGTATGCAGCGTGCCGAACACCAAATGGCCCGTTTCCGCCGCTGTCAGCGCCAGGCGTATCGTTTCCAGATCGCGCAGCTCGCCAACCAGGATCGCATCCGGATCTTCACGCAAGGCCGAGCGCAGCGCATTCTGGAAAGACATTGTGTGCGGGCCGACTTCGCGCTGGTTGATCAGGCATTTTTTCGATTCATGCACAAATTCAATCGGGTCTTCCACCGTCAGGATGTGGCCGTATTCGTTTTCGTTCAGGTGGTTCACCATCGCCGCCAGCGTGGTCGATTTGCCGGAGCCGGTAGGGCCGGTCACCAGCACCAGTCCGCGCGGCTTCATTGCCAGCTCTGCAAAAATCTTCGGCGTATTCAATTGTTCCAGGCTCAGGATCTTGGAAGGAATGGTCCGCATGACCGCTGCTGCGCCACGTTCCTGGTTGAACGCGTTGACGCGGAAACGCGCCAGGCCGGGGATGGAAAAGGAAAAATCGCATTCCAGCACTTCTTCATAAGCCTTGCGCTGCGAGTCATTCATGATGTCATAGATCAGCGAATGCACGTCTTTATGTTCCAGCGGCGGCAGGTTGATGCGGCGCACATCGCCGTGCACCCGTATCATCGGCGGCAGGCCTGACGATAAATGGAGATCGGAAGCGTTGTTCTTGACCGAAAAGGCGAGTAGTTCTGAAATGTCCATTTATAATCCGATAACGATAGAAGATAGATTGCAAGCAAACGAGGCGGCGGGCTGGTGCGCAGGATGCCGGCCAGACCGCGCCGATCCCGCTCCAAGCACAACAGCCCCCCGCCAAAATAATGTACTGGAAGTAACCTGATTATGTCCTCAATCTCAATATCTGACAACTTGCAAACTGTACAGGCTGCCTTATTCGCCGCCTGCCGCGAAGCGGGCCGCGAGCCCGCCGAGGTGAGCTTGCTGGCCGTATCCAAGACCTGCAGCCCGGAGCAGGTGCTGGAAGCCGCCAAGGCCGGGCAGCGCGCCTTTGGCGAGAACTACCTGCAGGAGGCCGCCGACAAAATGGCAGCAGTGCACGCTTCCGCCCCGGAACTGGCGCTGGAATGGCATTTTATCGGGCCTATACAGAGCAACAAGACCCGTCCTATTGCCGAGAATTTCGCCTGGGTGCACTCGGTGGACAGGGAAAAAATTGCAGTAAGATTATCAGAACAGCGCCCCGCCGGATTGCCGCCGCTGAACATATGTTTGCAAATAAACATTAGCGGCGAAGCCAGCAAGAGCGGCGCCACTCCTGCGGAGGCGGTTGAACTTGCCAGGAAAATCGCGGGCCTGCCCGGTGTGCGGCTACGCGGCCTGATGGCAGTGCCCGAGCACACCGACGATGTTGCGGAACAACACGCCGCATTCCGGCAATTGAGGGAACTGAAGGACGCGATACAGTCGCACGGCATTGCGCTCGATACGCTGTCCATGGGCATGAGCGCCGACATGCCGGTAGCCATCGCCGAAGGCAGCACCATGGTCAGGATAGGAACTGCGATTTTTGGAAAGAGGTCTTATGCAAAATGAATTGAAAATAGGTTTCATCGGCGGCGGCAATATGGCCACCGCGCTGGTGGGCGGCCTGGCAGTAAAGCTGACCAGCCCGAACAATATCCACGTCATCGACCTGAACCAGGATTCATTGACCAGGATGGAAGCGCAGTTCGGCGTGAACACCGCACTGGCGATAGACGGTGCGCTGGCGCCCTGCGATGTCATCATCCTGGCGGTGAAGCCGCAGCAGTTGCGCGACGTGGTCACTCAGCTGCGTCCCCATCTGTCCGGTCAGCTGCTGCTGTCGATCGCTGCCGGTATCCGGGCTGAGGACATTTCGCGCTGGCTGGGCGGCTATGATGCCATCGTGCGCAGCATGCCGAATACGCCCGCGTTAATTAGCAAGGGCGTGACGGGCATGGTGGCGATGGCCGGCGTCAGCGCAGAGCAGCGCCAGGCCGCAGACAATATCATGCGCGCGGTCGGCGCCACGGTGTGGCTGGACGACGAAGCACTGATCGATTCCGTCACGGCAGTGTCCGGCAGCGGCCCGGCCTACGTGTTTTATTTCATTGAAGCGATGCAGCAGGCGGCCGCCGAACTGGGGCTGAATGCGGAGCAGGGCACGCAACTGGCAATCGCCACCTTTACCGGCGCCGCCGAACTGGCCGCGCAATCGGCGGACCAGGTATCGGTCTTGCGTGAGAAAGTGACCTCCAAGGGCGGCACGACGTATGCCGCGCTGACCAGCCTGGAATCCAGCGGCGTCAAAGCGGCAATCGTGCAGGCCATCAAGGCCGCCGCGGCGCGCGGCAAAGAGCTGGGGGATGAGTTCGGACAGCAGTAATCGGGAGTGGGGCTGGAGCAGGTTTTCGTGGCACTACTTCGCTTCGGCCTGCCGCGGCGCTGCATCTGTGCCGGCTTTATCCTGGGGCCGCAAGCCCTGCCAGATGCGCCAGGCGATCAATCCCTTGTTGAAAATGGAGAACAGCCTGCGCGGTTTGACAATGACCGCTGCGGCTACGACGCCCGCGACTAACAAAGGATGCTGTTTGAGCTTGGCGACGATGCGCAGGCCAGCATCGGCAAGCGTCAGCGACTGCCTGGCCTGCGCCGCCTGCACTGCGAACGCATTGCGTTGCTGCTCGCTCTTGTCCAGCAACGCCTGACGTCGTTGCTGCAGCTTATGGGGGAGCGAGGATTGGGCCATATAAATTTCCAATACGCTTCTAATCCGCCGCGGATGACGCGGTGGAGGTGCTTTCCGCTTGCAGCGCCGAGCGGTCCTTGCCGAGCTCTGCCAGCGTATGCGCAAACATCCGGGGCTTGCTGCGTAGCGCGTGGCGCAACCACAGGCCCAGGCCTGCCGCGGAAGCGGCAAACAGCAGGATCAGCGCCAGCAGCACCTGGAAGCGGTAGCTGTCCCAGAAGAAGGCAATGACCAGCAGAATACACAGCAGCACCGCAATGCCGGCGCAGAACATGGCCGCCAGCACCAGCACGAAGTAGCCGGCATAGCGCGCCAGTTCTTCTTCTACCTCAACTGAAACCAGTTCCAGCCGGGTGTGCAGGATATCCAGCAGTGTGGCTGCCAGCCGCGCCAGCGATGCAACGATGGCCATGCGCTTATTTGTTGCGACCTATCAGCAGACCGATCAGCAAGCCTATGCCGGCAGCGACACCGGCCGTCTGCCAGGGGTTTTCCTTGACGTAGTCATCGGTTGCCTGGGCCGCTTCTTTGGTCCTGGCGACCACCGCTTCCTCGACGCGGACGATCTCATCCTTGGTTTTTTTCAGCGTTGCCTCGAACTTTGCCTTGGCCGCCTTGAATCCCTCGCCGGTCTGCTGCTCCGAATTTTGCAGCAAGGATTCCGCATCCTTGATGATCTGATTCAGGTCGCTCATCAGTTTGTCTTTGGCGCTATCTGTGGAACTCATGGTGTGTCCTTTCAATAGGGGGTACGCAGAACAGAAACAGCGGATTATTAAATGTGCAATTCGCCTTGCTTACTTTAGCGCATAGTCAACGGCGATGCCAGCAAAAATCGCTGCTCCCAGCCAATTGTTATGGCGGAAGGCGGCAAAGCAGCGCATGCGGTCGCGCCCGCGTATCAGTGTGTAGTGATAGACGGCGAAAGCGCATGCCGCCACCATGCCGGCGGCGAACCACAGGCGCAGGCCCATTTGCCAGCCTACCGCGAAGATCAGCGCAAAGCTGGCGGCGTAGCACAGCATGATGGCCAGCACATCGTAGCGGCCGAAGGTGATGGCGGATGTGCGGATGCCGATTTTCAGGTCGTCGTCCCGATCCACCATTGCATATTCGGTGTCATAGGCTACTGCCCAGAAGATATTTGCAATCAGTAATATCCACGCCGCCGCCGGCACCTGGCCCTGCACCGCGGCAAAGCCCATGGGGATGCCAAAGCCGAAGGCGATGCCGAGATAGGCCTGCGGTATTGCAAAAAAACGCTTGAAATAAGGGTAGCTGCCGGCGATCAGCACGGCCAGCACCGACAGCTGTTTAGTCAGCGTATTCAGCGGCAGGATCAGCAGGAAGGAAATCAGCGTCAGCACGACAGCCACCATGACGGCTTCCCAGCCGGCGATTTTTCCGCTGGTCAGCGGGCGCTCGGCAGTGCGCTTGACGTGCTTGTCGAAATCCCGGTCGGCATAGTCGTTCATGGCGCAGCCGGCGGAGCGCATCAGCACCGTACCGACAGTAAAAATGGCAACCAGGCGCCAGTCCGGCCGGCCGGCGGATGCCATCCACAGCGCCGTCAGCGTCGGCCACAGCAGCAGCAATATGCCAATGGGCTTGTCCAGACGGACCAGTTTGAAATAATAAAGAAGCCGGGTGGAAAAGGAGATGCTTGAGATTGAAGACATAATGTGGACGGCTCAGCCGTGTAAAGGCAATACCGCAAAAAAGCGGCCAGTGTTGTGATTGTGCGTCGCAAAGAGGAATTATAAGTGCTATCCGTACACACCGGTTTGATGTAATGCTATCGTAGCGCGGTTGTCACAATATATACATAAAATAAGCAGCATTTTGTCGTCGTTGGCAGATTATCCAATAACAGCAAGTAGCCGCCACCATTTCGGGGACACGCAATGAAATTCACACTCAAGACCTTGGCTGCCGCCGGCGCCATGCTGGCACTGTCAATGACGGCAACGTCGGCCTACGCGGTAACGGAAATCAGCTGGTGGCATTCGATGACCGGCGCGCTGGGCGACCGCGTCAACGCGTTGGCCGACCAGTTCAACAAGAGCCAGCCCGACTATAAGGTGGTGCCGGTCTACAAGGGCAGCTACGACGAGGCAATGGCCGGTGCGATTGCCGCCTACCGCGCCGGCAATGCGCCCAATATCCTGCAGGTGTTCGAAGTGGGCACTGCGACCATGATGTATTCCAAGGGCGCCATCAAGCCTGTGTCCGAGGTGATGAAGATCGCCGGCGAGAAGTTTGACGCCAGCGTCTATATCCCTGCCGTCGCCGGTTATTATGCGACGCCCAAAGGCGAACTGGTGTCTTTCCCGTTCAATAGCTCCACCACGGTGTTTTACTATAACAAAGACATGTTTGCCAAAGCCGGCATGGATCCGAACAAGGCGCCTGCCACGTGGCAGGAAGTAGTTGCCGCTGCGGCAAGGCTGAAGGCCGGCGGAGAGAAGTGCGGCTATACGACCGGCTGGCAAACCTGGGTACACCTGGAAAGCTTTTCTGCGTGGCATAACGTGGAATTTGCGTCCAAGGCCAATGGTTTCGGCGGCCTGGATGCGCGGCTCAAGTTCAACGGCCCCTTGCAGGTCAAGCATATAGAAAACCTGGCCAACTGGGCCAAGCAGGGTTACTTCACGTATGCCGGCCGCAAGAATGAACCGGAAGCAAAATTCTATTCCGGCGAATGCGGCATGCTCACTTCATCCAGCTCTGCTTACGGCAATATCGCCAAAAACGCCAAGTTCAAATTCGCCGTGGCACCGCTGCCGTATTATTCGGACGTCGCCGGCGCGCCGCAAAACACCATCATCGGCGGCGCTTCGCTATGGACCATGAGCGGCAAAAAGAACGAGGAATACAAGGGTGTAGCCAAGTTCTACAAATTCCTGTCGCAGCCCGAAGTGCAGGCTAAATGGCACCAGGAAACCGGCTACCTGCCGATCACTATTGCCGCGTATGAGCTGACCAAGAAATCCGGCTTCTATGACAAAAATCCCGGTCCCGGTATTGCGGTCCAGCAGATGATCGTCAAGACCACCGACAAGTCGCGCGGTGTGCGCCTTGGCAATTTTGCGCAGATCCGTACCGTGATGGATGAAGAGCTGGAAGCGGTATGGGCCGGCAAGAAGACGGCCAAGGAAGCGCTGGATGCGGCAGTCGCCCGCGGCAATGAGATCCTGGAAAAGTTCGAAAAAGCCAACAAGTAAGCAGCCATAAACCTACTGCGCAATCTGATTTTGTGCCTGTGATGCTCGCCGTACCTGAGTACGGCTGTGCTTCTCGGCGCAAACTCAAACTGCTCGCTACGGTTTCTGACCGCTTCCTTGGCTCCCGTTTTAATCAAAAATTTTAAGGTTTTCGCTTGGAAAAACGTGCTCGTTTTCGTTCTGCCTGGTTGCCGTATCTGCTGGTGGCGCCACAAATTATTGTGACTGTGGTGTTTTTTTTCTGGCCGGCCGGGCAGGCTTTGTATCAGTCGGTGCTGCTGCAGGATGCCTTTGGCATGTCCACCGAGTTTGTCTGGCTGGATAATTTCAAGGCGCTGTTCGGTGACCCGAGTTATCTGGAGTCTTTCCAGACTACTGCACTGTTTTCCGTGCTGGTGGCTGTGCTGGGACTGGGTATCTCGCTCATTTTTGCCGTATTTGCAGACAGGGTGGTGCGTGGGGCGGCGGTGTATAAAACCTTCCTGATCCTGCCTTATGCGGTGTCGCCGGTGGTGGTGGGCGTATTGTGGATGTTTTTGCTGAACCCCACGCTCGGTGTTGCCGCGCATGCCTTGCGCCATTTCGGCATCGAGTGGAACAGCCTGCTCAATGGACGGCACGCGATGATACTGATTGTGCTGGCGGCGGTATGGAAGCAGATCAGCTACAACTTCCTGTTCTTCCTGGCCGGCTTGCAGGCCATCCCCAAATCCCTGATCGAAGCGGCGGCGATAGACGGCGCCGGGCCGGTGCGGCGTTTCGCCACCATCGTTTTCCCGCTGCTGTCGCCGACCTCGTTCTTCCTGCTGGTCGTCAATATCGTCTATGCATTCTTCGATACCTTCGCCATCGTGGAAGCCACCACGCAAGGCGGACCGGGCAAGGATACCGAGATCCTGGTGTTCAAGGTCTTCAATGACGGCTTCAAGGGCGGCGACCTCGGCAGCGCCGCTGCGCAATCGGTGATACTGATGAGCATCGTCATCGTGCTGACCGTCATCCAGTTCAAATATGTAGAAAAGAAAGTGCAGTATTCATGAGAGCAAGCAATGATTGAACGGCGCCCTGTACTGGATCTCATCAGCCACCTGGTATTGATACTGGGCGTGGCGATTGTCGCCTTTCCCATTTATATTGCCTTCGTTGCCAGCTCGCAGACGGCAGAGCAGGCGGCACTGGCGCCGCTGTCGCTGATTCCCGGCGACCAGCTGTGGCATAACCTGTCGGCGGTGCTGGGTACCGGCGCCTCCGGCAATGTCAGCGCCGGTCCGGTCGCCAGGATGCTGTGGGTCAGCCTGGTATCGGCGATGATCGTCGCCGTGGGCAAGATCAGTATCTCCATGCTGTCGGCGTTTGCGATGGTGTATTTCCGCTTTCCCGCGCGCGGTCTGTTTTTCTGGATGATCTTCCTGACGTTGATGCTGCCGGTCGAGGTGAGGATTACGCCGACCTACAAGGTGGTGTCCGACCTCGGCATGCTGAATACCTATGCGGGCCTCACGGTGCCGCTGATTGCATCGGCCACGGCCACCTTCCTGTTTCGGCAGTTCTTCCTGACGGTGCCCGATGAACTGGCGGAAGCCGCCCGCATAGACGGCGCGGGCCCGCTGCGTTTCTTCAAGGATGTGCTGTGGCCGCTGTCGCGCACCAATGTGATTGCATTGTTCGTCATCATGTTTATCTACGGCTGGAACCAGTACCTGTGGCCTCTGCTGATTTCCACAGAACAAAGCATGTATCCGATAGGCGTCGGCATCCGGCGTATGATCGCCGGCGGCGATGCCGCGGTGGAATGGAATATGGTGATGGCGACGCTGCTGCTGGCCATGCTGCCGCCGGCCCTGGTGGTGGTTGTCATGCAGCGATGGTTTGTAAAGGGACTGGTAGATTCAGAGAAGTAAATGCTTGGAACCCGTTGGCAATAACAATTGAAGATAGATTTATGGCGCAAGTCCACTTAAAAGACGTTAAAAAAACCTACGGCAAGGGCGACAAGGCGGTTGCCGTCATTCATGGTATTTCCATCGATATCGAGCATGGCGAGTTCATTGTCCTGGTGGGGCCTTCCGGCTGCGGCAAGTCCACGCTGCTGCGCATGGTGGCAGGCCTGGAAGAAGTTACTTCCGGCGATATCGTCATCGGCGACAGGGTCGTCAATGAGCTGGAGCCCAAGGACAGGGACATCGCGATGGTATTCCAGAACTATGCGCTGTATCCGCACATGACGGTGTACCAGAACATGGCCTACGGCCTGAAGATACGCGGCTTTTCCAAGGCCGATATCGAAACGCGGGTGCAGAAAGCGGCGAAGATACTGGAGCTGGGCGAGCTGCTGCAGAGGACGCCGCGCCAGTTGTCCGGCGGCCAGCGTCAGCGGGTGGCGATGGGGCGCGCAATCGTGCGCGAACCTGCGGTATTCCTGTTTGATGAGCCGCTGTCCAACCTGGACGCCAAGCTGCGGGTGCAGATGCGGCTGGAAATCCAGAAGATGCACCGCACACTGGGAACGACCAGCCTGTACGTGACGCATGACCAGGTGGAAGCGATGACGCTGGGACAGCGCATGATCGTCATGAACGGCGGCCGTGCCGAGCAGATAGGCACGCCGGCGGAAGTTTACGGCACGCCGGCGACGACGTTTGTGGCCAGCTTTATCGGTTCGCCGCCGATGAACCTGCTGCGCGGCAGCCTCAGTGAAGATGGGCGGCAGATACAGATCGGCGACACCGGCGTCGCCTTGCCTTTGCTGAAGGCGGATGCCGATAAAGTTGCCGGCCGCGAGCTGGTGCTGGGCGTGCGTCCCGAGCACTTGTTCCTCGGCATGCCGGGATTGCCGCTGGAAGTGGAAATGGTGGAAGCGCTGGGTGCCGACCTGCTGGTGCACGGACTATGCGGTGGGCAGCAACTGGTGATACGCACGCCTACCGGCACTGCCGTACAAGCCGGACAGCGCACAACTGCAGGGTTTGCGCCTGAAACCGTACACTGGTTTGACCCGGTGACGACACTTCGGCTGTAGCTGCTGTAACCGTGTAACTGCGCAACAGCTATTTAGCCCCGCTGGTACGCATGGGCAGCCACATTGCGAAGCGGGAACCTTGCTCCGGCGCGCTGGCTACCGCTACCGTGCCGCCATGCAGCTCTGCCAGCCGCTTGATCAGCGCCAGCCCGAGACCGGTGCCTTCATGCCTCTTGGTGAGCGGCGATTCCAGCTGCACGAAGGGCTGGAACAATTCCAGCAGGTCCGGCGCTGCGATTCCCTTGCCGTTGTCGGTAACGCTGATTTCCAGGAAATCGGTATAGTCGTTGTCGGGCAGCGGCAGCAGGCGTACCTGCAGACTGGGCTGAGTGTCCGCCGGCGCGAGATGCTCCGCTGTTACCTGCTCGCGTTTGACGATGCTTGCAGCGATCAGGATGTGGCCGCGTTCGGCGGTAAATTTGACGGCGTTCGACAGCAGGTTGTAGATGATCTGTTTCAGCTTGCGGATGTCGGCATAGACGGCCGGGGCATCCGGCTGATTCAGTTCGTCCGATACGTGCAGCTTCAGCTGTATGCCGCGGTGGTGGGCTTTTTCCTTGACGATGCTGAGGCTGGATTGCAAGGTCGATGCGACGCTGATCGCCTCCAGATCCAGCGTCATCTGGCCTGCTTCCACCTTGGATAAATCCAGCACATCGTTGATCAGCGACAGCAGATGCGTGCCGCCCTGGTAAATCTCGGTCACGCTGGATTTTTGCGGATCATTCAGCGCGCCTTGCAGGCCGTCTTTCAACAATTCCGAGAAACCGATGATGGCATTAAGTGGTGTGCGCAGCTCATGCGACATATTGGCCAGGAACTCGGATTTCAAATGGCTCGCCAGCTCCAGCTGCCGGTTCTTTTCGGCGATCTGGCGCTGATGTCCATGCAATTCGTCGTTGGCGTGGGCGAGATCCACGTTTTTCTGTTCCAGTATCGCCAGCAGTTCGGCCCGGCTATCGGCCAGTTCCTTGGAGGCGCGGGAATCGGCTGCTTCCAGCTCCTTGCTCAGCAATTCCTTGCGTATGCGCCGGTTCTGGTCTTCCGACTGCTTGCGGCGCAGTTGCACCCGCACCCTGGCCTTCAGCACTTCCACCTCATTTGACTTCAGCACGTAGTCGTCGGCGCCGCTGCTCAGGCCTTCTATCATCGAGTCCTGGTCTTCGGTTGCGGTCAGCATGATGATGGGAATGTCGGACAGCGGCGCGGAAGCCTTGATGCGCCGGCAGGTTTCGGTGCCGCCCAGGCCGGGCATCAGCCGGTCCAGCAGGATGCAGTCTATCGCCTGCACCGCCACCATTTCCAGCGCCTCTTCGCCGGAACGGGCCAGTATCACGTCGTAGCCTTCGCCGCGCAGTGTGGAGCCCAGCTCATCCAGGTAGGTTGGGCTGTCGTCCACGGCCAGTATTTTTTTTGCGCCCAGCAGACTTTCGGTCTGCTTTTCAAATGCTGCGCCGGCCGCCCCGCGCAGCACGGCAGCCACCCGCGCCAGCATCATGCCGAAATCTTCATTCTTGCGCACAAACGCGTCTGCGCCGGAATCGAGCGCATGCAGTTCAGCAATCCGGTCGTCTGAGCCGGTCAGCAGGATGCAGGGTATCTTCCGCAATGCCGCATCCAGCCTCAGCTTGCGCACCACGGTGGGGCCGTCTATGCCAGGCAGCACGCCGTCAGTGATGACCACCGACGGCCGATTGGCGGCCGCGCGGCGCAGGCCTTCCTCGCCGGTCGATACGCTGATGACCTCATACCCCGCGCCGCGCAGCTCCTCGGCCAGCCTTTCGCGGAAGGTGATGCTGTCGTCGATGATCAGTACCGATACTTTTTGTTCCGCAGCCGACAACTGGCCGCGGCCCAGCAGTTCGCTGGCGCGCGCCACCAGATAATCCCTATCGTAGGGCTTGCCTACGTAATCGTTCGCACCCAGTGTCAGACCGCGTATCCTGTCCTTGACCTCGGCTTCGGTGGACAGCATCAGCACCGGCAATTGCGCGCCTGCTTCGGTGGCGCGAATCTCCCTGAGCAGATCGGTACCGTCGCCGTCCGGCAGGATCACATCCAGTATCGCCAGATCCGGCATGGCCCTTGCCAGCAAGGCACGCGCTTGCGCGGCGCTCGCACATAACTCCACATGGAATTCCTTGTCCGAAAACGCTTCTTCCAGATCAGCCCGTACCGTCAGGCTGTCGTCCACGATAAGGATGGTAGGAACCGTCATGCTCATATCGCTCCCGGCAATTTTCTACCCTGGGCCAGTTTCACCAGCGCAGGCCCGATATCATTCAGCGGCAGTATATGCTGTGCCGCGCCCAGCTGCACCGCTTCGCGCGGCATGCCGTAGACGACGGAAGTAGCCTCGTCCTGCGCAATCGTCATACCGCCTGCACGGCGTATCGCCAGTAGTCCGCGCGCACCATCGCTGCCCATGCCCGTTAGCAAAGCGGCGGTCAGGTTTCCCGCATATTCCATCGCCAGCGATTCAAACAATACGTCTACCGACGGTTTGCAGGAGTGCCGCTCGGGTCCATCCGTCAGCATGATTTTATTGTGCGCCACGATCATGTGCCTGGCCGGCGGCGCCATGAATACGCCGCGCGTCAGGGCCTGGCCATGCACCGCGATTTTTACGCGGCTTTTGCTCTGGCCGTCCAGCCAGTCGGCAAATGCGACGCCAAAGGGTTCGCCTATGTGCACCACGATCAGCACCGGAATATGAAAATCCGCCGGCAGCGCTTGCAATATCTGCACAACGGCCTTGGGGCCGCCGGTGGAGGCGCCTATTGCGATCAGGTCGCAGGGGCGCTCCGGCTCCGGTGCTGCGTTTTGTCCGTGGTGGCCGTCGTCGCGCGAAATGCTGTTCAAGAACGGTGCAGTTACCGATGCCAGCCTGGCTCGCAGATGCGTAATGACTTTTACTCGGGATACCAGCCTGACGTTGCTGATGAAACGCCGCTCCCAGTCGCCCGCGACATCATCCGCACGTGGTTTTTCCATGACCTCCACTGCGCCGGCTGCCAGCGCTTCATACGTCTTGAACAGTTCTCCGCGATTGGTCGATGACGACACTACCAGGATAGGCGTCGGGCAGTGCGCCATGATGTATTCGGTGGCGGCCAGTCCGCTCATGACCGGCAGCATCATGTCGAGCGTGATGACATCGGGCCGTAGTTCATGGCACAGGGCAATCGCGCGCTTGCCATCTTCTGCTTCGGCAATGACCTCCATCGAAGGATCGTCATTCAGCACTTCGACCAGGCGCTTGCGCACGGTCATCGAATCTTCCACCACCAGGACGCGTAATTTTTTCATGCTTGTACCAGTTGCTTGATTTTTTGCAGGAAGGCGACCTGGTTGAATTCGCCCTTGACGATATAGGCGCTGGCGCCGGCCTCGTTGGCGCGCTGCTTGTCTTCGTCCGCATCGCGTGATGTGACCAGGATGCAATGGGTATTGCGCAATACAGGATCGGCCCGTGTCTGCTCGATGAATTCAAAACCATTCATGCCCGGCATTTCCAGATCGACCAGGAACAGTGCGTAGCGGTCGCGGCGCGCCATGACCAACCCCTCTTCAGCGGATGCCGCCAGCGCTACGCGGAAGCCGGCCGCTTCCAGTATGCTGCTTTCCAGCATGCGCGTGGTCAGCGAGTCGTCGATAATCAATATCGGCAGATCCGCTTTTGCTGCGCTTACCGAGTCCTGCGTTTCATGCTGCCGGGAGGCCCCTAGCATTTCAGGATCCAGCACCAGTTGCGGATTTCCTTCATGGTCCAGAAAGCTGGCCGAAATCATCGCGTGGGCGGGGGCCATTGAAGGCAACGAGCGCAGTACGATGGATTCGGTGCCATGCAGTTTGTCAACGGCGAGCGCGATCGCTCCCGATGAAGTTTTCACCACCACCACGGACAGGATTCCCGAGGCGGCTGCGCGGAAAGATGCCACGCGCTCCCTCAGCGCCAAGGTCATCAACGGAACCAGCGTGCCGCCGACCATGATCTGCCGGCCTTGTTCGGCATGTACGATATCGCTGCCGGTCACGCGCAAAGTGCTTTGCACCGCATCCAGCGGTATCGCCAGCAGCTGGCCGGCCGACTCCACCATCAGCGCCTGCAACGAGGCCAGCGATACCGGCACCAGCAGTTCGATTGCAGTGCCGTTGCCCGGCTCCGTGCTGGCAATCAGTTCACCTCCCAGATGCTGTACCGAGGTACGGACCAGATCCAGGCCCACGCCGCGGCCCGCCAGTTCGGTAACGGTTTTTGCAGTGCTGACGCCGCCCCTTGTCAGGATGCCCAGTAACTCCTGCGTGCTGAAGCTTTCTATTTCTTTCTCGGTCTTGTCGGTTACGGTGCCGGTTGCCATCTCCTTGCGCAGGATGGCACGGCGTACCGCATCGGCGTCGATGCCGCGGCCATCGTCAGCGCAGCGAAACGACACATGGCCGCCGCGCCGCGTTACCTCCAGCGTGATCTTGCCCGTTGCGGCTTTAAGGGCTGCCATCCGTTCCCGGGGTGTTTCTATGCCATGCGCGACCGCATTGCGGATAACCTGCACCAGCGCATTCTGCACTACCTCCAGTACCTGTCCGTCGAGACGGATATCACCGCCTGCTGCTTCAAAGCCCAGTTGTTTTTCGACGCTGTTGGCGGCGTCCCTGGCAGTGCGTTCCAGTGTGTTGAAGATACTGGCTACCGGTATCAGCCTCAGCCTTTCGGCGACGTCATGCACCTGGCGCAATTCACGTTCCATGCTTTCGGTGCTGGCGGCGATATTGCGTTCTGCCGCTACGATCAAGCCGCGCAGGCTTTCCACCAGTCCGCCTACCTTGTTGAAGGATGATGGATGGCTGCCTCCTTGGGCTTCCCGCCAGCTTTGTGTTGCAAGCTGGGTGGAAAAGGCGCCGAACAATTCCCGGATATGGCTGACCGAGGCATTCAAGCGTTTCATGTTGCCGAGTTCACCGCTGACTTCGGCCAGCCCTTCCAGCAGCGTATCAACCACGCTGACGTCGGTGCGCGCCATCCGCAGCACTGCCTGGCTTGCCGTAGCATCGTATTGCGGCGCCGCATTGGGTGGGCTGGCATTTTGTGGTTGGCCGGACGGCGGTTTTTGCGTGCTATTGTCGATGGTGGATGCGGTGGATGCCGCGAGTGCCGTCATGGTTGCGGCATCTGAATCCGGCAGACTGGCGACCAGTGCGGAAATCCGGTCGATGTCGTTTAGCATGCCGTCGAAAAGTGCGCGCGGCAGGGCTGCGGTGTCCTGCCTGTAGGGTGCCAGCGCTTCCTCCAGCTGATGGGCCAGATTCGCAATCTCCGCCTGCCTGACCACGTGGGCAGCGCCTTTCAGCGTATGCGCCAGCCTCAGCAGGCCTGATACTTTTTCAGGGCTGCCGGATTTCTCCAGGTCGAGCACGCCGGCGCCCAGCTGGTCCAGCAATTCTCGCGCTTCTATCCTGAAATAGCGGTAAGGATCTTTTGCCATGGTTTTTGCAGGCTGCCTAGTGGGTTTGCGCCTCTATCATGCGGCGCAGGTCGCTTGACAGGCTGGCCAGTTGCGATGCCGTTTGCAGCGTCTGGCTGGAACTGGCCTCCGATTCGCGCGTAGCCTGCGAGATATCGGTCACCGCCAGCCTGACCTGTTCCGCCGCGGTCGCCTGCTGCTTGGTGGAAAGTTCGATTTCCCGTGCGGCTTCGGTGGTTGTTCCCACCAGGTTGCCTATCTGCTTGAATGCCAGCGCGATTTCGGCAAACTGCTTGGCGCCGGCATCGACGGCCTTGGCGCTGCTCTCGGTGGCCATCACGGTCGTATTGACGGCGCTCCTGACGTCATCGATCTGGCCACGGATTTCCTTGGTGGAATTGGAAACCCGGTCGGCCAGCTTGCGGATTTCATCCGCCACGACGGCAAAACGCTTGCCGGCTTCGCCCGCGCCCACAGCTTCTATCGTTGCATTGATGGCCAGGATATTGGTCTGTTCGGCCAGTTCGGATACGATGTCCAGCACCGCGCCTATTTCCTGCGATTTGCGGCCCAGGTCCAGCATGTGGCTGACCACCAGGTCAACCTGCCGGCGGATGGCAGACATCGAATCCTGTCCATTGTCTACCTTGATGTCGCCGTTCCGGGCGGCTGCCGCATTTTGTTCCGCAATCACCGCAACGCGCTGCGCGCTTTCTGCGATCTGGCGTGATGTCGCGACCAGTTCGCTGATGGTTGTGCTGATTTCGCTCATTGCGGTCGCCTGCTCCTTGGCGCCGGAAGCCTGCTGGCTCGCTGCCGCCTGCAGTTCCGCTGAAGAACTCTGTACATGGCCTACGGCGGCGCCGATCTGGTTGCTGAGTGCGCGCGTGATCAGATAACCGGCGATCGTCACAAACACCAGGCAAATCAGTGTGCCGTAGATGATAGTGATCTGGGCGTTGCTGATCGTGGCTTCGGCTTCTTCATTCCGTTTTTTCAGCAGCACGTTTTCATTGGTTTCCATCTGGGTAAACATGCGGCGCAGGGCATCCATCATTTTCTTGCCGCCGCCGGTGCTGATATTTTTGACGGCAACATCAGTATGCCCATTCTCGATGGCGCTGATATTTTCTTTTTGATTTGCAAATTTATCATTTGCCATCACAAACACTTGGTCCAGCAGTTTTTGCTGGTCGGGATTATCAGAGGTCAGTTCCTTCAAGCCTTTCAGCAACCTGGGAAATTCTTCGCGCGAGGCCTCGTACGGCTCAAGGAAAGAGGTATTTCCGGTCAGTGCATAGCCCCTGAAGCCGGTTTCAGCTTCTTGCAGGCTGGCGGACAGATTGGCAATTTCTTCCAGTACCTTATGCGTATGGGCCACCCAGAAATTGGTGACGATCAGCTTGTTGATGCTCAGGTAGGATACCGTTCCTATGCCTACCAGCAACGCTGAGGAGACAATGAAACCAGCCGCTATTTTCCTGCCGAAAGTCCAATTGAAGTTCATCACTATCGCTCCTTGATAGTGCGGGTGGCATCCACCCGCTGTTGTATGTCTTTGATTAACGATTGCAAATCGATGATGGGCAGAATGGCGCCTTCAGCCTGTATCGCATTGCGCAGGCGCGAGCTGCCATCCCGTCCCCGCGCTGAACTGAAATCTGAAGCCGTGATCTGGCTGGGCGTCACACTCAGGTGCGCGTCGAATTCTTCAAATGCAACGGCGACCGGCGCGTCGTGGCGCAGCACGGCAATCCATCTGGTCGCCGAGGCGCGCGGATATCCCAGCAGGCTGGCCAGGTCATACACTGGCGTCACCTGGGCGCGGAATCCGGAGATACCGATCAGTTCAGGCAAGGGCGAAGGCAGCATCGTGATCGTGCGGCCTGCATACAGGCCGCTGATCTGCGATACACGCAATGCATAGGCATCCCCGGCCACTTTCAGCGCCAGGAAATTTTCCGGGCGCCCGTTGCCTGGCGGCGGCTCGCGGCTAAATGCCGAATCGAAATTCGACCGCAATTCTTGCAGCAACTGCAGGCTACTTTCCGAGAGCTCGTCCGCTACGGCGCCGATGCTGGTGCCGATGTTGAGTGTGGAAGTCTTGTCCATCAGCGCACCCCTACCGCATTGAGCTGTGCGCGGCATAACGCGACCAGTGCCTCACGCTTGAAGCCGCCGCCAAATAGCAGGATGCGCGACGGATCCTCCTGCTGCAACAGTGGCAGCGCCTGCGCCAGCGCAGATGCGGCGGCGGCCTGGTCACCCTTGCGGTGGGACAGCAGGCCCATGTGCAGGCGCGGCATTGCAAATCCGGGATCCAGATAGGCAGCCATCTGGTCCTGTTCCATGGCGGCAGAAATGTCGCCCGCACTTTCCTTGCATAGCGCCAGCACATAGTGCGCGCCGGCGTTCAGTTCGTCATGGCCCAGCAGTTCCTGGCAGGTTTCCTCGGCGGCCGCAGAGGCGCCGCTATGGCAAAGGGATACTGCCTTGAGCAGCAGCACATCGGTATCGCGCGCATGCTCTTCGGGCAAAGTCCCTATCTGTTCAAGTACGCGGTCGAACCTTTCCTTGTGCAGGTATTCCATTGCCGGATCCAGGTTGGGTGCACTGCGGACGGGGGCTGCGTTGGCAGTGGAGGGCCTTGCTTTTTCCGGCGGAGATGCCGTGATGGCGCGGATGCGCTCGCTTGCTGCCTTGATGGTGGCGATCCAGCTGGTGTCTCCCGAGACGGGTACCTCTTGCCAGTGCTGCCCCGGCCGCATGCCGTCCGGTGTTGCATCATCGGACGGCCGCGCATCCTTGCGCTGGTAATAGAAAGTATCGTGCGTGTGGCACAGATGAAAATCGTTCGATAGGCCGCGCAGGGTTTCTGCATGCCCCATGAACAGGTAACCGTCGGCGGCGATCGATAGGGCAATACGGCGCATGGCCGCCTGAGCCTGATCTCGTGTGAAATACATCAGCACGTTGCGGCAAAAGACGATGTCGAAGCGGCCTTCCTGCCAGAATTCCGCATCGTCCAGCGCCAGGTTGCGCCGCTCGAATTTCACCATCTGGCGCGCTTCGGCGGCCAGCGTGTAGCTATTGCCGCGATTGCTGAACCAGCGGCCTTGCCTGGCCGGCGCCATGTCCCGCAGCGACCAGCTGGAATACTGCGCGCGCTGCGCTTTTTCCAGCATCTCCGGATTGAAGTCAATGGCCGTGATCGTGACGTGCTGCGCTGCATGCGGGAAATACTCGCGTAATGCAATGGCAATTGAATAGGCTTCTTCGCCGGATGCGCAGCCCGCGGACAGGATATTGACTTGCCGCCTGCCGGGAAATGCCTGCAGCCGCGCGGGCAACGCCATGTCGGTCAATGCCGCAAATTGGTCGGGGTTGCGGAAGAAGTAGGTCTCCGTCACCGTCAGTTCCTGTGTCAGCAACGCCAGTTCCCCGGCTTGTGTCTGGCCGGCGGCGAGCCCGTCCAGATAATGCGTAGCATCGCTGTGGTGGGCGTGCGCGCGGCGGCGCAACAGCTCATCCATGCGGGACAGCCGTAGTTCGTCGATATTGAGGCCAAGCAACTGCGCGATCAGCAGGCGAAAGCGCAATATTTCCTGGGAGCTGGGCAGCGGCGTCATACTGGAATGGCCTCTTGTTCCAGCGCCAGCCAGATGTCGTCTGCAATCATGTGCGCACCCTTCAGCACCAGGAGCAGCTCGGCATCCAGCGTGCTGATGGCGCTGATCGTGTCCGCGCCGGCTTCGCGCAGCAGCGAAGGCATGTCTGCCAGCATTGTGCTGCCAAGCTGGCGTACGCCCAATACTTCCTGCACGGCGACGGCGAGTTGCCGTTGCCCCAGTTTCAGCGTGACATAACGGAAATGCGGAGCGTCGACCGGATCGGCATTGCCCAGCAGCCTTGCCAGGCTGACCACCGGCAGCATGGCGCCCCGAATCAGTGCCACTCCCAGCAGGAACGGCGGCATGCCATGTACGGTTTGCAGAGGCAGGGGGCGCATGGTCTCCGCTACATCGGCCAGCGCAAAGGCGCACAGCCGCCGGTCGTCGCGGCATATCAGAAACGAAGCAGCTGTCATATCTTCTCTGCCCATGTCTTGCCTCAGTATGAGGTGCTGCATATTGCAGCGGAGGCACGAGATTCATGCCCACAATATTTCGGTGTTTCCTGAATTCCCGGCCGCTTGTTCCCAGCCTCTCGATACCGGCCTCTTGATACCGGCGTGCAGCGCAGGCTTAAATTAGTCCAGGGTTCGGCTTGGCTTAGTCACTGGCTATGGAGTGCTGCTCCGGCCACCGGCAGTATGCTATCAGAGTGGCACGGAGTGTTTGTTTTGTCAATTGCCTTCAATGCAATTGATCGGAGAGAAATGCGCTTTATGATTGCTGCACTGCATGAAGAAGGGCCGAGAGCTACAGGGATATGGAGAAAATGGCGCTCATTGCACGACGCTTATTGCACCATCGGCGCTTCGTCCAGTATGGTGACTCCAGGCAAGTCGCAGGACATCACCGCCTGGCGTATCGCTTCAATTGCGGCCTGGCGGGTAAAGCTCTTGCGCCAGGCAATCACTACACGGCGATCCGGCGCCGGCGAACTGAAGGGCAGGTAACGCAGCATGCCGTCCTTGGCGCCCATATCGGGTACCGAGGCTATCGGCAAGACGGTAATGCCTATGCCGGAGGCCACCATGTGGCGTATGGTTTCCAGCGAGGAACCTTCAAAGGTGCGGGCGATGCCATCGCCTGCGGTGGAGAAGCGAGACATTTCCGGGCAGACTTCCAGCACCTGGTCACGGAAGCAATGGCCATTGCCGAGTAGCAGCATGGTTTCGGATTTCAATTCTTCGGCTGACACGTTTTCGCGTTCTGCCCATGCATGGTCTTTCGGCAGCGCAACGACAAAGGGTTCGTCGTACAGAGGCTGCACCATCAATCCCTGGTCCGGCAGCGGCAGCGCCATGATGGCGGCGTCCAGTTCGCCCTGGCGCAGCAGCTCCATCAGCTTGACCGTGAAGTTTTCCTGCAGCACCAGCGGCATTTGCGGCACGCGCTCTATCATGCTCTTGACCAGCGTCGGCAGCAGGTAGGGGCCGACTGTGTAGATCACGCCAAGTCGGAAAGGACCGGCCAGCGGATCCTTGTTTTGCTTGGCAATTTCCTTGATGGCGGCAGTCTGTTCCAGCACGCGCTCTGCTTGTGCGACGATCTGCGCGCCCAGCGGGGTCATCGACACTTCCAGGCCGCCGCGCTCGAAAATGGTGACGCCAAGTTCGTCTTCCAGTTTCTTGATCGCAACGGACAGCGTAGGCTGTGCAACAAAACACGCTTCAGCCGCGTGGCCGAAATGTTTTTGCCGCGCGACAGCAACGATGTATTTTAATTCTGTGAGAGTCATGTCGTTATCTTCGCACAGTGCGCCTTCGGATACAGCATATTTTATTTGCTCCCGCGTAAAAAACAATGTGCAAAACTATATGCAATTTACCATCTGGTCATTTAATTGTGTCATAAAAATAAGCTTTTTGCCTGCACAGTCCAAGTCCGGCGATAGCATTTGAATAAATGGTGCACTGCTGCAGGCTGACATAGGCGTCGGCCCGCCCCGGAAATAAAAAAAGCCGCTGGGACAGCGGCTTTCCGGTACCGGATAAAAGACGGCAGGCTTAGTGCTTATTGATGAGCCATCGCCTTCGTAAGTTCGGTATGGCCTTGCGCGGTGCCGCTTTCCGGCACGGTCTCGCCGTCGCGGTTGCGGACTTCGGCCAGGCGTTCGGCCAGCAGTTCGGGTGCGTCGTCACCGCGGCCTACCCAGATGCCTTGCGTCAGCGTGATATGAGCTGCTTCAAAACTGCCGGCGCCGGCGCACAGTATCGTGCGGGTAGGCGCATCTTCCGCCGCCAGCACCAGCATGGCGGGCACCACGTCGGAAGCCTGCAATGCCTTCAGCATGGTTTCGGGGAACAGGCTTTCCGTCATCCGCGTAGCGGCAGTAGGCGCCAGGCTGTTGACGCGGATATTGTATTTGGCGCCTTCTATCGACAAGGTCTGCATCAGGCCGACCAGCGCCATCTTTGCCGCGCCGTAATTGGACTGGCCGAAATTGCCGTACAGGCCGGAAGAAGACGTCGTCATCACTACGCGGCCATAGCCCTGTGCCGTCATGATGGGCCATACCGCCTTGCAGCAGTTGACGGCACCCATCAGGTGCACGTCCATCACCAGTTTGAAGTCATCGATCTCCATTTTCGCAAAGCTCTTGTCGCGCAGGATGCCGGCATTGTTGACGAGGATATCCACACGGCCCCAGGTTTCCATGGCCTGGTTGACCATTGCCTGCACCGCTGCAAAGTCAGTGACGGAAGCGCCGTTGGCGATGGCTTCGCCGCCGGCCTGGCGGATTTCTTCCACCACCGCCAGCGCTGCTGCGGAAGAGCCGCCGGAACCGTCCCTGGCACCGCCAAGGTCGTTGACCACCACGCGTGCGCCGCGCTTGGCCAGCGCCAGCGCATGCTCACGGCCCAGGCCGCCGCCGGCGCCAGTTACGATAGCCACGCGGCCTTTGAAATCGATGCTCATAAATTTTTCCTGAAATGGGTATGGAAATGAAGGAACCCTATTGTAGATGTTTCTGGGCTACAAAGGATAGGCTTACGCAAACGGGTATGGGCTGGACGTCGTATGGAGGAAACGCAGGCTGCTGACGCCGCTGTCAGGCGTCAGGTTCGTCATCGGCATGGAAGCTGAGCCTGTTGCCGAAGGGATCGGCGATCTGCATTTCCCGCGTGCCCCAAGGCTTTTTTTCTATGCCTGGCCGGCTGTGCTTGAACTGTTTTGCCAGCAATTGCTGCTGGTAAGTGTCTATTGCGCCTATTCCGTTGATCGCTATGCGCAGATGCACGCCGGGGCTGCCGTCGCCGAAATGCTCCGACAGGTGCAGCACGCATTCATCCCTGGACACCTGCATATACAGAGGCAGGCCGTCTTCAAACCTGTGCTCCCAGTCCAGCCGGAAGCCGAGAAAGTCGAGGTAAAATTCTTTCGCTTTTGCTTCATCGAAGACGCGCAGGATGGGTACGGTTTTCCCCAGGCTCATAGCAGAATGGTCCCTGTTGAAATTGGCTACAGCTTTTTCTGCATCATGACGGCGCCGCCCATTGCAGGGTCCAGCTCGTAAGCCGCAAAGCCGGATGCCTTGTACAGCGCGTACGCACGCTCATTGCCTTGCAGGACTTCCAGCGTGATCTTGCAGCAGCCGGCTTGTTGCGCCAGCTTCTCTATGTGTTCCAGCAGTTTTTTTGCAATACCCTGGCCGCGGAAGTTCTTGCCGACGGCGATGTCGTGAATGTTCAGCAGCGGTTTGCAGGCAAAGGTGGAAAAACCTTCTATGACCGTGCTGAAACCTGCCGGCTTGCCATCCGCCAGCGCCAGAACGACGCGTATCGTGCTGCGCTTGCGTATCTCTCTGACCAGATTGGCCTTTGCATACGCAGGCAGTTCTTCGCCGCCGCCCATCGGGTCGCATGCATATTCGTTGAGCAGGTGGACGAACGCCTCCCCATGTTGCGGATTGTCCAGGTCGGCGTCGATAATTTCCAGCATGCGTTTGTTTCCTTGTTCAACAAATTGGTTGGAGCTGCCTATGTATAGAGCAGTTCAGGCCGGCACTGCGGCGGCGCGGTTTTTCTTGGCCGGTACGCTGGCAGTGCAGGGCAGTATGACGTCGTGGTCCCATGATGGTTCGATGCCAAAATAGGCGATCAGGTGGTCGATGAAGGAGCGCACCTTGGTCTGCATGTAACGGTTCGGCATATAGGTCGCATACAGCCCAAAGCCGGGCGACGCGGTATAGTCGCACAGCACCCTGTTCAGGCGGCCTTGCTGAATATTGGTGCCGACGATATAAGTGGGGAAAACACCCACGCCCACGCCGGCCAGCGCCAGCTGGTGCATTACCTCGGTGCTGTTGACTTTGCAATTGCCCTTGACCGGCATCGCTATGTCCTTGCCGTCGACAGTGAAGCTCCAGCCTTTGCCATGCGGCAGATTCTGGTTCACCAGGCAGTTGTGCTGCAGCAGGTCATGCGGCGACTCGGGAATGCCGTATCTTTTCAGGTATTCGGGAGATGCGCAGGTCGCCCAATGCAAGTCCAGTATCTTGCGTGACACCGTGGTTTGGCCGGGATTGTTGGTGATGCGTATCGCCAAGTCATATCCTTCGTCAACGATGTCCACAATCCGGTCGCTGGTGTCGAGTTCGATTTCCACGTCAGGGAATTTTTTCAGGAAGGCGTCTATTGCGCCGGCCAGGTGCAGCGCGGCGAACACCACCGGCGCGCTCAGTTTCAGTATGCCGCGCGGCGCGGTCTGCAATTGCGACGCGGTAGCCCGCGCCGCCTCTATCTCGTGCGCGATACGGAAGCAGTGCTGGTAATAGGCGCTGCCGATCTCGGTCAGGCTCATGCTGCGCGTGGTCCGGTTCAGCAGGCGGACGCCCAACGTACTTTCCAGGCTACTGACCTGCTTGCTGATCAATGATTTGGAGGTATTCAGGGCATTTGCGGCTGCGGAAAAACTTTTCATTTCCACCACTTTGGCAAACACCATCATTTCGGCCAGTTGTTCCATCATCTTCTCCCGGGGAGGCTGATCTGAAAGCCCGGATAGGGCTTCCAGATCAGGATTGTGCATGTGCAGAAACAATTATATTCCGTTTTAGCCGATTATCTTTCATCTGCATGAAGACCATAATTCAAACGTGCGCAACGGCCATTTGCTGTTGCAGCAAAAGTAAGAAGTCAAGGAGCCCATCATGCACACCATCGTCAAGCAATTATTGAACAGCATCAGCCATTCCCGCACTGAAGACACGGCTGCCCGCCTGCAGCGTCTGGCAAAAAACATACGTGTTGGCAAGCACCAGAATATTCACCTGCCGCACCTGCCCCTGGTGACCGTGAGGGCCTTGTGCGGCACCGTGTGGATCACGCGCGACGGCGATCCGGACGATATCGTGCTGGAATCCGGCGAGGCGGTTGATCTGCAGGAAGGTAAGGATGTGATCATCTCGGGTCTGTCTGACGCCTATATACGGCTGCGCCCCGCTGAGGCGATTGCTGGCAACAGGTCGGGCGCTACCTTGCTGCACAGCGAAATACGGCGCGAAGCCGCCGCCCAGCCATGTTCTGCGCTTGCATAAGTCGATTTTGACCCCGCGCCAGGAGGCCCATCATGAACCCAGCACCGCAGCCCGTCGCAACACCCGCTCCGCAGGCAGTCGTTGAGCAGGAGATCGGACAAGGCAAGCCCGCGATATACCTGCGCGCGGCGCGCCTGGATGATGGCCCTGCAATCCAGGCGCTGGTGAGCAGTCTGTCCTTGAAAAGCCGCTACTACCGGTTTTTCTTCCCCATCCAGGCCTTGTCCGATGAAATGACGGCGCGTTTCACGCATGCCTATCCCGAAAGCGAAGTCACGTTGCTGGCCTTTGTAGAAACGGGCGGCGAAGAAATTCTTGTCGGCATGGCAAATTATGTCGTGGAGATGCAATCCGGCCAGGCCGAATATGCGGTCGTGGTTGCCGATGCGTGGCAACAGCAGGGAATTGCCTCCCGCCTCATCAAAAACCTGATTTGTATCGCCAGCACTGCCGGGATTGAGAAAATCTATGGCGACGTGCTGGCTGAAAACACCGGCATGCAGCGTTTGCTGAATAAACTGGGTTTCAACATTGGCATGCACGGCGATGGCGGTTATCTGCGCACGACATGGAAATCGTTGGAAATCTACCCGTGGAAATGTGCCGACTGGCTGAAACTGGCGCCTGCCGCTTAAGTCCTTACAGGGACTTCGTCTTTTTCCTGCCTATTGAATATTGAGTGCTGCGACAGTTCGTTCCGGAACGAAGCATCTGCATCTCAGGCGCACCTATACTCTGTGCATACTTACTGCAAACAAGGAGTGTGCGCCGTGTCCTTCTCTACTCAAGCTCAAACGGTGCTGGCCGCGCCGATGGAAACCGGGCTTTGCTGCATCGATATTGATGCACTGAGCGGTTTCTATATATCGGCATTTTCATTCAAGGCTGTCAGCCTTATCTCCGTAGCGGGCGATGTCCCTGGCGCACAGTTCTTCAGCGATTCCGGTTATCGGGTGGCAAGGCTGCAGGCACCGTTCGGCGAGCGCCTGAAGCTGCTTGCTGCGGATGGCGCAGCTCCAGCAGCACATGCAGGCCGCTCTCGACCGTCGGCCAATATACTGAAAGAAGCGAATGCCATGTTCATCACTTTCATCGTTGCAGACATCGCAGCGGCGTTGGAGCGGGCCGTCACGCTCGGCGCCACGGCGATGGGCGGCATTACGACGATACGGTCCGGCCTGGCGATCGTATTGATCCGCGATCCGGAAGGAAATTGCATAGAGCTGGCGCAGTATAATGAGCTTGGGCTATACCGCCCCGACCTGTTTTCTGAAAGGCTGCCGACATGAGCGTTTCCCGACCTGCCGTAAATGCAACTGCGCAGCCGCGCTTTTCGCGCGTGGCGGCGGCCATCGGCGACCCTACGCGAGCGCTGATGTTGTCGCGGCTGCTGGACGGCCGTTTCTACACGGCCAAGGACCTGGCGATCCATGCCGGGGTCACGCCGCCGACGGCATCGCAGCACCTGAAGCTGCTGGTGGACGAGCGGCTGGCCAAGGTGCGTTCCCAGGGACGCCACCGCTACTTCATGCTGGCCGACGGCAATGTTGCGCATGCGCTGGAAGCATTGTTGCGGGTGGCCGACGGCGCATTGCCGGAAACCCGGCGCTGGCAGGCGCCGGCCATGCACGGCCTGCGCCATGCGCGCAGTTGCTACGGGCATCTTGCCGGGGAATTAGGCGTTTTGCTGTGCCAAAGCTTTGTGCAGCAGGGCTGGGTAAGCACCGGCGAAGGCGATGAGCATGGCTATAACCTGACCCCTGCCGGCATTGCCGGATTAAGCACGCTGGGCCTGCCTGCCCATATTGTGCAAAGCCTGTCCGGCGCCAGGGCGCTTTATGGCTGTGTAGACTGGTCCGAACGGCGCGACCATTTCGCCGGACCGCTGGCGGTCGCCATGCTGGATGCCTTCATTGAGCAGGGCTGGCTGAAGCGCAATGGAGACACCAGGGCGCTGGAAGTGACTGCGGAAGGACAAGCCAGGCTGGTGAAGCCGCTGGCTCTCGCCATACGTTGATCCGTCCGTGCTGCACCATAAGCTGTTGAACTGCCTGTACCCGGTAGGCTCCCAAGCCTGAAAGGGCAGCTTGATCAAACTAGACGCGCAGGAATTCTTCACGGAAGCCCAGCCAGCGGCCCAGGTGCGCCTCTACCGTAGGCAGATCGTTCTGCAATAGCTGTGCCGCCAGTTCGCGCGCCTTGTCCACCAGCCACTGGTCGGTCTCCAGGTTGGCGAAACGCAGCATCGCCTCGCCGGACTGGCGGGCGCCGAGGAACTCGCCGGGGCCGCGGATTTCCAGATCCTTGCGCGCAATCTCAAAGCCGTCCGTCGTTTCGCGCATCGTCATCAGCCTTTGCTTGGCCGTACCGCCCAGCGGACCCTGGTACAGCAGCAGGCACACACTGGCATTCGAGCCGCGGCCCACGCGGCCGCGCAACTGGTGCAGCTGCGACAGGCCGAAGCGTTCCGCATGCTCTATCACCATCAGGCTGGCATTGGGCACGTCCACGCCCACTTCGATCACGGTGGTTGCCACCAGCACCTGGATCTCATTACGCGTGAAGGCATCCATGACGGCCTGTTTCTCGGCAGGCTTCAGCCGCCCGTGTACCAGGCCCACCTTCAGATCCGGCAACTCCAGGCTCAGCATGGCGTGGGTATCGGTTGCGGTCTGCAATTGCAGCGCTTCGGATTCTTCTATCAGTGGGCATACCCAGTAGATCTGCTTGCCGTCCTGTGCGGCGGCATGCACACGCTCTATCACTTCATCGCGGCGATTCTGGTCGACCACGCGCGTGACGATGGGCGTGCGCCCCGGTGGCAGTTCGTCGATGACGGATACTTCCAGGTCGGCGTAGTAGGTCATCGCCAGCGTCCGCGGTATCGGCGTGGCCGACATCATCAGCTGGTGCGGCACCTTGCTGCCAGTGCCTGTGGCGTCACTAGTGCTTTGTTCACCCTTGTTGCGCAAAGTCAGGCGCTGGCCGACGCCGAAGCGGTGCTGTTCATCGACGATGACCAGGCCCAGCTTGCTGAACTCCACGCCGTCCTGTATCAGCGCATGCGTGCCTATGACCAGTTGCGCCTCGCCGGATTCAATGATGGCCTTGGCCCGGTCTTTTTCCTTCTTCTTCAGGCTGCCGGTCAGCCACGCGACCTTGACGCCCAGCGGTTCCATCCAGCCGGCGATTTTACGGAAATGCTGGTCGGCCAGGATTTCGGTCGGCGCCATCAGCGCTGCCTGGAAGCCGCTGTCGATTGCCTGCGCCGCCGCCAGTGCCGCCACGACCGTCTTGCCGCTGCCGACGTCGCCTTGCAGCAGGCGCTGCATGGGGAAGGCCTGTTTCAGGTCTTTGCGTATCTCGTTCAATACTTTTTCCTGCGCGCCGGTCAGTGCGAACGGCAGCGTCAGCAGGAAGGCGTTGGACAGCTCGCCGACAAGGGGCAGCGCAGCCGCCCCTTTGGCGCGGCGCGACGCCTGCGCGCGTTTCAGCGACAGCTGCTGTGCCAGCAGTTCATCGAACTTCATACGCTGCCAGGCCGGATGTTCCTTCTCCATCAGCGCATGTTCGTCGGCATCGGGCGGGGGATTGTGCAGCAGCCGTATCGATGCTTCGAAATTTTCCAGGCCCAGCGTAGCCAGCAGCGCGGGCGATAGTGTGTCTTGCCAGTTGACCTTGTTCAGCGCGCTGGCAATGGCCTTGCGCAGCATGACTTGCGATACGCCGTCGCCGGCAGGGTACACCGGTGTCAGCGATGTTGGCAGCGGCGCGCCCTCATTGACAATCTTGTAGCCGGGGTGGACCATTTCAGCACCAAAGAAGCCGTGCCTGAGTTCACCCCGGGCGCGCACGCGTGTGCCCACTGCCATCTGCTTGGTCTGGTTGCCGTAAAAATTCAGGAAACGCATGACCACCTGCGAAGTGTCGTCGGCAATGGTGACGACCAGTTGCCGCCGCGGACGGTACTGGATGTCGCACTCGGTCACCACGCCTTCGACCTGCACCATGCTGCCGCCGCGAAAACCGGCGTCGCGCATGCTGGTCACCTGGGTTTCATCTTCATAGCGCATCGGCAGGTGCAGCACAAAATCCATGTCCCTGCGCAGGCCGAGGCGGGCGAACTTGTCTTCCAGCCGTACCGCGGGCTTGGCGTCCTTTTTGGATGCTTTCTTCGGCCGCGCTGGTTTGGCCGGTGCGCCGGCGATGTTGGTAGCGTCGATAGCGTCGGCTTCAGCAGGTTTAAGTGGGGTGGCAACTGGCATGGGTTAAAATACCGGGTTTTGCTGCTGTTTTAGCGTAAATTGATGCTGCATCTGTAATTGCACATTATTTTACTGGCTTTTTATACAGTAAATGTACATTAATTCTATTTCCTGCCGCTTTATCGTGCCGATTTGTCGTCAAGTATTGCACTGGGCGGCGGGAAACCCTGTTTATAGATCCGGCTTGCATGTATTCCCTCTCCGATTTCGACTTTGATCTGCCAGAACAACTGATTGCGCAAACGCCTTTGCCGCATCGCACCGCGTCACGCTTGCTGCATGTGGACGGCAACCATCTGGTGGACCGCCACTTTGCTGACGTACTGGACCAGCTGTCCGCCGGCGACCTGCTGGTCTTTAATGACACACGGGTGTTGAAGGCGCGTTTTTTCGGCATCAAGGAAACCGGCGGCCGGGTAGAGGTGCTGGTCGAGCGCGTGCTCAGCAACACCGACGAACAGCGCGCCGTGCTGGCGCAGGTGCGGGCTTCCAAGTCGCCGCCGCCGGGCACCGTTATTCGCCTGGCAGATATTTTCGACGTCGAGGTGGGCGAGCGCGTTGGCGAATTTTATACGCTGCATTTTCCCGGCGACGTATTTGAGCTGATCGAGGCGCACGGCCGCCTGCCGCTGCCACCCTATATCACGCATGATGCCGATGACTTTGACGAGCAGCGTTACCAGACTGTCTACTCACGTGTGCCCGGCGCCGTGGCCGCGCCGACCGCTGGTCTGCACTTCGATCAGGCACTGCTGGACCGCTGCCAAGCCAAGGGTATACAGCTGGCCTATGTGACGCTGCATGTCGGCGCCGGCACCTTCCAGCCGGTGCGTACCGAAGACCTGGCGCAGCATGCGATGCACAGCGAGTGGTATACGATCTCGCAGCAAACGGTGGATACGGTGCGTGCCACCAAGGCCGCCGGCAAGTCTGTGGTTGCCGTTGGTACTACCAGCATGCGCGCGCTGGAGTCTGCTTCGCAGAGCGGCGCGCTGCAAGCGGGCAGCGCCGACACCCGGTTGTTCATTACACCCGGCTACGTATTCAAGACGGTGGACAGGCTCATCACCAATTTCCACTTGCCCAAATCAACCTTGCTGATGCTGGTGTCGGCTTTTGCCGGGTACGATCGCATACGCACGGCCTATGCCCATGCGATTGCGCAGCATTACCGCTTCTTCAGCTACGGTGATGCGATGCTGCTTACCAATAGCTCCGATACCGATAGCTCCAATAATTCTGCTGACTGAGACCGCTCCTTATTATGCTCGACTTCAAACTGATCAAAAAAGACAAGACCACCGCCGCCCGCCGCGGCCGCGTGACTGTCAACCACGGCGTGATCGAAACGCCCATCTTCATGCCGGTGGGCACCTATGGTTCGGTAAAGGCGATGTCGCCGCTGGAACTGAAGGAAATCGATGCGCACGTCATTCTCGGCAATACCTTCCATCTGTGGCTGCGCCCGGGTATGGACGTTATCAACAAGTTCGGCGGCCTGCATGACTTCATGGGCTGGGACAAGCCGATCCTGACGGATTCGGGTGGCTTCCAGGTTTTTTCGCTGGGCGCCATGCGCAAGATTACCGAAGAGGGCGTCAAGTTCGCATCGCCGATCAGTGGCGAGCGGCTGTTCCTGTCGCCGGAAATTTCGATGCAGATACAGCGTTCATTGAATTCCGACATCGTCATGCAGTTCGACGAATGCACGCCGTATGAAATAGACGGCCGTCCGGCAACGCTGGAAGAAGCCGCAAAATCGATGCGCATGTCGCTGCGCTGGGCCAAGCGTTCCAGCGATGAGTTCAAGCAGGGCGAAAACCCGAATGCACTGTTCGGCATCGTGCAGGGCGGCATGTTTGAAAGCCTGCGCGACGAATCGCTGGCCGGCCTGAATGACATGGATTTCCACGGCGTCGCCATCGGCGGTCTGTCGGTCGGCGAGCCGAAGGAAGACATGATGCGCGTGCTGCAGCATATCGGCCCCAAGCTGCCCGAGAACAAGCCGCATTACCTGATGGGCGTCGGCACCCCGGAAGATCTGGTGGCCGGCGTGACCAACGGCATAGACATGTTCGACTGCGTGATGCCGACGCGGAATGCACGCAACGGCTGGATCTTTACCCGCTACGGCGACGTCAAGATCAAGAATGCGCGCTACAAGGAAGAAAAAGCACCGTTGGACGATACCTGCACTTGCTATACCTGCAAGAATTTCTCACGCGCGTATCTGCACCACCTGCACCGCACCGGCGAGATACTGGGCGCGCGACTCAATACCATCCATAACCTGCACTACTACCTGGACCTGATGCGTAATATACGCCAGGCACTGGATGAAGAGCGTTTTCCCGCCTTTGTTGCACAATTCCACGCTGACCGGGCGAGGGGCGTGTAGACTGCGCTGCAGCATGGACGCGGATGGCCAAAAATAGCCATCTGTGGCTATTCGGGCTAAAATGTTGCGCTTTGTTTTCAAAATGACAGAACACGCCTTTAAATGATGTGATTCAGCATCATATAGAGTTTTCGTGATCAATTTATTAATATCTTTTTTGAAAACTCGATTTTCATCCTACATACTGGAGCATTAACGTGTTTATTTCCAACGCTTACGCGCAATCATCAGGCATTCCCGGCATGGGCGGCGATTTTTCCAGCCTGTTCGTCTTCATCCCCATGTTCGTGCTGGTGTACTTCCTGATGATACGTCCGCAGATGAAGCGTCAGAAAGAGCAGAAGGCGATGATGGATGCGCTGGCCAAGAATGATGAAGTGGTCACAGCAGGCGGCGTGCTCGGCAAGGTAATCAAAGTGACCGATGCCTACGTCACCGTGGAAATCGCCAACGGCACCGAAGTGATCGTGCAAAAAGCGTCGATCACGATGCTGCTGCCAAAAGGCACCATCAAAGCGATCTGACCTCCAGGCAGCCTATGTCATTGAAAAATGCATAGGCTGTGTTGCATTCAGCTTTACCCTTTATTCTGAACCGATATGAATCGCTATCCCCTCTGGAAGTACATACTGATCGTCATTGCGCTGGTTTTCGGCGCCGTGTACACAGCGCCGAACTTTTTCGGCAAGGTGCCCGCAGTACAAATCAGCAGCGCCAAGGCCACGGTCAAGATCGATAGCGGCATGATAGACCGCGTCGAGCAGGCACTGAAACAGGCCGGCGTCCAGGACAGCGGCGTGTTTTATGAAAACAACGGCCTGCAAGGCACCGTGCGTGCGCGGCTGGCGGATGGCGATGCGCAGTTCAAGGCCAAGGATGCGCTGGAAAAAGCGCTGAATACCGACCCGACCGATCCTACCTATACGGTGGCCTTCAATGAGCTGTCCAGTTCGCCGAAATGGCTGCAGGGCTTGCATGCCCTGCCGATGAACCGCGGCCTGGATCTGCAGGGCGGCGTGCATTTCCTGATGCAGGTAGACACCAAGGCGATGCTGAACAAGCGCGTGCAAAATCTGCAATCCAGCGTGCGCAGCGTGTTGCGCGACAAGGAAGTGCGGCATGCCGGCATCAGCCGTGAAGGCGACCTGATCAGCGTCAAGTTCCGCGATGCGGAAACACGCGGCAAGGCCCGCGAAGCGCTGCTGAGCCAGATGACCGACGTCAACCTGGTGGAGGCGTCCGACGCAAGTGATTTCAACCTGCAGATCAGCATCAAGCCGGAATCGCTCAAGAACCTGGTTTCCGAAGGCATCAAGCAGAACATCACCGCGCTGTCCAAGCGTGTGAACGAGCTGGGCGTGTCCGAACCGGTGATCCAGCAACAGGGTGCGGACCGTATCGTGATTGAGCTGGCAGGCGTGCAGGACGTTGCGCATGCGAAAGAACTGATAGGCCGTACGCCGGACCTGGAAGTGCGCCTGGTCGATGAGGGCGTGCTGCATCCGATAGATGAAAACACCGCAGTGCCTTTTGGCTCCGAATTGTTCAAGGTAGGCCGCGGCGCGCCTGAAATCCTGTACAAGGATGTCGTGATCACCGGCGACTATATCGTCGGCGCGCAGGCCAGCTTCGACCGCAACCAGCAGCCTGCTGTCAGCATCGAACTGAACAGCGACGGCGGCCGCAAGATGCGTGAAGGCACGCGCGGCAAGATCGGCAAGAAAATGGCGATCGTGCTGCTGGAAAAAGGCAAGGGCGAATTGCTGACTGTAGCCACCATCAATGACGAGCTGGGCAAGAATTTCGAAATCACCGGCATGGGTTCCGCTGCGGCATCCGCCGACCTGGCCCTGCTGCTGCGCTCAGGCGCATTGGCGGCGCCGATGGAATTCATCGAAGAAAGCGTCATCGGCCCTCAGCTTGGCCAGGCCAACATCACCAAGGGCTTCAACTCCACGCTGTACGGTTTTGCCGCGATCTCGATCTTCATGATTGCCTACTACATGCTGTTCGGTTTCTTCAGCGTCGTAGCCTTGTCGGTCAACCTGCTGTTGCTGGTGGCGCTGCTGTCCGGCATACAGGCAACGCTGACGCTGCCTGGCATGGCGGCGATTGCGCTGGCGCTGGGTATGGCGATTGACGCCAACGTGCTGATCAACGAACGTATCCGTGAAGAACTGCGTGCCGGCAATACGCCTCAGGCGGCGATTGCAGCCGGTTTCGACCGCGCCTGGGCCACCATTCTGGATTCCAACGTGACTACGCTGATCGTCGGCCTCGCATTGCTGATTTTCGGTTCCGGTGCGATACGCGGCTTTGCAGTAGTGCATTGCCTGGGCATTGCAACATCGATTTTCTCCGCAGTGTTCGTCTCGCGCGGCGTGGTCAACCTGTGGTACGGCCGCAAGAAGAAGCTGGCTTCCGTGTCCATCGGCCAGATCTGGAAACCGACTAAATAACCACTACTGCACGCTAAGAATCATTAGGGATCATCATGGAATTATTCCGTATTAAAAAAGACATTCCTTTCATGCGCCATGCGCTGATATTCAATGTCATCTCCGCCCTGACTTTTGTCGCGGCGGTGTTCTTCCTGTTCCACAAAGGCCTGAATTACTCGATCGAATTCACCGGCGGCACGCTGATGGAACTAAGCTATCCGCAAGCCGCCAATGTGGAAGACATCCGCAAGACCGTGGTTGGCCTGGGTTACAACGATAGCCCGGTACAGACTTTCGGCAAGCCGACCGATGTGGTCATCCGCCTGCCGCTGCCGAAAGGCATGACTGCTTCGCAGCAAAGCGACAAGGTATTTGCCGCACTGAAGGCGCAAAGCCCGGAAGTCAAAATGCAAAGGGCCGAACTGGTCGGCGCGCAGGTAGGCGACGAACTGTTCCATGACGGCCTGCGCGCGCTGGCGATGGTGATCATCGGCGTGGTGATCTACCTCGCCATCCGGTTTGAATGGAAATTTGCGGTCGCCGCCATTGTCGCCAACTTGCATGACGTGGTCATCATCCTGGGTTTCTTTGCCTTCTTCCAGTGGGAGTTCAGCCTGTCGGTGCTGGCCGGCGTGCTCGCGGTGCTCGGATATTCGGTCAATGAATCGGTCGTTATTTTTGACCGTATCCGCGAAAATTTCCGCAAGCAGCGCAAGTCCACGGTGACTGAAGTGATCGACAGCGCGATCACCAGCACCATCTCCCGTACCATCATTACGCACGGCTGCACGCAGATGATGGTGCTGTCGATGCTGCTGATCGGCGGCCCGACCCTGCACGGCTTTGCCACTGCGCTGACCATCGGTATCCTGTTCGGTATTTACTCCTCGGTATTCGTGGCTGCCGCGATAGCGATGTGGCTGGGTGTGAAGCGCGAAGACCTGATCAAACCGGTCAAGGAGAAAGACACTACTGACGGTGCGGTCGTGTAACGGAAAGTATAAAAATTTAAAGCCAGCCTCTGCGCTGGCTTTTTCTTTGGTAGCATTAGCAGCTGACAAAAATGTTGCTTAATTTCAATCAAGACAAGACAATAGCAACGGCGTTCCGGCATGTCCGACGAAACCGGGATATCGAACTTTTCTTTCCCGAATTTTTCTTTCTCGAACTTTTCTTTCTATTACGTATCAGATACATGACTGGCAGCGTACCGAAGAGGCAAAAAATAGCATGAGCAGATTGAAGACGATAGTAGTGGTAGTGCTGATAGCAGGTGCAGGAGCAGCAGCTTATTATGCATGGAGCAACTCTCAGCAGGGAAAGGACGGCAAGGGCCAGGCAGCAAAAGGTGCAGCTAAGGCCATCAGCGTAGTGGCAGTACCGGTGCAGCGCCGCGATTTCCCTGTCAAACTGACCGGTAACGGTGTCGTTACCGCGTTGAGCACTGTCGATGTCCGTCCCCAGATCACCAGCACTATTGCCAAGGTCCATATCAAGGAAGGCCAGTTCGTTCATGCCGGTGATGTGCTGTTCACGCTGGACAGCCGCGGCGATGAAGTCAACGTGGCCAAAGCGCAGGCGCAGCTGGATAAAGACCTTGCGACCCAGACCGACTTCAAGCGCCAGCTGGAACGCAGCAAGGATCTGTTGTCCAAGAAATTTGTATCGCAAAGCGTGGTGGATACCAGCCAGGCGCAATATGACGCGCAGAATGCGCTGATTGCCTCCGACCGCGCGGCCGTCAATGCCGCCAAGGTGGCGCTCAGCTATAACCGCATCACTGCCCAGGCCGCCGGCCGCACCGGCATCATCAGCGTTTATCCGGGCTCGCTGGTGCAGCCTGGAACGGCGACGCCGCTGGTCACCATCACACAGATGGATCCTATCTCGGTGTCCTTTACGCTGCCGCAGCGCAACCTGCCGGATGCGCTCGACAGCATGAAAAAAGCCGATAGCTATGTGCTGGCACAACTGCCGGATAACGACACGCAGTTCAAGGGCCATCTGGCCTTCGTCGACAATACCGTCGATGCGGCATCCGGCACGATCAGGGCCAAAGCCTTCTTCGACAACAAGGACTTGAAGCTGTGGCCGGGCGCCTACGTCAATGTGGAGCTGAGCGTGCAGATCATCAAGGATGCGATTGTCGTTCCACAGGATGCGCTGATCATCAACGCCAAGAACACGACGCTGTATATCATCGATAAATCCGGTAAGGCTGCCTTGCGCACGGTCAAGGTGATACAGGCTTCCGGTAACGATGCGGTCGTCTCGGGTGTGGAAGCCGACGTCAAGGTCGTGCTGGAAGGCAAGCAGAACCTGCGCCCCGGCGTCTCCGTTGTCGAAAGGGCGGACAAGCCCACCGCCAAGACTGGCGATGCCGATAAGGCTGTTGCTGAAGACGCCAAAGCCTCGCCGGCTTCCACCGCGAGCGCATCATGAATTTGTCGGAACTGTTTATCCGCCGTCCGGTCATGACGGTGCTGCTGAATCTGTCCATCCTGGTTGCGGGGATACTGGCCTACAAATACATTCCTATCGCCGCGCTGCCCAGCTATAACACGCCGGTCATCAGCGTCAGCGCGGTCTTGCCCGGCGCCAGCCCTGAAACCATGGCGACCTCGGTGGCCTTGCAGCTGGAAAAGCAATTCGCGACCATACCCGGCCTCAGTGTCATCAGTTCCACCAATACGCTGGGGTCCACGTCCGTCACGCTGGAGTTCGACCAGAACCGCAACATTGATGCCGCCGCAGTGGACGTGCAGGCTGCGCTGCTGAGGGCGCAACGTACGTTGCCGGTGGAAATGACCACGCCGCCGTCCTACCGCAAGGTGAACCCGGCCGATGCGCCGGTGCTGATCCTGGCGCTGACGTCGCCGTCGCTGAACCTGGCCGACCTGAACAGCTATGCCGAGCATCTGATCTCGCCGACGCTGTCGACGCTGGACGGTGTGGCGCAGGTCAATATTTTCGGCGCCCGGCGCTATGCGGTCCGCATCCGCGTCATGCCCGAAGCGCTGATGACCAGGAACATGACGCTGGATGAATTATCGGCGGCGATCAGTTCCGCCAACGCAAATTCGCCGGTCGGTACGCTGGATGGCGACAAGCAGACCCTGACGCTGCTGGCCAACAAGCAGATGCTGACCGCGGCCGAGTTTGCCGATACCATTGTCAGCAACAAGAATGGCCTGACGGTGCGCCTGCGCGACGTCGCCAAGGTAGAAGACAGCTTTGAGGTCGTCAAGACCGCGTCCAACTTCAACGGAGAAAGCTCCATCACGCTGGCGATCCTGCGCCAGACGGATGCCAACACCGTCAAGGTAGTGGACTCCATCCACGCCGCGCTGCCGGGTTTCCGCGCGCAGTTGCCGGCCTCAGTCAAGATCAACCTGGTCAACGACCGTTCTGTGTCCATCCGCGATGCCTTGCATGACGTTAACCTGACGCTGCTGCTGACGGTATTCCTGGTTGTTGTCGTGATCTTCCTGTTCCTGCGCCGCATGGTTGCCACCGTCATCCCGACGCTGTCGCTGCCGGTCTCGCTGGTTGGTGCGATCGCGCTGTTGTGGGGCTTCGGCTATACGCTGGATAACATCTCGCTGCTGGGCCTGACGCTGGCAGTGGGCCTGGTGGTCGATGATGCGATCGTGATGCTGGAAAATATCATGCGTCACGTCGAAGACGGTATGCATCCGTTCAAGGCGGCGCTGCAGGGTTCGCGCGAAGTGGGTTTTACGATCATCTCGATTTCCACTTCGCTGATTGCGGTATTTATTCCTATTTTCTTCATGCCGGGTGTGATCGGCCAGTTGTTCCATGAATTCGCGGTGATCGTCAGCTTGGCGATTGTCGCATCGGCGTTCGTCGCGCTGACGCTGGTGCCGATGCTGGCCAGCCGCTTCCTCAAGAACGAACATGACATGAAGCCGCCTCCGAAGCCTGTTGCGGTGCTGCTGCATGTATTCGAATCGGCTTTTGACGCATCCCTGCGCAGCTATGGTCGCGCGCTGGATTTGGCCCTGCGCCATCGTAATGCTGTGCTGGTGGTGGCATTGCTGACCTTCATCGCAACTGCGTATATGTTCTCGGTGATCCCCAAGGGCTTTTTCCCGCAGGAAGATATTGGCCAGCTGAACGTTTCCACAGAAGCATCGGAAGACATTTCCTTTCCTGCCATGTCCATCCTGCAGGACAAGGCTGCCAAGATACTCAGGGATGATCCTAACGTGTTGTCGGTGGCTTCGTTCAACGGCGGTGGCAGCAATGCGCAGAATACCGGCCGCATGTTCGTCAACTTGAAGCCGCGCGATGAACGCAAGCCGATGAAGGATGTGGTGGACAGCCTGCGCCGCAAGTTTGCCGACCTGCCGGGTATCGCCGTCTACATGCGGCCGACGCAGAACTTGCAGCTGGGCGGACGCCAGACCAAGAGCCAGTACCAGTACATCCTGCAAAGTGTGGAAGCCGGCGAACTGAACAACTGGGCGCTGAAGCTGCAGGACAAGATGAAAAACGATCCGGCATTCAAGGACGTCACCAGCGATTCGCAGCTGAAGGGCCTGCAGGCCTCGCTGAAGATAGACCGCGACAAGGCCAATTCGCTGGGCGTCAGCATGAATTCGGTGCGCTCTGCGCTGTACAGCGCATTTGGCGAAAGGCAGATCTCCACGATGTACAGCAACGTGGACAGCTACCAGGTCATCATGGAAGTTTCTCCGGATGCGAAGAAGGATGAGTCCGCGCTGAACAATATCTACGTGCGCAGCAATACCAATGCGCTGGTGCCGCTGAACAGTTTCACGACAGTGCAGCGCACGGTGGGGCCGACCTCGGTGAACCATATGGGCCAGTTGCAGGCGGTGACGATCTCGTTCAACCTGACGCCGGGTTATGCGCTGGGCGACGCGACCAACAAGATAGACAAATTCAGCGAAGCGATCAAGCTGCCAGTCTCCATCATCACGTCCTACGGCGGCGATGCGGCGGTGTTCAAGAATTCGCAATCCGGCCAGGTGGTGCTGATCGTCGCCGCACTGCTGGTAATCTACGTGCTGCTGGGTGTGCTGTATGAAAGCTATATCCACCCGATCACGATCCTGGCGGGCTTGCCTTCCGCCGCGGTAGGCGCCTTGCTGACGCTGGAATTTTTCAATGAAGACCTGACGCTGATCGCGATGATCGGTATCCTGCTGCTGATCGGTATTGTGAAAAAGAATGCGATCATGATGATCGACTTTGCGCTGGATGCACAGCGCAACCAGGGCATGACGCCGGCAGAGGCGATACGCGAAGCCTGCGTGCAGCGTTTCCGTCCTATCATGATGACTACACTGGCAGCGCTGGTGGGCGCCTTGCCTATCGCGTTCGGCCTGGGCGCCGGCGCGGAATTGCGCCAGCCCCTGGGGCTGGCAGTGGTCGGCGGCCTGATCTTTTCGCAGGCGATTACGCTGTTCATTACACCGGTCATTTATCTTGCGCTGGACCGCTTCAGCGGCAAGGGCCCGATCACTACCGACGTGGCCACGCTCTAGGCCCGTCCGGGCCAGACCCCGCTTGCAAGCAAAGGCAAAAGCCCGCAAATATGCGGGCTTTTTTTCGTCTGCATCCTTCTGTCAATGCACTGGCCTTTTAATCGACAGCGCGATTCAGACTTTCCTTGAGTTTCTGCAGCGCGCCTTCCAGCACGTCAAAGTCGGTATCGGTATAGTCGCTGAAATTTTTCTTACCCTTGTTGATGACCTGGGGGAAGATTTCCTGGAATATCGCGTTGCCTTCGGAGCTTAGTTTGACAAACAGCTGACGCCTGTCGTCGCAGCCGCGTTCGCGTTCTATCAGGCCCTTCTGTTCCAGCCTGTCGAGTACGCCGGTCAGCGTGCCCTTGGTGATCAGGGTTTTATCGCCGAGATCCTTGCAAGTCATGCCGGGGGTATTTCCTAGCGTGGCGATGATGTCGAATTGTGAATGCGTAAATCCGAGTTGCCGCACGTGCTGTGCAGAAGTTCTTTCGAAAGTCTGCATGCATTCGGCCAGCAGCCTGACGCTGCGGAGGAAACGTTCACCCATGATGGATGGGGAGAGTGATAAACAACTTCATGAATACTGTCCTGCATTAAATTGGAAAGATGCTGAAAAATGAGCCCGGCGCGTGTTGGCGTATTGGCGAATTTGTGTATTGCTTACCGATGCAAGGCTGGTGCGCATTTTTTAACATCTTTAGTACGGTCTGCCAGCGCCGTAAGGGCCGCCGGCAGATGATCAGCCGATATTAGTCGGCTTTCAGTGCTTCAACCTGGATTGCCAGCTTTACTTCCGGTGCAAAGAACGGAGTGGCGTAGCTCAGGCCGAAATCGGTGCGCTTGAACTGCGCGGATGCATCGGCGCCGCAGACTTCACGTTTCAGCATAGGGTGCTGGATACATTTGAATTTGTTGATCGTCAGCGTGACAGGCTTGGTGACGCCCAGCAAAGTCAGGTTGCCTTCTACTGCTACTGGCGTGTCGCCATCAAATTTGATGGACGTGCCTTTGTAGGTCGCGGTCGGGAATTGTTCAACGTTGAACATGTCCTTGGATTTGCCATGCTCATTCAATTTTGCATGGCCGAAGTCCAGCGAGTTGGTGTCGATAGTGATATCGACTGTGCCTGTTTTTTTCGCTTTATCCAGTGTGATAGTGCCGCTGGTTTTATCGAACTTGCCGCGCCATACCGAGATGCCCATGTGGTCAGCTTCAAAGCTCGGATAGGTATGGTTAGGATCGATAGTGTAAGTCTGGGCAAACGCTGTGGATGCGCTTAGGGCCAGGGCCGCTGCGAGGAAGTGGGATAATTTCATTGTAAAACTCCTGATTTGGTTTTTTAGATAAATTAATTGATTCATTAAATAAATGAAATAAATTTAAATGAATCAATTAAGTTTGTTATTGATTGCGGGCCAAAGGCTCGCAATCATTGAGCTGCAACTACGCGAAACTTGATGACGACTTCGTCGGCGACCATGCTGGTGTCTTTCCATTCACCTTCGCCGATATTGAAAGTCAGCCGCTTGATCGGCAGGCTGCCTTCAAAGACCTGGGTATTGCCTTCCTTCTTCACCGTCAAAGGAAAGCTTGCATCGACAGTCTTGCCCTTGATCGTCAATTTGCCGGTGACGTCCAGCTTGCCTGGGCCGCTGGCCTTCATACCGGTGGAGACGAAGCCGGCTTTAGGAAACTGGGCTGCATTGAACCATTCCTTCTTCGTCACTTCCTGGTTGTATTCGGGATCGCCGAGGTCGAAGCTGGCGATGTCGATATCCACGGTGGCCTTGGATGCCTCCGGCTTGGCGGCGTCATAGTCGATGGCCGCGGTAAATTTCTTGAACTTCGCATCCACCGGCACATTCAGTTGCTTGAACACGATGCCAACCGTGCTTTTAGCCGGATCCACCTTCAACGCGGCTGCCAGGGCGGGCATGGCGATGGCTGCGGCGATGACGGCGGCGCCGAATTGCAGGCGGCGTGAGCCTGAAGACAATGAAAACAGTTGCATGGAATATCCTTTATGGAGTGTTGAGTTACTTACCCGGCATCATCCGCTTGAAGATGCCGTCCTGGTCGATAAAGTGGTGTTTCAGCGCGCCCAGCACATGCAGGATGAAAGCCGCCAGCAGGGTCACGTTCAGGCAATAGTGCACCAGTTTCAATACTGGTTTCAGTTCAGGATTCGGGTCTATCAGCACCGGCAGCGGGAATAGGCCCAGGTACACCACCGGCACCCCGGCGGCCAGGCTATAGAAATAACCTGAAACCGGAATGGCGAAAATGAGTATATACAGCAGGGCATGCATCAGACTAACCAGTTTGACATGTGTATCCGACATGCTGGCAGGATGGGGCGGCGCCTTGTGCGTCAGGCGCCACAGCAGGCGCAGGCAGGCCAGTGCAAGGACGGTAACGCCTATCCATTTATGCCAGGAGAAATATTTCAGTTTGGTCGGCGTCAGGCCGGGTATATTGGTCATCGTGACGCCCAGGCAGAATGCGCTGATGATCAGGATCGCGACCAGCCAGTGCAACAGGATTGCCGTATTGGTATAACGTTCTGCGGTGTGCGGCATCGTGCCTCCAATATTAGTTCGATGTATGGTTAGTCTGAATCAGAACTAATTCTAACAAAAAAAATTCAAGCTTGCAGGCGACCGTCAAAAACCTGGAAACTTGAATTTTTTACATCAGGCGCTGCTTGCTGCCGGCGCCTCGCCATGAACGGCTATTTCCTCACACTTTGCGCGCCAGCTCCGCGGCGATGCCTATGTAGTTTGCCGGCGTCATTGCCAGCAGCAGATCCTTGGCATCTTGCGGAATTGCCAGACCCAGCACAAATTCGCGCAGAGCTTCTTTGGAGATGCCTTTGCCACGGGTCAGCTCCTTCAGTTGCTCGTACGGGTTTTCTATGCCGTAGCGGCGCATGACGGTCTGCACCGGCTCCGCCAGTACTTCCCATGTGGCGTCCAGATCGGCGGCCAGGCGTTCGTGGTTGACTTCCAGCTTGTTCAGGCCGCGCAGGCAGCTGTCGTAGGCCAGCAGCGTATACCCCAGCGCCACGCCGACGTTGCGCAAGACCGTGGAATCGGTCAGGTCGCGCTGCCAGCGTGAGACCGGCAATTTTTCGGACAGGTGTTTCAGCAGCGCGTTGGCCAGGCCGAGGTTGCCTTCGGAATTTTCAAAGTCGATGGGATTGACCTTGTGCGGCATCGTCGAAGAGCCGATTTCACCGGCCTTGGTCCTCTGTTTGAAATAGCCGACCGAAATATAGCCCCAGATGTCGCGGTTCAGGTCCAGCAGGATGGTATTGACGCGCGCGAAGGCGTCGAACAGCTCCGCCATATAGTCGTGCGGTTCTATCTGTATCGTGTAAGGGTTGTACACCAGGCCAAGGCGCTGCTCTATCACCTCGCGCGAAAAGCTTTCCCAGTCATGCTGTGGATAAGCCGACAGGTGGGCGTTGTAGTTGCCGACCGCTCCATTCATCTTGCCGAGAATTTCTACCTGGGCAATACGCTTCTGCGCGCGCTGCAGGCGGGCAACGACATTCGCCATTTCCTTGCCCAGCGTGGTCGGGCTTGCAGCCTGGCCATGGGTGCGGGACAGCATGGGCACATCGGCATTGGTATGTGCCAGCTCGGTCAGCTTGGCAACCAGGTTTTGCAGCATGGGCAGCATCACATTGTCGCGCGCAGTCTTCAGCATCATGCCGTGCGAGGTATTGTTGATGTCTTCCGATGTGCAGGCGAAGTGGATGAACTCGGATGCGGCCACCAGCTCAGGCACGTCCTTGACCTTTTCCTTCAGCCAGTATTCGACGGCTTTTACGTCGTGGTTGGTAACTGCTTCAATTTCCTTGATGCGGCCGGCATCGGCTTCAGTGAACTCGGCGACCAGCTTGTTCAGCACGGCATTGGCGCTGTCCGAGAAAGGCTTGATCTCGGCAAACCCTGCGGTGGACAAGGCTTGCAGCCAGCAAACCTCGACCTTGACCCGGTGGTGCATGAAGCCTGATTCAGACAGGGCGGAGCGCAGTGCATCGACCTTGGCGGCGTAGCGGCCATCAAGCGGGGACAGTGCGGACAGGGCAGAAAGTGTGGAAAGTGACATGATTTTGCAGGGATAGCGAAGAAAGGATGTAAAAGCCTTACGCAAAAAACAACAAAAACGGCAAGAATGCGAAAACCGGCAGAAAGAAGAAAAGCTCGGGTTTTTGCCAGCATTCAGGATGTTTTTTGCGCCGAATATGCGATTTTACCATTAGAGCGCCGGGGCTACACCCGTTGTTGGCGATTGTCAAAAATCTTCATAAAGGGGGAGGGCGGGGTGGCGATGCTATAATTTGCACTAATATTTTTTCAAAGCTCCTATGAAACTGATTGGTTCCCTCACAAGTCCGTACGTAAGAAAAGTCCGCATCGTCATGGCGGAAAAGAAGCTGGATCACACCCTGTTACTGGAAGACGTGTGGGCACCCGACAGCACGATACAGCAGTCCAACCCGCTCGGCAAAGTACCCTGCCTGCTGATGGAAGACGGCCTGGTGATGTACGATTCGCGCGTCATTGTTGAATATCTGGATACGCTGACGCCGGTCGGCAAGCTGATTCCAGCCAACGGCCGCGAGCGTGCTGAGGTCAAGTGCTGGGAAGCCCTGGCGGACGGCATCATGGATGCCGCCATCCTGATACGCCTGGAAAAAAACCAGCGTACCGAAGCCTTGCAAAGCGCCTCTTGGATGGATCGCCAGATGAAAAAGGTATCGGCAGGGTTGAAAGCCATGTCCGAAGGACTGGGCGAGTCGCCGTTTTGCACCGGCAACCACCTGACCCTGGCAGACATCAGCGTGGCCTGCGCAGTGGGCTGGCTGTCTTTCCGTTTTCCGGAAATTGACTGGCGCGGTGACTATCCGAATCTGGCAAAACTGTTCGACAAACTGTCCGAGCGGCCGTCGTTCAAGGATACGTTGCCGGAGTAAGATTGACGTACATCGATAAAAAGGGACGCCGCGGCGTCCCTTTTGCTTGCCTGCCCTTTATGCAAGGGCCTGGCCATGCAGATTATTTTTACTCTTCGTCTGCCATCTGCGACTGCAGGTAATTCTGCAGGCCCACTTTTTCTATCAGGTCCAGCTGGGTTTCCAGCCAGTCTATGTGCTCTTCGGTGTCGTCCAGGATCTCGCGGAAGATTTCGCGCGATACATAGTCGCCCACCGCTTCGCAGGTAGCGATGCCTTCAGTCACTGTCTTGTGCGCTGCTGTTTCCAGGCTCAGGTCGCATCGCAGCATCTCGCTGGTGTCTTCGCCTATCATCAGCTTGTGCAGCGCCTGCAGGTTAGGCAGGCCGTCCAGCATCAGGATGCGGTTGATCAGCTTGTCGGCATGCTTCATCTCGCCGATGGATTCTTCGTATTCCTTCTTGGCGATCTTTTCGAAGCCCCAATGCTTGTACATCCGCGCGTGCAGGAAATACTGGTTGATGGCGCTCAGCTCATTGGTGAGCTGTGCGTTGAGTAGCTTGATAACTTTGACGTCACCTTTCATGGGAGCCTCTTATGGAAATGGGTGTTGAGAATCAGCTGGCGGCTACGTGTGAAACTCGGCGGTGCGATGGAATGCGTACGCCGGCTTATCCGAGTTCTGGCTTGCTATGAGTGTGTACTGCGCTTGTGAACATGATAGTACAGATGCGCGCGTAAAAATACGTTTTGGAGAAAATATATTGACAAAACTATATGAAAACGCTAGTGATAATCGTTCCATTTTTCAGTCAATATTTGATGAGGGAAAGCAAGGAAGCGGCGGATGATCAGATGAATTCTGCTATGCTGCTTTTCATGCAAGAAGCGCGCAGGCTGGCCGCTTCACTCCATAAACCACTTGAACAAATGCGGGAACAACACAGCATGCTGCAAAAACTCATCGCCTCTCTCAGTTCACTCAGCCTTTCCCTGTTCCTTTTGTCTTTCCCCGCGCATGCAGCAGATATTGCCATTGGCATGGCCTTCGACGTGACCTCCATGGATCCTCATTACCATCTGATCGGTCCCAACATGAACGTCTCCATGCACGTGTTCGAATTCCTGGTGACGCCCGACCGGGAAAAGGGCAAGCTCGTCCCCGGCCTGGCGGAATCATGGCGCGCGGTGGACGACCTGACCTGGGAGTTCAAGCTGCGCAAGGGAGTCAAGTTCCATGACGGCAGCGAATTCACTTCCGAAGATGTGGCGTACTCTTTCGACCGGCCGGCGACCATCATCAACAGCCCCAGCTCCTTCACGCTGTACACGCGTCAGATCACTGAAAAAATCATCGTCGACAAATACACGATACGCTTCAAGACGGCCAAGCCATACTCGCTGATGGTCAACGACATCAGCAATGTGCTGATCGTTTCCAAGAAAGCGAGCACCGGCCTGACGACGGAAGACTTCAATACGGGCAAGGGCATGATAGGTACGGGGCCGTACAAATTCGTGCAATGGAAGCGGGGCGACCGCGTGGACCTGGTGCGCAACGACAGCTACTGGGGCAAGCGCCCGCAATGGGACAAGGTCAGCCTGCGCATGCTGACCACGCCATCGGCGCGTGTTGCTGCCTTGCTGGCGGGAGACGTACAGGTCATAGAGGGCGTGCCGCCGGCTGACCTGACGCAGCTGAAGGCTAATCCGGATGTCAGCATGTTCAGCACCGTATCCAACCGCTTGATCTTCCTGGAAGTGGATCAGTACCGCGACAAGTCGCCCTACGTCACCGACAAGAATGGCAAGCCGCTGGACAAGAATCCGCTGAAAGACCTGCGCGTGCGCCAGGCCATTTCCAGGGCCATCAACCGCGCTGCCATTGTCAGCCGTGTCATGGAGGGCAATGCCGTTGCGACAGGGCAGTTGATGCCTGCCGGTTATTTCGGCGGCCTGCCTGATGCCAAGGTGGAAGCCGCTGACATGGCTTCTGCCAAAAAACTGCTGGCGGACGCCGGCTACCCGGACGGCTTCGGCCTCACCATCCATGGCCCCAGCGACCGGTATGTCAACGATGCCAAAATCATCCAGACCGTAGCGCAGATGTTGACCCGCATAGGTATCGTTACCAAAGTGGAAGCGTTGCCGGCATCGGTCTATTTCAGCCGCCTGTCCAAGCAGGAATTCAGCATGATGCTGCTAGGCTGGGGCGGCGGCGCCGGCCATGTATCGACCTTCGTGAAATCCATGCTGACGACCTACAACACGGACAGGGGCTGGGGTACCGGCAATTACGGGCGCTATAGCAATCCCAGGATAGACACGTTGACCGAGCAGGCTTATGCCACGCTGGACAGCGGCAAGCAGGAAAAATTATGGCAGCAGGCCAGCCAGATCGGCCTGACCGAATTCGGGCTGATTCCGCTGCATCATCAGGTCAATGTATGGGCAGCGCGCAAGGGTTATGTATATTTCCCGCGTACCGATGAGCGGACGCTGGCGATGGAAGTAAGCGCGAAGTGAGACTTGGTGGGAACCAACTCAATATTTACGATTTGGCTTTAATAGCATTCGAATTGAAGTCCGATTTTTAGTTTGCCATTTTAGGAATTCGTCATGGAAAATGCGTTTAGAGCAGCGGTGCAAAATATTGCCAGACACGGTGATACAGACGTTTTTCCGTTTCCAATTGAAAATCACGTTTTCTTTGATAAAACTGAAGCGGTTGTTGCTCTCCTTCAGGATATACATAAAAATCTTAACCAAGCAATTGCTGACTATCCTCCGGTCGCAGAAGGGATGCTAGCAACAGTAGGGTATACCGGTTTTCGATGGGCAACCCAAATTGACCCACTTTGGAATGCATATTTTCTGGCGCTGGTAATTTCGGCGGGACAATCTATTGAGGATGCGCGCCTCCCTATTTCGAGGGGTAATGTATTTTCGTATCGATTCAAATGGAACGAAGAGGAAAAAACAATTTTTGATAAAACGCTTGGGTGGGTCCAATTTCAACAAGAATCAGTAAAGCGGGCTCGCAATGCAAAATATGTACTTGTTTGCGACATCTCAGATTTTTACCCGCGTATTTATCATCATAGGCTTGAAAATGCTCTTCAGAAAGCTACTGGCAACCTAGATATTTGTTCACGAATTATGAAATTGCTGATGCAGTTTTCTAATAATGTTTCTTATGGATTACCCGTAGGCGGGCCTGCCGCAAGACTTTTGAGTGAATTACTGCTGAATCGAGTTGATCGTTTACTTGTGACAAACGGTATTAATTTTTGCCGTTTTGCTGACGATTATCACGTGTTCGCTGAATCAGCAGAGCAGGCATATCGTTACCTAGTATTTATTAGCGAAAAATTACAAGCAAACGAAGGTTTGCTTCTTCAAAAAGCAAAAACAAGAGTCATGTCAGTCGATGAATTTTTGGCGACATCTGAGTTTGCGGAAGAAAATGAGGCTGAAGGCGAAGAAGAATCGATTAGCAGAAATTTTCTACGCCTTCGTCTTCATTTTGACCCATATTCGCAAACGGCAGAAAAAGACTATGAACTACTCAAAGATGAGATAGTGAAATTTGACATAGTTGGAATGTTAGGGCGTGAAATGCGAAAAAGTCGGGTCCATCAATCCTTAGCTAGAAAGCTTATTGGGGCACTTCGCTTATTGGAATCAGCTCAGCGTGACTCCGCAATAATTTCGTTGATGGAAAATCTTACTGTCCTTTATCCTGTGTATCCAAGCATCATGCTTCTTCTGAAAGGGGTAATTTTGGAAATGAACGAAGATTCTGCCAAGCGAATATTTCGTCGTTTACGTGAATTAATTACAGCTGAATCATATATTGTGCAGGTACCTACTCACTTAGCATTTTCGGTGAGAGTACTTGCACAAGATAAATCCGAAGAGGCCGACGAGGTGCTTGCTGGAATATATGAGAAAACTCGAAGTAGTGCTGTTCGTCGCGACGTTATTCTTGCGATGGCAAAAAAGAACGCAGATTTTTGGGTGTCTGATATAAGGAAAAATTTTAAAACTGTTACGGAGTGGGAAAGAACAGCTTTGTTAATCGGATCCTTTATTTTGGGTGATGAGGGTGAACATTGGCGGAAATCGATTAAAAATGCGCTTACACCTATGCAAAAACTTGTTCTTGAATGGGCTAGCGAACGGGAAAAATCAGGCAACAAAGAGGTGCCGGTGTGATATCGGAACGAAAATTAGTGTCTTCGCACTCTTCATTCTGGAGGATTGCGATGCCAATGGGCGAGGCATTTGTGCGCGCGATGAATGTCGACCTAGAAAGATTTTCGCTTCCTCGTCCTACCATCTTTAAGGGCGCTCGCAATGCATTGATTAGTGAGCTTTCATTTCGACTCTACACAAATTTTTTGAGTAATGGCTTGTCATTAGATGATGAGCTAATAGAGTCTGCTGCAGTGAAGTCATTAGCAAATGAGGTGCATATTTACATATCGCGATTAGAGCAATCATCGTCACTGTTGTTGATGGAAAAAGCGGAGGTGCTTGAAGCATTCGACCTCGCAAAGCGATTACGTGATTTTATACGGGATACTAATCCAAGAGACGCTGTTGAAATGCACCCGAAATTTACCGGATGCGGCATTCTAGACGACTGCGAGGGGGACATTCTCGTCGGTAAAACTTTATATGAGCTAAAAAATGTTGAGCGAGACTTTAGATTGGCTGACATTCGCCAACTGCTTTGTTACTGCGCCCTTAATTTTGCTTCGGGAAAATATGAAATAGATACGCTCGGCCTTGTCAATCCGCGAGCAGGTTTATATTACCGAGTTGGGTTGAATGCACTGTCGTTTGCGGTTTCGGGTGGGCCCGCTATAGAGCTATTGTCAGATGTTATTCGCTACGTCTCTATGGATACCCCCTCAAGATGATCGGCTGACTTACAGGAAAATATAAATATCTGGAAGGTTTTTTTGACGTGGACGTGCTAATAGATTCTGTGGAGGATCAATTGCTCAAGCGTTGAATATTCACTTTCAATAAGTTGTATGGGGCTTTGTGCGTGGTTGATATCGATGATCTATTTAGATTGTCATATCAACGGAGTAGACTTATATGTCACAAAAAAAAGAGCGTCACTTGCTCCTCTTTTTTGCCTTTGAATGATTGTTAGCTATTCAAATCAAACGTAAATACACCTACCGTCCAGAAAGTCAGCGCCTTGCCGTCTTCGATATACGGCTTGAACAAGGCGCGCATCAGTGCCTGTTTGGCAGCGTCGTCCAAACGTGAAAAGCCTGAGGATTTTTCGATTTCCACTTTTTCAGCGCGGCCTTTTTCATTCACCAGCACGCGCAGCGCGACCTTGCCGGCTTCGCCCATGCGGCGGGAGATGGCTGGATATTCCAGTTTTGGCGCTTGTAGGTATTCGATGCCGGATATGGTTTTCGGCGGGGCCGGTGTGGCCGGCGCAGCTTGCTGTACCGTGGCGGGGGCGGCGGCTTCCTGGTGATGCGCAACAGGCGGCGTTTCTGTCTGCGTAATGACTATCGCGTTTTCTGCCGGCGCCTTATTTATGATGGGTACCACCGGCACCGGCACGGCTGCCTGCCTGGTCACGGGAATGAGTTTGGGCGCGGGTTTGGGTGTTGCCGGTTTTTCCGGTTCCTGCGCTACCAGGCTGATGAATATTTCTTTCGGCAGCGCCTGCGTGACATGCCGCAGCAACCCGTTCTGCAGCGCATAGATCAGGCCCAGATGCGCCAGCACGGTGACGATCAGCGAACCGGAGCGGCGGACCTTTTCAAGCAGCGCAAACGGCAGCTCGAAGGACATGGTAGGTGCGGCAGTTTGCATGGTGCTTACGCGGCCAGCGCATTGGAATGGAAATGTACCTGATGGATATGTGCCGGCATGGCTTTATCCATGCAGTCGCGCAGTATGCTTTTGGCGCAGCTTGCGCATTTGCCGCAGCAGGTGCCTACATCCAGATTAGCGCGCAGTTCGGCCATGGTCGTCATGCCGGATTCAACGGCATTGCGGACCTTCTTTTCAGAAACATTGTTGCAAACACAGACAATCATGTCATACCTTCAGAATTGGCTATCAATCAGCTGTAAAGTTCTTCAATTCACCCGCGCACCTGTTACCAGGCGTGTGAGTAAATTGAATTTCCCCTGTTGGGGCAAAGTTCGTTCTACTACGATGGCCCACTGCTCAGACAATTGCTGGCAGGTTGCCCTTAATACCGGCGCCAGATCCGGCAGGTCTGCCAGGATCTTCAGGTGCCGCTCTATCACCGAGGCCAGCTTGACGCAGGCACTGTGGTCTCCGCTCTCTGCATTGTTAACCGTGTAATGCGACATCAGGTGCAGTACCGCTGAGACCAGGAGCTCAGGCTGTGCAGGCACGCTGCCTGGCTCAAAAAATTCTGGATTGCTGCTAGCCATCAAACTCTCCTTATCGAATGGTTTGGCTCGCGCACTCCTGCCTGTGCAACAAGGCTGGGGCAACGCTGGCTAGGAAATGTCAACATCGTGATCCCGGCTTGCTCAGGCAGTCAGGATCAGTTTGTTCAGTTGCGTGATGCGCAGGCGATAGATACGGCCTTCATGGTCGATTTCCACTTCCCGCATCTGGCGCATCAGTTCGCGGCTTTTCAGGCGAACGACAGGAGTGCCATCTGCACTTTTGGTAGACAAGCCCACGACGCTACGTGCTTCTGGGTGTACTTCCGGTGACGTGCTTTGAGTCATTTTATTTCTCCTGTAATCTAAACGAGAACAATTCTTATTTAGATTATTGTATATTCTGCGGAAATTTGCAAGTCTTTTTGCTGTATGTCACAAAGGTTTTTGCGACTTGCTTCCAAGAAGATGATTTGAGCCAACAAAATCGCCGGGGCGGAGTCAAAAAATGCCTGAAAACAAGGACTTAAGGAGGAAGGGATAGGGCGGGGCGGCATAAGAAAAACGGGCCTGCAGCAGATGCTGGCAGGCCCGTCGAGGGGTATTACCGGGTAATACGGAGCAGAGGAGGATCAGGCCGCGACGGCGACCTGCTCGGCAGCCACAGTCTCGTCATCATCCACCGATGAACGGATCAGGTAGTCAAATGCACTCAGCGAGGCTTTTGCACCTTCGCCTACCGCAATGACGATCTGCTTGAACGGCACTGTAGTGACATCGCCGGCTGCAAACACGCCGGGGATGGAAGTCTGGCCCTTGGCATCGACTTCAATTTCACCGTGGCGCGACAACGCCAGCGTGCCTTTCAGCCATTCGGTATTCGGTACCAGGCCGATCTGCACGAACACGCCTTCCAGTTCCACTTTCTTCGCTTCGCCGGATTTCAGGTCTTTATATGTCAGGCCATTGACCTTGGCGCCGTCACCGTGGATTTCCGTTGTTTGTGCCGACGTGATGACGACCACGTTAGACAGGCTGTGCAGCTTGCGTTGCAGGACCGCATCAGCACGCAGCTCTGCGCCGAATTCGATCAGGGTCACATGGCTTACTACGCCTGCGAGGTCGATAGCAGCTTCCACGCCGGAATTGCCGCCGCCGATGACTGCGACGCGCTTCCCTTTAAACAGCGGGCCGTCGCAATGCGGGCAGTAGGCAACGCCATGGTTGCGGTATTCCTTCTCGCCAGGCACATTGATTTCACGCCAGCGCGCGCCCGTTGCCAGTACGATGCTCTTGGCCTTCAGTGTAGCGCCGCTGGCGGTCTTCACTTCCAGCAGCTTGCCGGGCACCAATGCATCCGCGCGCTGCAGATTCATGATGTCGACTTCATAAGTTTTCACATGCTGTTCCAGTGCGGTCGCAAATTTAGGGCCTTCGGTTTCCTGCACCGAGACAAAATTCTCAATTGCCAGCGTATCCAGTACCTGGCCGCCGAAACGTTCAGCCAGCACGCCGGTGCGGATGCCCTTGCGGGCGGCGTAGATGGCTGCCGCAGCGCCGGCAGGGCCGCCGCCGACGATCAGCACATCGAACACTTCTTTTTTGCTCAGTTCTGCGGCCTTGCGGCTGCCGGCGTTGCTGTCCAGCTTGGCAAGGATTTCTTCCACGCCGGAGCGGCCTTGGCCGAATACTTCACCGTTCATATAGATGGTCGGCACTGCCATGATCTGGCGTTTTTCCACTTCATCCTGGAACAGGGCGCCGTCTATCGTTACCTGGCGGATGCGTGGGTTGATGATGGACATCACGTTCAGCGCCTGTACGACTTCCGGGCAATTCTGGCAGGACAGGGAAATATAAGTCTCAAACTGGTAATCACCATCCAGGTTGCGGATCTGCTCGATCACCGCATCATCCAGCTTGATTGGGTGGCCGCCCACCTGCAGCAGTGCCAGTACCAGCGATGTAAATTCATGGCCCATGGGGATGCCGGCAAAGCGCACGCCGACATCGGTGCCTGGGCGGCTAATGCTGAATGAAGGCTTGCGTTCTGTGTCATCGGTGCGCTCTACCAGCGCAATGCGGTTGGACAGGGAAGTGATTTCTTCCAGCAGCGACTTCAGTTCACGGGATTTCTCGCCACCATCAAGGGACGCAACGATCTCAATCGGCTGCGTGACCTTTTCCAGATAGGTTTTCAACTGGGTTTTGAGATTTGCATCTAACATGATTGCGGCTTTCATAACAGGGTTTGCATATTTTTGAGCGCAGCACGCCAATGCGCGCTGCGCCACGAACTGCTTTAAGGAATTTCCAGCTTAAACCTGTTCAATATCTGTAGCGAGCGGTCGTCAGCGGGGTGAAGAGCAGCGCAAAAAGCGGAACGTACTTGAGTACGTGAGCATTTTGAGCAGCGCATGAATCCCCGATCACGTCCGCGCAGTAAGATATTGGGCAGGTTTTAGATCTTGCCTACCAGGTCCAGAGATGGCGTCAATGTTTCTGCGCCTTCTGTCCATTTAGCTGGGCAAACTTCGCCTGGGTGGGATGCAACGTACTGGGCAGCTTTTACCTTGCGCAGCAGTTCGGATGCATCGCGGCCGATACCGTTGTCATGCACTTCCAGGATCTTGATTTTGCCTTCTGGATTGATGACGAAAGTGCCGCGCAGTGCCAGACCTTCTTCTTCGATCAACACTTCAAAGTTGCGAGCCAGTGTTGCTGTTGGGTCGCCAACCAGTGCGTATTGCACTTTTTTGATCGCGTCGGAAGTGTCGTGCCATGCTTTGTGCGCGAAATGCGTGTCTGTGGAAACGCCATAGACTTCAACGCCCATTTTTTGGAATTCAGCGTAGTTGTTCGCCAGATCTTCCAGTTCTGTTGGGCAGACGAAAGTGAAGTCAGCTGGGTAAAACACGACAACAGACCATTTGCCTTTCAATGTTTCATCGCTAACGTCGATGAATTTTCCGTTTTGGTAAGCGGTCGCTTTAAATGGCTTGATTTGGGTATTGATAAGAGACATCGTCATTTCCTCGTGAGGGTTGATAAATTCATATATGAGACCGTAGTGTAGGCCAACGGTGATCATTTGTAGAGTTAATTATATTTATATTTGCAATTGATTTTAACTATCGATGACAGTTCAGTGACCGCATGCATTTCAGGCAAGAACAGCCGCTGCCTGATTGCCTAAATATCCATTAATCTCTGATGCAGATGGCGGCACAAGCCCCGGAATGCAAGCAAAAACGGAGGGGCGATGCACCGGAGCGCCTAAAATGAAAGCGCCCCCGCACAGTATACTGGCAGGAGCGCGGGCTTTGCTGGCGGCAGTTAATTTTTGCTATGCATAGTTATTTACCGCTACTGCTTCCACTGCCGATATTCAGGAAAGGTATCGCACCGCCCGTGGTGGTTGGCAGCCGGCCATCCCATTTTTCGATCGCCTTGGCCTGGTTTTCGGTTTCCCGCAGGCGCAGCAGTTCCGGGGTTACCTGCTGGCGCTGCAAGGCCAGTGCATCTGCTTCCGCCCTGGCGCGCGACACTTTCTGCTTGGCTTCTACCTCTATCCTTTGCAGGTCGCGTTCCGCCTTCATTTTTAGCTGGTCGGCAGTGGTCTTCGCTTCAATCGCCTCATTGAACGTCTTGCTGAAGTTGAAATTGACGATGGAGAACTCATCCACCACCAGACCATGTCTTGCCATCCGCTCACGCAGCGCCAGCACAATCTCATCCCGTACCTGAGAGCGGCGGGAGATCAGTTCTTCCGCAGTAAACCTGGCTGTCACGGCCTTCACCGCTTCTTGCACGCTGGGGATGATGATGCGCTCGCCGGGTTCGTTGCCGAGGTCGCGATAGACCGACACCACGGACTCCGGCCGTACGTGATAGTTGATCGCGACGCGGGTATGCACGGTCTGCAAGTCCTTGGAGGCGGCGTCGCCTTCTCCTTCGCCCTTCTGTATGGATACCGGCACCAGGTGCAGGCTTTGCGCGATAGGCCAGCGGAAGTGGATACCCTCGGAATACACCTCGGCCGACGGGCTGCCGAAGGTTGTCATCACACCGCGGTTACCCGCCGGTACCGTGGCAAACGGCGCCAGCGCCACCAGCAGCACGATGACGACGGCACCGGCAATCAGTTTGGAAACGTTTTGCATCTTCAATTCCTTGTTTTCATTGTAGACAGATACAGCGGATGGTCATCGCCCCTTCGGCAGAAGGGGTAATGAATGGAAGGAAGTATAGATGTGCTGAAGGAAAGATTCAGCGGTAAAGCGAGGTTCAATTCACCACTGTAGAAAAGATAGGAGGGGAGGGCTGCTCGCAAGACCCGCGCAGAAAATGCCAGCGCGGGCTTGCTCCGCCAGGCGCGGCATGCCGGAACGGTACGGGTTGCTTCAGCCCCGGTCTGAATCCGCCGCTTCGTCCACGTCGACGCTGGCCGGCCTGCGCTGTTGTGATACCGGGTCCTGGTACATCCACGGCAGCATGAACTCCATCATTTCCGATGCGGAGTTGACTGGCGATTTGGCCTGGTGCGCGACTGCGCTGCATACTGCCTCGATCAGGCACAGCGCCGCCGCTTCCGAGTTCGGCGACAACTGCCTGCGCGTCTGCGCATACAGGGTCACGTTGGCCAGCGAGGCCAGTGGCGAACTGGGCGCATCCGTTAATGCCAGGATGGGCACGCCCTTATCGCGCACCCGGTGCAGGATGGTGACTACGTCTTCCGCGTAGCGCGGGAAGGACAGGGCAATCACCAAATCCTTGGGCGTGTATTTAAACAGCTGCCGCGCCGCGTGCGAAGGGCCGCCTGAACCCACCGTGCATTGTATGGTGTCGCAGAACGGCTCCAGGCTATGCATCATCAGGCCACCGAGGAAAGCGCTGGCGCCGTAGCCGACGATATAGATACGTTCCGCATTGAGGATCATGCGGACAGCCTGGCTGCACAGTTCGGGCACCAGGCCACGCCGTGTGGCATCGAGGTTATTGATGTCTTCATTCAGCGCCGAAGCGATTACCTCTATGCTGGTGGCAGGGCGCTGCACCTCAGTGCGCAGCTTGTCGATGGGCGCCAACATCGCTTCAAAACCGTAAACCAGTTCGGCACGGAATTGCGGATAGCCTTCAAAACCCAGCGCCCGCGCAAAGCGGTTGGCTGTGGCGACCGAGATGCCGACCGCATTTGCCAGTTCATCGATGGACATCGTTGCCGAACGGAAAACGTTGGACAGCACGTAATCAGCCGCTTTGCGATGCGCCTTCGACAAATTCATATATACCTTGCCAATGCGGGCATTGACTGTACCGCCAACTGCTTGAAGATCGGGACGATTCATGATGGCCAGGTATTTTCGGTGGTAGAAAAATGTAAATATAATTTCATACAACTCAATTGTAAAGAAATGGATCAGGTCAGAATTTGCAAAAAAACGGACACTTGCCGGGTTTGCGGACGTCCGCGTTACTGCCGCAACAAACTTGAACCTGCAGGGTAAGCAAACATCTTCAAGTTTTAATTTTGAAATAGCGTTTATTTGCGCAATTCTGTTTGCAATTCACAGGATAAACGCCGGCTTAAGGTGAGAAGTCCGTCAGGGCACTCGCGCTCGCTGAAAAGCTAGAGCAAAAACCGGGCCCGGCTAGGCGGTTTACTGCAGGCAATGGAAAGAGTCTGCTTGGGCCACCGGCCAGTAGGTGGCAAATACTTCGGGCAGATAGGCCGGCTGTTTGCCGTCCAGCAGGTCGCCCGGCTCCAGATAAGGCAGCAGGCTGGAGACCAGCTTGACCTGGTTCGGCGATACGCGGCGCACCAGATGGCGCGGTTTCAGTTCGCTAGGGTGATGCAGGCCCGCGGCCTCTATCAGTTCCTGCAGCGCTTTCAGCGTGTTCTGATGGAAATGCGCAACGCGTTCGGCCTTGTCGGGAATGAACAGCGCCCTTTGCCGTGACGGATCCTGCGTTGCAACGCCGGTAGGGCATTTGCCGGTATGGCAGCTTTGCGACTGGATGCAGCCCAGTGCAAACATGAAACCGCGCGCGGAGTTGCACCAGTCGGCACCCAGCGCCAGCGTACGTGCAATGTCGAACGCGGTAATGATCTTGCCGGAAGCGCCTATCTTGACCTTGTCGCGCAGATTGACGCCGACCAGCGTGTTGTGCACCAGCAGCAGCGCCTCCTGTAACGGCGCGCCGACGTGGTCGGTAAATTCCACCGGCGCTGCACCGGTGCCGCCTTCGCTGCCGTCAACGACGATGAAGTCCGGCGTGATGCCGGTTTTCAGCATGGCCTTGGCGATGCCGAAGAATTCCCATGGATGGCCTATCGCCAGCTTGAAGCCGGTCGGCTTGCCGCCGGACAGCGTGCGCAGCTTGTCGACAAATTGCAGCAGGCCTTCCGGTGAAGAGAAGGCAGAATGCCCGGAGGGAGATACGCAATCGACGCCCGGCTCCACGCCGCGCGCCTCCGCAATTTCAAATGTAACTTTTGCGCCCGGCAGCAGGCCCCCGTGGCCGGGCTTGGCGCCCTGCGACAGTTTGACTTCGATCATCTTCACCTGCGGCAGTGTGGCGCTGGCGGTAAAACGCTCTTCGGAAAAGCTGCCGTCGGCATTGCGGCAGCCGAAATAGCCGGAACCAATTTCCCACACCAGATCGCCGCCGGCATCTTTGCTGTCTTCGGGCCGGTGATAGCGGCTGATGCTGCCTTCGCCGGTATCGTGCATGAAACCGCCTTTCTGCGCACCCTGGTTCAGGGCGCGTATGGCATTGGCCGACAGCGCACCAAAACTCATCGCCGAGATATTGAACACACTGGCCGAATACGGCTGCGCCCGTCCTTCGCCGATGGTGATGCGGAAATCGTGCGTGTGGACGGTACTGGGGCTGATCGAATGATTAATCCATTCATAGCCGGATTCATAGACGTCCAGCTGGGTGCCGAAAGGGCGCTTGTCCAGTTCCTGCTTGGCCCGCTGGTAAACAATGGAGCGCTGGTTGCGGGAGAAAGGATTGGCTGCGGTGTCTTCTTCGAGGAAGTACTGGCGTATCTCCGGCCGTATATATTCGAAGAAAAAGCGGAAGTTGGCCAGGATGGGGTAGTTGCGCAGGATGGAACGCTTGGTCTGCCGTAGATCACTGATGCCGACGATGGTCAGCGCGCCGGACGCCAACACCAGCCACCAGCCGCGGTCGAGGATCAGCGCCAGCGAAAAGGACAGTAGGAAAACGAAGCCGGAAAGAACCAGGGTAAGGTAACGCGCGTTTAGCATCTTGCTCCTCCATTGATTTGGGGAGCAGTGTACAGGCGAAGCCTGGAATGCGAAACAGGAACATGGCATCGAAAGCAATGTCCCTGTGGTGCTGTTGTTGGGGCGTTACAGCATCACGCTCTTAGGTCTGTTATACCCGTGTATATCCGGTGGCTGGAAGCCGCCTATTATTCTGCAGCGCGGTCGGCGGAACTGATGATGCCGCCGCCCAGGCAGATGTCGCCGTCGTACAGCACAGCGGACTGGCCAGGTGTCACGGCCCATTGCGGCACGTCGAAAGCCAGGTTGAAGCTACCGGCCTGGCTGGTGTCGATGGCGCAGGCGATGTCGGCCTGGCGATAGCGCGTCTTGGCCGACAGGCTTTCCTTTTCCGGCGCATAACCGGCGACCCAGCTGTTTTGCCCGGCTTCCAGTGCAGACGACAGCAGCCATGGATGGTCATGGCCCTGCACGACGTACAGCCTGTTCTGCTCCACATCTTTCTTCGCCACATACCAGGCGTCGCTGCTGCCGTCGGCTTTCTGGTGCGACTTGATGCCGCCTATGCCTATGCCCTTGCGCTGGCCCAGCGTATAAAAACTCAGGCCCACGTGTTCGCCGACGATTTCGCCTTCAGGCGTCATCATCGCGCCCGGCTGGTAGGACAAGTAGCGGTTCAGAAATTCGCGGAAAGGGCGTTCGCCGATGAAGCAGATGCCGGTGGAATCTTTCTTCGCCGCGTTCGGCAGCTTCAGCTGCTCGGCAATCTTGCGCACTTCCGTTTTCTGGATTTCTCCCAGCGGAAACAAGGTTTTAGACAATTGCGCCTGGTTCAGCCGGTGCAGGAAATAGCTCTGGTCCTTGCTGGCATCCAGCGCCTTCAGCAACTGGAACTCGCCGTTCACTTCACGCACGCGCGCATAGTGGCCGGTGGCGATATAGTCGGCGCCGAGCTTCATCGCATGGTCGAGGAAGGCTTTGAACTTGATTTCGGCATTGCACAGCACGTCCGGATTCGGCGTGCGGCCAGCCTGGTATTCGCGCAGAAATTCTGCAAATACCCGGTCTTTGTATTCGGCGGCAAAGTTGACTGCCTCGATATCCACATCGACGACGTCAGCCACGCTGGCGGCATCTATCCAGTCCTGGCGCGTGGAACAGTATTCGGAATCGTCATCGTCTTCCCAGTTCTTCATGAACAGGCCGATGACTTCATAACCCTGTTCTTTCAGCAGCCAAGCCGACACTGACGAATCAACGCCGCCGGACATGCCTATCACCACTCTTTTCTTTGCCATGTTATTGCACTCCCTGGCCCAGCGCCGACGGATGGGTATACAGCAGCGACAACGGCGCGCGCTTGCCCAGCAGGTAGTCGTTCACGCATTGCATCACCAGCGGGCTGCGGTGCCGCGCCTGCGACGCCAGCAACTCGTCGTGGCTCATCCACAGCGTGCGCAGGATGCCAGTATCCAGCGGCAGCGCATGCGCCTGCCCCAGTTCGCCGGTAAAGGCGAAGCGCAGGTAGGTGACTTCCAGCCCGGTTTTGGGCGATACGTAGCGCGACAGGTAGGTGCCTATCAATTCCGTGGGGGTGAAATCGTGCGCGGTCTCTTCCAGCGTTTCGCGGATGACGGCCTGCTGCAGCGTTTCATCAGGGTCGAGGTGGCCGGCAGGCTGGTTGATACGCACGCCTTCCGAGGTTTCTTCCTCTATCATCAGGAATTTATGATCGCGGCTGATGATGGCGGCGACGGTGACCGAGGGTTTCCAGATATCTGACATACTTGCTTTCGAATAAGGCGCTATTTTAAGCGATTTCCTGCTTGCTTTCTCCCAACTCCGCCATACGGCGCTGTTGCCGGACCATATTCTTCGGGGACATGGCGTGAAGTGGTATTGCCGATGTGGACAGGCAGCCACACTAAATGGCGCACTTGGGTGTAAATTCAATACGAATTAGCTAATGCGAATTTTGTCTATGTGCTTGCATCTCATTTTGGAGAGGAAAGCGGAAAAGCCGTCCTGCATGCTGCAATAACAGGCAGATGGCGCTCCCTATCTCGCTTTTCCTCAGGATTTGCTGTGCAGGATTTGCTGTCTGTATGCAAGGAATAGACTGAAATTTGCATTAAAATTATCTAAAAAACATAAAAACGAACGGTTGTGCTAAAAAACATTTTGCGTGTAATATCGTTGTTCATAATTAAACGTAAGCTTCTGTAAGAAACGGCCAAGAGGCTGCATCCGGCGATCCCGGTGCCGCAAGCATGGAAAACGAAGTCGATGTATTGTCATCGCCATGCGCCGTCAATAATTAAGAATTAAACCCGGAAGCCTTACGAGGAATAAACAAGGAGCAGATCGATGACAGTCATTGCTGCAAGCAGTCTAAGCTAAGAAATATCTGGCGCCTGCATGCGCGCGCCATCGGGCAGCATCGGGTCACCGGTGCTTTCCCTCCTTATGATCAAGAAGCCAAACGAAGAAGCATAACCAAGGAGCAAACCTATGAAAATCGGCATCCCCGCCGAGACACGGCCGGGCGAGACGCGCGTAGCGGCAACGCCCGAAACCATCAAGAAATACGTTGCGGCCAAACATCAGGTCATCGTGCAGTCCGGCGCCG
>NZ_JBMPPM010000012.1:0-179646 GCF_049339885.1 Undibacterium sp. TJN25 | reverse complement strand
GCCGCCTTGTTCCACACCGGTGATCAGCACCGGGTTCAGGTTGGCGCGGGCGGCATAGACTGCGGCTGAGTAGCCGGCGGGGCCGGAACCGAGGATCAGGACTTTGGCGTGTTTTGGTGTGGACATAGGAAACCTGAGAATAATAGACAGCGATGGGCAGCGTCGAGAGACGTAAAAGTATCTTGGATACGTGCTTAAAAGTAGTGCCGGAACACAAAATTTCAAGCTGGCAGCTAATTCTATTGGCACGAATCGGGGTAGGGTGAGATTATAGACGAATCCGCCCCTGCAGACTTGCCGGGGCCTATTTTCCTGAGTCCATATTCGGGGATAACCAGATTAGAAGAATGCTTCCAGAACCATCAAATGTTTCCCGTAGGACTAGTCCGATTGGCGGCTATGCCCCTTACATGCTATCTTGTCACCGTTTTGACATTCTTAGTGTGGCTCTTTTTCGAGATTTATGACTACTACCAACGAAGCCTACACACGCAAGCGTGCTACCACTCCTGCCCAGCCCCTGCCCAGCCGTGTCGTCGTGCTTCTTACCGAAGCGCGCTGGATCGTGGTTGCTGCGCTCAGTATTTATTTGATACTTATTCTTGTCAGCTATGCCAAGGTCGATCCTGGCTGGTCGCACGCCAGCATCGTGCCGCGCATTCATAATATCGGTGGGCGCGTAGGCGCCTGGATTTCCGATTTGCTCTTGTTCATCTTCGGCGCCTCCGCCTGGTGGCTATGCGTTGCCTTGCTCAGGATGGTATGGGAGGATTACCGGCAACTAACCCGGCGCCTGGTTGTCGAGGCGGCAACTGAGCCGGTACACCAGTATGAAAAATTCATCCAGGGCGGCGGCTTCGTCTTGCTAATGGCGGGCAGCATGGGTATAGAGTTCCTGCGCATGTACAGCTTGAAAATACCGATGCCGCGCGCCCCTGGCGGCGTGCTGGGCGAGCTGATAGGGCATGGCTCCTTTACCGCCTTTGGTTTTACCGGCGCAACTTTGCTGCTGTTGCTGTTATTTGCACTGGGTATCAGCCTGTATTTTCATATTTCCTGGCTGGTCGTCGCCGAAAACCTGGGCAGAGGTATTGAATCCGTTTTTACTTTCATCCAGAGCAAGATCGCCGCGCGGGAAGACCGTAGGGTAGGGCAAACTGCCGCTGTGAAACGGGAAGAGATCGTTGTCCATGAAAGGGCCAAGATCATTGAAGCGCCGCCGATACGCATAGAACCGCAGGTCGTGGCGGTTCAAAAGTCGGAGCGAGTGGAGAAAGAAAGGCAGGTCTCTCTATTCAACGACATGCCGGACACCAATCTGCCGCCCCTGTCTTTGCTGGACGACGCTCCTGTAGCCCAGGAAACAGTCAGCATAGAAACGCTGGAATTCACCAGTCGCCTGATAGAGAAGAAGCTGTCGGACTTCGGTGTAGACGCCAAGGTGATTGCCGCCTATCCGGGGCCGGTCATTACCCGTTATGAAATAGAACCGGCAACCGGCGTCAAAGGCAGCCAGATCGTTGGCCTGGCGCGCGATATTGCCCGCTCACTGTCGCTGACTTCCATACGCGTTGTCGAAACCATTCCCGGCAAAAATTATATGGGTCTGGAATTGCCCAATCCCAAGCGCCAGATCGTAAGATTGACTGAAATCCTGGGTTCCAAGGTCTATAACGACAGCCATTCCAGCCTGACGGTAGCGCTGGGCAAGGATATTGCCGGCAATCCGGTTGTTGCCGATCTGGCCAGGATGCCGCATTTGCTGGTTGCGGGCACGACCGGCTCGGGTAAATCCGTGGGCATCAACGCGACCATTCTGTCGCTGCTGTACAAATCCGACCCCAATGATGTACGGATGATATTGATCGATCCCAAAATGCTGGAGATGTCAGTCTACGAAGGCATACCGCATCTGCTGGCACCTGTTGTCACTGACATGCGCCAGGCAGGCCATGCGCTGAACTGGGCTGTGGCCGAGATGGAAAAGCGCTACAAGCTGATGTCCAAGCTGGGGGTGCGTAACCTGGCGGGCTATAACGCAAAAATAGCAGATGCGCAGAAACGCGAAGAACATATCCCGAATCCGTTCAGCCTGACACCGGACGCCCCGGAACCATTGGAAAAACTGCCGACGATCGTCATCATCATCGACGAATTGGCCGATCTGATGATGGTTGTAGGCAAGAAAGTGGAAGAGCTGATCGCGCGTATTGCCCAAAAAGCGCGCGCGGCGGGCTTGCATTTGATACTTGCGACCCAACGTCCTTCTGTAGACGTCATCACCGGCCTGATCAAGGCAAATATCCCGACCCGGATTGCCTTCCAAGTCAGCAGCAAGATAGATTCGCGCACCATTCTAGACCAGATGGGTGCGGAAGCCTTGCTCGGTATGGGTGACATGCTCTACATGCCGCCTGGCACTGGCTTGCCGATACGGGTTCACGGCGCCTTTGTGTCCGATGAAGAAGTGCATAGGGTCGTACAGCATCTGAAAGCCCAGGGTGAACCGAATTATATTGAAGGCATCCTGGAGGGCGGCGTACTGGAAGAGGGCGCGGAAGGCGGTGCGGCAGGCGAGGGCGGCGCCAGCGGCGAAGCAGACGCATTGTACGACCAGGCGGTGGCCGTGGTCCTGAAAAACCGCCGCGCGTCCATCTCGCTCGTGCAGCGCCACCTGCGCATAGGATACAATCGCGCCGCCCGCCTTCTGGAACAGATGGAACAAAGCGGCCTCGTATCGACCATGCAGTCGAACGGCAATCGGGAAATCCTGGTGCCGGCAGGAAATACAGAATAGGAAAACCGTGAATAAAAACAGCTTACAGAAATTATTGCTTGCTTGCGCGTTAGCGCTGCCGGTGCTTGCGCATGCATCCGGCATGGACCAGTTCAAGACCTTCGTCGCCAATACCAAAAGTGCCAAGGGCGAATTTTCGCAGCAGATGGTAAAAACCGTGGACGGCAAGGCCAAGATATCGAAAACCTCGACCGGCACCTTCCAGTTCGCGCGTCCGGGCAAATTCATCTGGACATACGTTAAACCGTATGAGCAGGTGCTGCAGGCAGATGGGGACAAGTTATTCATCTACGACAAGGATTTGAATCAGGTCACTATTAAAAAACTCGGCGACGCCTTGGGCTCCAGCCCTGCGGCAATCCTGTTCGGCAGCAGCGACCTGGAAAAGAATTTCACGCTGAAGGAAGTCGGCCCCAAGCAGGGGCTGGAGTGGTTTGAAGCGATCCCTAAAAGCAAGGACACCAGCTTCGACCATATCGGCATAGGCATGAAAGACGGCGTGCCCATGGCGCTGGAGTTGCGGGACAGCTTTGGCCAGATTTCGCTGATTACACTAAAAAATGTAGAAAAAAATCCAGCGATGAAACCCGAACAATTCAAATTTGTCGTGCCAACCGGCGCAGATGTGTTCCAGCAATGACCGCTCGTTTCATTGCTGGATGCAAATCTGCAAGCCCATTGCAACTCATTTGCCTTCGCTTTATTGCAGCAAGAGCCTAGCCTGTGTCAGATCTGTTTAAAATTGAACCAACGCCGCCTCTGGCCGAGGCTTTGCGACCCAAAAACCTCGATGAAGTAATCGGGCAGACACATCTGCTCGGACCGGGCAAGCCCTTGCGGCTGGCATTCGAGTCCGGCAAGCCGCACTCGATGATATTGTGGGGGCCGCCAGGTGTAGGCAAGACCACGCTGGCTCGCCTGACCGCCAATGCCTTTGGATGCGAATTCATTGCACTGTCTGCTGTCTTTTCCGGGGTCAAAGATATTCGCGCCGCGATGGAACAGGCGGAGCAAAACCTGGCAATGGGCAAACATACCATCCTGTTCGTTGATGAGATTCACCGATTCAACAAATCGCAGCAGGATGCCCTGCTGCCGTATGCAGAGTCTGGTCTGGTCACCTTTATTGGGGCCACGACCGAGAACCCTTCATTTGAAGTGAATTCTGCATTGTTATCGCGTGCCCAGGTCTACGTGCTTAAATCATTGACCGAAGACGAACTCAAGCAGTTGCTGGCTATTGCCCATACCCGGTCCGAGACCTTATCGCATCTGGAGTTCGATCCGGCGGCGATCGATACACTGGTTGGCTACGCGGATGGCGATGCGCGCAGGCTGCTCAACCTGCTAGAGCAGACCAATACCGCTTCCGGCGCCGCGCGGACCAATAAAATCACGCCTGAGTTCATCCAGAACGCACTGACGCTGAATGCACGACGATTCGACAAGGGTGGAGATAATTTTTACGACCAGATATCGGCACTACATAAATCGGTACGCGGCTCCAACCCGGACGCTGCACTCTACTGGCTGTGCCGCATGCTGGATGGCGGTGCGGATGCCAAGTATCTGTCGCGCCGCATCGTCCGCATGGCATGGGAAGACATAGGCCTGGCCGATCCCCGCGCGATCCAGATCGCCAATGATGCTGCTACTACCTATGAACGCCTGGGTTCGCCGGAAGGCGAACTGGCCTTGGGCCAGGCGGTCATTTACCTGGCTATCGCCGCCAAGAGCAATGCCGGATATAAGGCCTTCAACCAGGCCATGGCATTCGTGAAGCAGGATAAATCCCGCGAAGTACCTGTGCATCTGCGTAATGCGCCGACCAAACTGATGAAGGAGTTGGGTTATGGGCACGAGTATCGCTACGCCCATGATGAGCCGCATGCTTACGCCGCCGGTGAAACCTATTTTCCTGAGGGTATAACTGATCCACACTGGTACGAACCGGTTCCACGTGGAGTGGAAAGCAAAATTACAGAGAAAATGGCGTTTCTGCGACAACTCGACGCTGATGCTAAATAAAGACGTTCTTCAAAATCTGGCGACAGCAGAAATTGAGCTTGACGCATGGCTTAACCCAACTTCACCGTACAGATCTTATTTATCTACCAGCAATTCGTTGCGGTCGCGCCGGGGCCATTCGATTGAACCCCAAAATTATTCACGATGAACGAGGAACACGCATCCCCTGTTTGTTTGCCGGAGGGAGTTGCCGTAGCCGTAAAATCAGACGTGGTAGTCTGCGTGACAGTCAAGGTATAGTAGACCTGACTGCCTGACGTGATGTTCACAGGAAAGACCGTTGTATAGTTTAGGTCTGTACCGACAATAGAATACGTATTGTGTGTGGCGAAGTATTTTTCTTCACGAGCAGCGAGGTCCAGCACAGCATTTTTCGCGTCGGTTCGCCTGGATTTCAGCACTTGGCCTTGATACGAGCTCATTGCTACTGCAGCCAGTACGCCAACAATCACGACCACGATCATTAATTCAACAAGGGTAAACCCGCAGGGGGAAGGGCAAGCTCTGAGAGGTGACGAAACAGGTGAATTTTGCATCATTTTTCTTCTGAAGTTAACGTAACTGCACCCATGTCAGCCGGCCGGCCTGGCCGCTAGGAGGGTCTATTTTTGTCACAGCACCGACTCCGGAAACAGTTTGCTGGACCAGATAAGGTTTGCCTGTAGTCGATGTTATGATCGAAGGCGTGCCTGTCGCACTCAGGCCAAAGCCGGCAATAATACCCGTCGGGGAAAATCCTGCGTCTTTCACTGCTGACGCAAAAAAAGAAGTCACCGGGGCGCCGCCTGTCTCAGCCGATATTGCCATTGTATAGCCAGATGCCGGCTGGGTATTACAGCTAAGTACCTGATTGACCGACGGTATGATGGTATTGACCAGGAAAGTACCGAAGGCAACCACGGGGTTATAGACGATCTGCTCTCCGGTGCTGTTATCCAGTGCAAGTTTCCAGCCGAACTGCGAACACTTGCCGGCGGCATCCCCTTTCCAGCAAACCGTATTTGCGCTGACAGTACGGTAGCCGGAAATAGAACCGCTGGCCGCAGCTGTAGTGGTCATGGTCTGGGTCTGAAGATTTGCAGTCGAATAGGTTTGCGGCGAAGTAAGAGCAGCATATTTGGCGGTGCTGCTTTTAGCATTCCAGGCAGTCAAGTTCCAGTCCCATATGCCGTAGAGGTACTGGGTGCCGCTGGCATAGGTTGCAGCACTGGTCAGCGTCTGCGGCCATTGTTCGCCGCTACCGAATGAAATCAGCAGTCGAGGAGAGCCTCCCGATTGCAAAATGGAGCTCACCGTCACCCTGGTGGAAATCGGTTGCCCACTTCCCGTCGTAAACATCGGGCTGGCGCCTGCGGCCCAATTGGCAGGGTTGCTGTCAGTAACATCGAAACGCCATACATTTCCTAGCGCATCTCCTGCATATAAATAGTCGGTCACATGATCTCCATCCAGATCGCCGGAGGCGACGTAATCAATCCCATTTTTGAGACCATTGGTATAACTGGCGTTTTTGACGCCGGTATCCAGGAAACGAAAAGTCTTTGCACCGGTTTTGTAGTTGACGGTCATAATGAAAATACCGGCGGTTCCAGTTGCGCTATCCCTTCCATTGCCGAATATGACGGCCCAGTTACCGTCATGCATCCTGCGTATGATGGGAGTGCCGTATTGGCTTCCCAGACTCGTATTGCATGTAGCAAGATTGGAGCAAGTGAGGTTGCTTGAGTCCCACTCTCCAAGCACGATGCTTGAAGCGTTGGATTCCTTGAATTGCGTGGGGTCGGTAATGTCCAGCGCAAATAGAATGCCTTTTGCGGAGCTGTTTATATTATTGTTAATATTGTCCAGTTCGTTGACTGTGCCTGTTGAATTGCCGCCGGCCCCTGTCCCGCCTACAAGCCAGGTATGCCATGCGCCGCTGTAATATAGATCCCCTGTCGCCGGTGTCGCGTCTACATACGCATTATGTGCATATTGTGGAGATGAAAAATCCAACGCAGTATTGGATGGATGAATACTGCTAACGGAGCCTGCCGGCACGTAGGCAAGCATTTCTTGCCCGTCATTGGTCGTTTTGGCGTAGCTGCCCGAGCTATCGTAGGCTCCAGCCCTGAAGCCATGCAGCATGCCGTCATTGGAGCCGACATACACGATATGAGTACGTGTCAGTTTTCCGTTTGCAAAAGTGGAATAACTGGAACCATATTCGGGAATGGAAGTAGTAGCCAGTAAGTCGGTGCCGACGGCTCCATAGTTGGAAGAAGGCGGTCCCACCCAGACCGGGCTGGAATTAACAATATCACCCAGTACACCATCGCGCCCTCGGAAAGGCCCGGGAGTAGCGGCAGTAATTTCCTTGCTACGATCGCCGCGAAGAAAATCGGTTCGTGTTGATCCATCAGTAACACCACCGATGGCCAGCTGTTGCGTCGTCGCTAAACTCGCATAGCGGAAAGGCGTGCCTACGCTACCGCTCCAGCTGAGCATGCTGCGGGACGTGGGGCTTTGTGCTGTCGTGGAGGTATTACCTGTAGCCGAGCATGTACCACCGGTTAGCGCACAGTTAGCATCCCAGTTTGCAGTGCTGTTGATCGATATATTGCCTGAAGCGTCCGCAACCAAATCCGAGGCAGTAAGCTGGCCCCACGAATTTTTTGGATGGTAATACGCAAGATACACTTGCGAGCCGGCTTGCACACGTGCGGCCTGCTGCACGTTGGTGCCTGCGGAATCGGACGCTGCATTGATTTGCGCCGCCTTGAAGCAGGTAATTTCATGCACATTACTGCCACCGCCGGTACCAGACGTAAATCCGAACAGAAAACTGGAAGGCAGGGGACCATTATTCGCAGTGATGGACTGCTTGCTGATAACGTTATTGGCAGATCCACCGTTCACGCTGTAAGAAAGGCTAAGCAGCCCATCTTGCGTAATACTTAACCCATAAGTAAAAACATTCGCTTTGCTCCGCAACGGCGAAGCCACCGCTTCCTGATTATAGATCGTCACCGTTGGACTAGTGGCTGAAACGGCAGTGGGCTGAACGATGAGGTTATAGTCCGGAATTTTTGTCAGCGTAGGGACGCCGATCACGCCGCTACTCCAGTCTTGTATGAATCCGGTACTGCAAGTCGCCTTCACTGCTGCCAGCAAATTGGTTGCTGAGAGTGTTTTAGGATAATACTTGGAATAGTCCCTCTGCAATGCCGTCCCAGCAATACTGCCTGCACCGCGTACAACGATAGAGCCTGGCTTCTGGCCGGGGCCATCGGAGGTCGAATCGCCAGGATTGGAGAAATTGCCGAACTCGTCCATCGCGACGGCCAGATAACCGCCATCCACACCGTCCGAAGGAGATTTTGAATTCGCGCAGCTGTAGCCAAGGCTTCCCCCAAACGCACCCGGCTTGGGAGCCTTGCTGCCATCCATCAAAAAGAAAGCGATACCGTCGGCTCCGGATTTTTTTCCATCGCTATTCTGATATGCATTACCGCCGTAGGTCACTGTCGAAAAAGTAACCTGCACACCTTGGCTGGTTGGGAAGGGCGTGGTGGAAATAACAGAACCTGTCTGGTTATTCCCGTTCGACCCATTGGCAGTCGTATCGCCGTTCGTCAGACGCAGCGCGCCCTGGCCGGAAGGGTCCGGCAAGACGCCGCTGACACCGCCCACTTGCGTCTTTCCAGAATAATAGGCCAGCCCCTTGCATGCGGGTATGGTGCTGGTAGAACCATCTCCAGCGGTGAGGCAGGCTCCATTGGTCGTGGTCCAGCCATAACTTGAGGAAGGTCCCGTCAATGTATCGCTGACCACAAGCTGTGCGCAGGCAGGGAAGGCGGTCAGCAGTGCAAGCGGCAGCGCGCTGAGAGGTCCGATGCAAATTTTTGAAGAATTTTTCATATCCAGACCCTGTCAAGGATTATCCAGTGGCGTAACATTTGCTGTAACCGCAACGACGCTTTGAACCACAGCGACGGTGCCGCTGCTACCTCCGTACCCGGCTCCTGTTACCGAGTAGAGTGCTTGTTGGCCACTTGGAGAAAGGCCAAGATAAGATATATTGAGTTTGGGAGAACCAAAATACTTAATATCGGCATTGGAGTTGCCATCGGTTGCCGTACCTCCGGGAGTGCCGGAAGCCGCAATTTGCATAGCCGGGGGCGTATATACCAACGCACCAATCCAGTTGGCCGGGTCTGTCGGATTGCCTAGCACGGCTGCGCAAGTGCGCATATTGGCAACAGAGATTATGGTCACGTTGCCGGAGCATGCCCCGCCGATTCCAGGGGAGCCTTGTCCTAGCCACCATTCCCCATACTGCAGTGCACTTTGTGCCGCCTCGAATGCACGCGCCTTTTCCCTGACATTTCCTGCAATTTTTTGTTGAACCCCGTAGCCACGAAACATACTGATTGCCAACAGCGTCAGCATGACCAGAATTAACATGGCAGTTATCAATGCCACGCCCTCATTCCGGCGGTGCCCGCAACGATGCGTCGGCAAGAGAGGTATCGTGTCCGTTGTTAGCATGCGGCTGGGGTCATGGTTTATTCATCAGGTTAATGGTGTGCAAAAGCGGAGGCAGGCTGACCGTCTTGCCGGTTGTAGAATTAATCAAGTCAATGAAGCTAATCTTGATTTGTACGGAAATCACTGCAGGCCAATAATTTTTGGCAGTTATATCGCTAGAGCTAAGGTAAGTGTCGGAGCTACCGTCAGCATCGGTGTCGACTCCATACAAGACTTTGATAGCGGAAACGTTGTCCACCAGCACCGTCGCTGTGCCGGGAGCACCGCCATCTGTTGCGACCGTACAGGTAAGCTGCTTTGACGCATTGACGGCAAAGCTGTTGCTCCATACCGTTGTAGGTAAAGAAGTATTCGTATCGCCCAGGCAATTCATCAGTCCGTCACCATTTGCACTCTGAAAGCGCACATTGACTGTGTCGCTTTGCGCGCCGGTGGTAGCGCTGATGCCTTGCGCTGCTGCATAGGTTGTCCCATCCGGATTGGCATTGGAAGTTAGCGGTAATGCGCCTGCCGCCGTGACTGCTGTCGGATTTGCGTAGTAGCCGGTCACGCGTATCGTATTGTCAAGCACCGATAACGTAAATCTTTCGCTTTCCTGCATGCGGGTGAGACTATCTTGAGTACTAAAGCTGCCCTTCATGCTGACGACTATTCCCACCATTCCTAAAACGATAAACAGGGAAATCACGATAGCGATCATCAACTCAATCAGGCCAAAGCCTGCGGAGTTGGCTATCTTTCCCAGTGGCGGGTGAAATTGAAAACGTCTCATGGTTTGACAAATACGCTGAATGACTGAGTCTCGGTGGTTACGGCAGATGCTGTCTTGTTCATTGCCACATTGTTTTCTTTCCAGGTCACGTAAATTTCGCAACTAACAGGCTGATTGGTGTTGTCCGTACAGTCTATTTTTGCGGTATAAGTGGGGAACTGGTTATACATATCGTTCGCCCATGCCTGGACATCATTTGCAGCCATGGCGGCGGGTGTGCAAAGGGTGGCACACCCCCCTGAAATACTGGCATTCAGAATACCGCTGGAATCGGTGACCTTTGTTGTGGCTGCTGAAAATGTGGATGGCACGCTGTTTGAAGCCCAGAATTTTTTATTAGCATGCATTGCTGACGCAAGGCTTCCGACTTGTAAGGCGATCAGCGACCGGCTACCAGAAGTTTTAGTGCTGGCAATCGCCAAGGCCTGCATTTTTGCCAGACCCAGCAAACCTACAGCCGTCACAACCAGAGCGATCAGCACCTCTATCAAGGTAAAACCGCATCTTTTTTTCAGCGCAAAAAAAATTGAATTCATGCGCAGGCTCCAATTCCTGCCGATTGGACTTCCACGCGGCCTGTTTTTATAATCGCAACGCACTGCGTTGCCTTCGTATTTAAGGGGCTGGTATGAAGCGTGAAAGTAACTGTGCCGGCAGGCAGCCCAATGGTGAAACCCTCACGTCCGAACGTGATTGAGTTGGCCGAATTATCTGCTGTAAAAGTGTCGGTTCCAGACCAGTTTTTTCCAACACGGACAATAGCGCTGACAGTTTTATCGGCATTGGGATCTACAAAAACGATCCAGCCTTTATGCCATGCATTGGAGGCTGAAGAGCATGCTGTACCGTTTACCGATGCGCATATCGTCACAGGCAAACCTTGCTTGATTGCTTCAGTGCGCGCAAATTGCATATCCCGTACCATTTCGTTGGCTTCGCCTAAAATACGGAATTTTTGTGTTGTTGCGGTGAAAGATGGCGCGGCCAGCGCAACCAGAATGCCGCCAATCACCATCACGATCAGCACTTCAAGGAGTGTGACGCCTCTCTGCTGGCAATAGGTTACATGACGGAGCGCATGCTGCCCAATCGCCGGTCGCTGCGAGCCCACAAAAAATTGGTAGATAAGCTTATCCGATACCGTTTTCATCGCATCCTTGTTTCAGCCCTTCAGAACGCTAAAGTGCAACCGGTGCAAATAGGTGCGTGGAACCTCCATAAACGCAATTTTCTCCATTTAATCCAGCTGTGCTGACTTTACCGCTCTACAACACACGGCCAAAGCACGCATCCGATGATTGAATGCTGCATCTATCATCAGGGTGCTTAAGAAAATTGGTATCAGCTTTGCAAGCTTTTATCAATGTAGGGCTTGTAACAAAGCTTGTAAACCTGTCATTTACTGAAGGTAGCAATAATTTCCGAAAAAATTTTGGGCGTTGTATGAAGAAAAGAGGATCGATTTTGAGATACAAATCTCATATTATGGTGCTTCAAATAATTTAAATCTGCCACTAGCTCGTCTGTTTATTAGAGACGCATGGACATTTTTCTCGTTGCGAGTTACTCCGAAGAAATGACAATGTAAACATTGTCGGATTCGTATACTGATATCAGCAAAGTCACGCCCTGCTTGTTGTTTGATAACAATGCACAAGAAGTTGCCAGGTTTTACAGAGTAATTTGCCCGAATTCGGCAATAGGAAGATTTTCAGTTACAGTGAAGTAGTGCATGAGTTGCATGGTAGACCCACATTATGGTTGTAGCATTTCAACTGGATAAGAAATTGACCATCATTGGCACAAACTATCTGAAGCCTGGATGAAAGAGCCAAACAGTGCGGCAGGCTCAAGGATAAATACGGCGTTTCCTGGCAAATTGTCTTTATCCTCCTTGCAAAATGTTGAGCAATGAAGATTTGGATAAAGCGAACGATCCATGCAGGGACGTTGCGGGTGAGAAAGCTGAATATCCAGGAATTGAAGGGTGCCTGTACAGGTCAATTTTAGAGAAACGCGGAGAAGCCGGCAAAAGGCGTCTAGGCTTTGCCGATACCACAAGGTTTTTCTAAAACCCGCTGTCTATTGGTACAATATGCGGTTCAGATAACAACATCGCATATTGCTAACTCGCCATGATCGACATTCAACTCCTCCGCAAAGACATAGACACGGTCGCAGCACGTCTGGCCTCGCGCAAGTTTCAACTTGATGTCGCCGCTTTCAATGCATTGGAAGCAGAGCGCAAACAGATACAGACCCGTACTGAAGAACTGCAAGGCAAACGCAATAGCCTGTCCAAGCAGATCGGCATGCTCAAGGGCAAGGGTGAGGACGCATCCGCAGTGATGGCGGAAGTCGGCGGCATAGGCGATGAATTGAAAGCGTCCGAAATACGCCTGGGTGAACTACAGACGGAAATCAGCAACTTCATGCTGGCAATCCCCAATCTGCCGGATGAATCGGTTCCGGTAGGCGCAGATGAAGCTGGCAATGTAGAAGTGCGTAAAATCGGCACGCCGGCAGTATTTGATTTTGAAGTAAAAGACCATGTGGACGTCGGCGCCGCCCTGGGCCTGGAGTTTGATGTTGCCGTCAAGCTGACCGGGTCGCGTTTTGCCGTGCTGAAAGGCGGTATGGCGCGCCTGCACCGCGCATTGGCGCAATTCATGCTCGATACGCAGACACTGGAGCATGGCTATACCGAATGCTATACACCTTATATGGTCAACGCAGACTCCATGCGCGGCACCGGCCAGTTGCCTAAATTTGAGGCTGATCTGTTCGCTGTTAAAAAAGGCGGCCAGGAAGGCGAGGGCGAAACCCTGTACCTGATCCCCACGGCTGAAGTAACGCTAACGAATACCGTGCGCGACGAAATTCTGGCCGCGGAAGACCTGCCGCTGAAAATGACTGCACATACGCCTTGCTTCCGTTCTGAAGCCGGCAGCTATGGCCGCGATACGCGCGGCATGATACGCCAGCATCAGTTTGATAAAGTGGAACTGGTGCAGATCGTTCATCCGGAAAAATCTTTTGAAGCGCTGGAAGAAATGGTCGGCCATGCGGAAGCGATCCTGAAGAAACTAGGCTTGCCTTACCGCGTCGTCAGCCTGTGCACCGGGGACATGGGCTTTGGCGCCACTAAAACTTTTGACCTGGAAGTGTGGCTGCCGGCGCAAAACACCTATCGTGAAATTTCCTCGGTGTCGAATATGGGAGCCTTCCAGGCGCGCCGCATGCAAGCCCGCTTCCGCAATGCGCAAGGAAAACCTGAACTGGTGCACACGCTGAACGGCTCTGCCCTGGCGGTAGGCCGTACACTGGTCGCCGTGCTGGAAAACTACCAGCAGGCAGACGGTAGTGTGCTGATTCCTGAAGCCTTGCGTCCTTACATGGGCGGCATAGAAAAATTGCTGCCCGCTGCAAAATAGACACGGCCTCATAAAGCACAGCCTCAATAAATAAAAAGCCCCGGATGAATCTCTCGTCCGGGGCTTTTTACCTTTTACACTTTACCTACTAGGACCACCTCATCACGCCACGCGCGGCTCGTCGTCCATGCGCCTGTCCACGAACAGGCTGTTGCCATGTATTTTTTTTGCCTGCTTCTTGGCCTCGGATGCTGCAATCGATATCTGGTGATGCGAATAGTGCTGGCTCAGCCGTGAGCGCACCACGCCCAGCGACAGGCTGATCAACGGATAAAACACCTTCTTGCCTTGCCGGTCTTCGCTGATGTAGCCGCCGCGTTCACGGTCTTCGTTGCTGTAAAATTCCTGGATTGCGTTTGCAAAACCGTTCAGGATGCCGTGGCAGCGGGCTTCCCAGTCAGCGCTCTGAAACAGGATGATGAAATCATCCCCACCTATATGGCCGATGAAATCAAGCTGGGTGTCGCAGTGCTTTTTCAATACTTCACTGGTCATCTGGATGATGTCGTCCCCGCGGCGGTAGCCGTATACATCGTTGAAGGGCTTGAAATGGTCGAGGTCGCAATAGCACGCACAGAAGGTTTGTCTCTTTTGCAGCAACTGGTCTATGTGCTCGTTGATCGGCACATTGCCCGGCAGCTGTGTCAGCGGGTTGGCATAGCGGGCGGCATTGATCTGCATCTGCGTAATTTCACGCATCAGGTCTGGCCCCGTACCCAGGCCCAGATAACGCCCCTGGTCAGTAATGATGATGCCATTGATCAGGTGGTCCGGATTGGCTTCCACGATAATATGGCTGACATCCTGCATGCTGGTGTTCTTGTCCACGATGATGGGATAGGGATCCATGAATACCTTGCATGGCTTCCTGCCATACAACTCGCGCTGATAAGGGCGCGCAAAGCGGTCTATCATGTGGTAGCGGTGAATCAGGCCCACAGGTATGCCGTCATCCACCACCGGAATGATCTGCAGGCGGGGATCGCGCAGGAACAGGTCGTCCACCTGGTTGTTCAGCATGCTGGAATTGATCGTCGGCGGTGTTTTCAGAATCTTTTCTATCGTGGCCAGCTGCTCGAAGCTGCCAGCAGGACGCCGCTGGTAAATGCTGTTGGCGCTTAATATCTTGGCGACCTCCGCCGATACCGCGCGCGCGGGATTGGGATGGGGCTTGGCGATGTGGTAGCCCTGGCCGCACGCAACGCCCAGGTCTCTGATTGCGATCAGCTCGGCCTGTGTCTCTATGCCTTCCGCCACGACCTTGGTGCCGGATTTTTCTGCAATGCCCTGGATCGAACGCACAAACTGCATCTTGACCGGATCATTATCTATGCCCTGGATAAAATGCATGTCTATCTTGACGTATTCAGGCTTCAGCTCCGACCATAGCCGCAGGCTAGAGAATCCTTCGCCAAGATCGTCGATCGCAATTTCAAAACCCATCCGGCGATAATGGACCACCGCTTCGCACAGCAGCGCATAGTCATGCGTAGGCTGGTATTCCGTCAGCTCGATAATCACCCGCGCCGGATTGATGCCGATATCGTGGATGTAATCCAACGTCTCCCCATGCTTGACGTCCCGCTGCAGCAGGCTTTCGGGACTGACATTCAAGAACAGTTTGCCGGGCAGTTCCAGTGCAGCAAACTGCTCCAGCACGATACGACGGCATAAATGCTCCACCGTGACCGTCAGGTTATGCTCGGAAGCCGCCTTGAACAGGTTAACGGGGGAATGCAGCGGGCTATCGGAGGGCCCGCGTATCAGGCCCTCATAACCGAGTATCTCGCCGGTATGCATCTGGATGATAGGCTGAAAACGTGCCGTCAGCAGGCGATGACCGATGATCTTGTGCAGCTGCGCCAGCGTTTTGCTATCGTCTTCAGGCAATAAAGCAGAAACGACGGCTGCGGATGAAGGAAGGGCCGCTTCATAAGAAGTAAAATCTTCAGGAAAACCCGGCAAAGCAGCGCCCATACAATGTGAACCTTTTAAAAAACGCCCAGGCAAAGACGAAACTCGTCATTTGCAGCGTCATATTCGATGAGAATCCTGCGCCGCTCAGCTGCAATGGAGTCGGCGCGGCCTATGCAGACGGGATTCGTGCATATTGCCGAATAGTAATGTGACTTTATGACAGCCGTATGTCACCCTGAAGGGCAGGTAATTTATTATTGGCGATTATTTGTACTGAAAATTCCCTCGGGGCTATGAAAGGAAATATTTTTTTGCTATACTCTTTGGCTTCGCCGGGCATTGCAAAATGAAGGTCCGCGAAGCAGACCAGCAACAGGAGAGGTGGCAGAGTGGTCGAATGCACCGGACTCGAAATCCGGCATACGTGAATAACGTATCGTGGGTTCAAATCCCACCCTCTCCGCCATAAAAACAAGTAGTTGGCAATAAAATGAAGCCCCTTGATAAAAAGGGGCTTTTTTGTTTTTGTGTGCCTTGATACGGAGATGATCTCGACATTTCGCTTATTTGACGAACCCTAGGCACTCAGGGCATGCTCGCCCCTTATAGGATGAAGAGGGGTTCAGCGGGACGTGCCGGCATCTTCCGATTTCGACTGATGTCCCGCCAGGCGGCGGCCACCGATCCAGTGGATTACGGAAGCGACAAGCCCCAGCACTACGCCAAAGATCACAATGCCCGTCCAGCCGAAACGGGTCATCAGCCAGCCGCTGATCATCACGCCGACGGCGCCGCCGAAGAACGTGGCGGTCATGTAAAGGCTATTAATACGGCCCTGTGCTTTGGGATCAACCGCAAACGCACGGGTCTGGTTGGACACCAGGCCCGACTGCACGCCGATGTCGAGCACGATGACGCCGATGATCAGGCAAATAAGCGAAAACTCCGCACCGGCCAGGATCAGGTAAGCCAGCGTGGTGATGCCGATGCTGGCTCCGATGACACGCCGGGATCCCTGGCGGTCGGTGGCGCGTCCGCCGAGCGAGGCGGCAAGCGCACCGGCCGCGCCGATGATGCCGAAGCCTCCTGCCCACGCACTGCCAAGGTGCCATGGTCCGTGCGCCAGGAGCTCCGCCAGATTCACCCAAAAAGCGTTGAAGCAGGCCCACAGCAAGGCCTGCACCATCATCGATTCGCGAATTGGGCGATGGTCGCGCGCGAGTGGCCATAATGATGCGAGCAAGCGCCCGTAGGACAGGTTTGTGCTGGGCACACCGCTCGGGAGAAGCTGCGCAGCCGCGATCCAGACCGGGACCATGAACGCCGCTTCCAGACCGTAGACCGCGCGCCAGCCGTAGGCCGCACCAACCGCACCGCTGATCGTGCGGCCAAGCAGGATGCCGACCATGATGCCGCTGACAACCGTGCCGACGGAGCGTCCACGTTCGCTCGGCAGCGACATGACGGCCGCGAAAGGCACAAGTTGCTGCGGTACGCAGCTGACGATGCCAAGACCGAAAGAAGCCGCAATCAATGACCAGATGCCAGGGGCCAGCGCCGCCGCCGTGGCGAAGCCGAAGGCACACGCAATCTGGCCGAGTACCAGCTTGCGCCGGTCAAAACGGTCGCCGAGCGGCAGCAACAAGGCAAGCCCTGTTGCGAAGCCCAGCAGCGCAGCGCCGGCAACGAGATCGACCGTCGTCAAGTCAACCTGCAGGCCCGATGCTATCAAGGGCAGGATAGGCTGGGTACAATAAATGTTGGTGATCACCGCGCCGGCAATAATCGCCATCATGACGATCTTGCCTCGGGATGCTACCGCGGGCGCATTGGGATTATCGGGTGTAACGGGTATGCTGTTCACGGCAGCTCCTTTGTTTGAATGTCTCCTGATACCTGCAGCGGAATGCCACGGTGGAGAGCTTATTGTTCAAGTGTAGGCGCTTGCATTTATAAAGATAATCCCATAAGATCAGGAATCATTCTTCCATTACTTGATAGAATTCAATGGATCGACTTGAATCAATGTCCGTTCTCGTGGCTGTTGTTGAAGCGGGCAGCCTGTCGGGTGCCGCGCGTCGCCTCAACATGCCGTTGGCAACGGTCAGCCGCAAGCTTGGGGAACTGGAGTCGCACCTGAAGACGCGTTTGCTTCACCGCACGACGCGTCAGCTTTCGTTGACGGAAGCCGGGAGCTCATACGTTGCTGCTTGCAGGAAAATACTGGAAGAAATTGGGGAAGCCGAGCGCGCTGCGACAGGTGAATATGCCGCACCTAAAGGCGAGCTGGTGGTTACGGCCCCTGTTGTTTTCGGACGCCTGCATGTCGTGCCCGTAGTTGCAGAATTTCTTGCGCATTATCCTGAGATCAACATTAGCCTGGTGCTGACGGATCGCGTCGTGCATTTGATGGAAGAGCAGGCCGACATCGCGGTCCGGATAGGCGAATTGCCCGATAGCACACTCATGGCGACGGGAGTCGGCACGGTGCGCCGCGTCGTCTGCGGCAGTCCGGCATATCTGGCAGCGCATGGCGTGCCTGCCAGGCCCGGTGATCTCGACAGACTTGAGTGCATCAGCTTCGAAGTCCTTGAGTCAAAGCGCGCCTGGGTTTTCGGATCTGCCAGGGCTGAACTATCTGTGCCCGTACATTCAAGGCTTGCAGTCAATACGGCGGAAGCGGCTATCGCAGCCGCAATTCTTGGAGTAGGCCTGATACGCGTGCTGTCCTACCAGGTCGCGGACGCCATCCGTGACAATGCGCTTTGCGTCGTGCTGGACGCCTTTGAATCGGCGCCATTGCCCATCAGCCTTGTGCACAAAGGGCAGGCTCCTTTACCATTGAAGCTGCGTGCTTTCCTTGACTTCGTGACGCCACGCCTGCGCGCCCGTACATCGTGAGAATATTTTTATAGCAAGAGGGCATTTGAGTTTCTTATAGGCCTCACGCATTTTTTCTCCGTAAAGCCTCATCCAGCTCTCCAAACTTCGTCAAATTCCGCCTCTCGCGCCGCCAAAGCTTTCCTCCCGCTCACTCCAATTCACGTCCCGCGTTCCCTTTGTGCCGTACAGCAGCTGTCCCAAGAAGGCAATGAGCTCACGTATACAAACCCCCGCTTTTAACAATCCAGGCCGGCCTGCACCCCATGCATCAAAGGCTTTGCGATGATTTCCTGCCATGTTGGACTGCTTTACTGCCATTGTCGCATCCTTCATTTTTTGCCCGTTTTTAATGTCCCGAAATTGATACTGATTGGCCGCTCGGCAATGCAGGTAGGAATTTCTTTTAAACAGGTATTAAACGACACTCGGTCTACCAGAAATCAGGAGGAATGCATCATGAGTACGACCATCTTTCGCCTTGCCATGCTAGCTGGCGCCGTTGCACTGGTGGCCGGCTGCGCCAGCGACGGCGGGCTGAGACCACAAGCCCGGCTGCACGACGCAAATCAACTGCGAGCCGGCGTCACGCTGGCGCATGCAGAAGTTTCGCCCGTAGCCTGGCCTGCCCGCGACTGGTGGCATCGCTACGGCGACACGCAACTGAATCAGCTGGTCGACGAGGCACTGGCCACCAGCCCAAGCTTGCGCATGGCAGATGCGCGGGTACGCCAGGCGGCAGCTGTCGTTGGTTCGGCCGGTGCCGCGTTGTCGCCGCAAGTAACCGGTAATACCCACAGCGACCGCTTGGGATTTCCCAAGACCGGCGATACCCCGGATCCGCTGGCGGGCACCTGGCAATGGCACAACGAGGCGACGTTGAATTTTTCGTACGAACTGGATTTTTGGGGTAAAAACCAGTCCGCCGTCGATGCCGCAATGGGGCATCAAAGGGCTGCCGAAGTAGAAACCGAGGCTGTGCGTCTGATGCTGACCGTGGGCATGACGCAGACCTATCTGAAATTGTCGCAACTGTATGTACAGCGAGACCTGGGCGAGCAAGTCCTGGAACAGCGTCAGCAGGTGCTGAAACTAACGGAGCAGCGCGTGGCGGCGAAGATTGATTCACAATCCGACCTGAAACAGGCGCAGCTGACGGTACCGCTCGCGAAAGCGGATATTGCGTCCCTTGATGAATCCATTGCCCTGGTGCGCACACAGTTGGCGGCGCTGATGGGCGCCGGTCCGGACCGAGGCGGCAGCATCGCACGGCCACGACTGCAGTCTGTGCGCCCGGCTGCCGTGCCAAGTATCCTGCCCAGCGAGTTGCTGGCGCGGCGCCCGGACGTGGTCGCGCAACGCTGGCGCGTCGAGTCGCTACGCAAGGACATCGACGTGGCGAAAGCAGAATTTTATCCGAGCATTAATCTGAATGGCCTGATTGGCCTGCAGGCCTTCGGCTTGAGTAACTTCTTGCAGGGCAGTAGCCGGCTTGTCGATGGCGGCGCAGGGCTGAGCCTGCCGATTTTCGATGGTGGCAGGCTGCGTAGCAACCTGGCCCTGCGCGATGCAGATTATGACCTGGCCGTGGAAGCATACAACCAGACCCTGGTCGAGGCTTTGCACGATGTGGCGAGCCAGCTGGTGTCGATGGCATGGCTGGCCAGGCGCAATACGCTGCAGGCCGAAGCGCTGGACGCCGCACAGCAGGCATATGGCCTGGCGATGCAGCGCTACCGGTCCGGGGTAGGCAATTACCTGCAGGTGCTGGCCGCGCAAATCTCGGTGCTGGCGCAGCAGCGTACACAGATTGACCTCGATACACGGACTTTCGACCTCGACATGCAGCTGGCGCGCGCCCTTGGCGGTGGCTACCAGAATATCTCCAATCCAGGCCAGCAGGCCATTTCTTTACAGTGAAGATCATGACTCAGACGAATAGCAATGCCGTTGCTCCGCAAGCGAAAACGGCCGAAAAAAACCTCCTCAATGCGCAGAACGTCGTTATCGCCGCGCTGCTGATCGGTGCCGCCGGCGCGGCGTGGGCGATGCTCGCACCCACCGGCAAGCAGGTCACGGAAGACGCTTATGTCGAGGGCAACGTGGTGCAAGTGACGCCACAGCTATCCGGCAGTGTGACCCAGATCGGCGCCGACAACACGGACTATGTGAACGCTGGCCAGGTACTTGTGCAGTTGAATGAGGTGGATGCGCAGCTGGCGTTGTCGCGCGCCTCTGCGCAGTTGTCCAAAGCGGTGCGCCAGGTGCGCGTGGAATTTGCCAACGTCGGCCAGTACCGCGCCAATGTCACATTACGCGCAACCGACCTGTCGCGCGCCGAGGCCGATCTGGCCCGCCGCCACGACCTGGCCGGCAACGGCGCCATTTCGGGTGAAGATATGCACCACGCCGAAGATGCCGTGAAAACGGCGCGTGCGTCGCTCAGCGTGGCCGAACAACAACTGGCCAGCGCCAGCGCACTGGTGGACCAGACGGATATCAGTAGTCACCCCGAAGTGCAGGCCGCGATATCGCAGCTGCGAGATGCCTACATCGCGTCAGTGCGCACCACCTTGCGCGCGCCGGTGTCAGGGCTGGTCACCAAGCGCAATGTGCAACTGGGACAGCGTGTAAGCGCCGGGGCCGCGCTGATGTCCATCGTGCCGCCCGAACAGATGTGGGTGAACGCGAACTTCAAGGAGTCGCAACTGGGAGAAATCCGTATCGGCCAGCCGGTTACACTGTCCGCTGACGTGTATGGGAAAGCGGTGCGCTATAGCGGCCGCGTGATCGGGCAGGACGCAGGCACCGGCAATGCTTTCTCACTGCTGCCTGCGCAGAATGCCACCGGCAACTGGATCAAGGTGGTGCAGCGCGTACCTATCCGTATTGCGCTCGATCCGAAGGAGCTGGCAGCACATCCGCTGAAGCTCGGCCTTTCCATGCATGTGGCAGTCGACACGAACAATCGCAGCGGCCCGGTGGCGATGAATACCGTGGCCGGTCGCGCCGCCTATACCACCGACGTGTTCCAGCATGAACTGGAACAAGCCGATCAGCTGGTCGAGCGTATCGTTGCAGCCAACGGCGGCGGCTCCGCAAAGGCCCTGGCCAAGGCGAATTGACATGAGCCAGTCCAAACATCCACGCGAGGCGGCGCTGCTGGCCACCATCTTCCTGCTGAACGGAATTGAGTTTCTGCAAGGGGGGATGATTACGTTCGGTGCCGGACCTATCAGCGGAGAAATCGGAGCCTCACCCGAGGAATTTACCATCGTCACGGCGGTATATGCGGTAGTGGCGATTGCGGCAATTTCGAAGCAGCGTTGGTTGATCGAGCGGATAGGCTGGAGGCGGTTTGTACAGGCCTCGGCAGCGATATTCATTATTGGAGCAGCGATTTGCGGCACTAGTAGTTCCTTCCCGCAATTCCTGGCGGGGAGGGTAGTGATGGCGATGGCCGGCGGACCATTTTTGACCACCTCGCGCGTCATGGTCAACCTCATGCCGGCCAGTCCGCGGCGCTTTCGCGGCATCATGGCCTATGCCGGCGGGCTTGCCTTCTGCAATGGCATCGCACCCTGGCTGGCATCGATCGCCATCTCGCACGATAGATGGCCGGTCATCTTCGTGCTGCTTGCCGTAGTGGCCGCCATTGCTGCGGTATTGGGCACGATTGCCTTGCCCAACGAACTGACTCCGGTGGAACAGCGTAGCCAGTCGCATCCGCTCGCCGTGCTGGTGATGGCGGCCGGGGCTTTTCTCAGCCTGTACACCTTACAACGTGCGTCGTACGATTTTTACTCGGACGCGATGCCGCTATTGTTGGCCATCATTACGGGCATCGGCGCGCTGTGGTACTTCGGGCGCCACCAGTATCACCACGAGCGCCCACTGCTGGTGCTGAAACGTTTGATGACGCCACGTTATGTCGCTGGAATGGCCACATTTACCTTGGGCTACATGGTGCTGGGAGCAAACAATTACATGCTGCCGGTGCTGATGCAAGGCGGTCTGGGCTTTCCGTGGGGAGTGATAGGCCAGGTGCAGTCCGCCGGCCTGATCGTGGCGGTGCCGACCTTTGGCATCATGGCCATGATCCTGAAGAAAAATCAATCGGCAAAGAAATTCTACGTGACTGGGTTCGCCTTCCTGGCGCTGTCCGGCCTGCTGCTGGTGCGCCTGAACGGCGAGGCCGATTTATGGGCTGACGTGTGGCCGGGGATCGCACTCTTTGGAGCTTTCATTACTCCCGTGATGGTCACGACCGCTTTACACTCGTTCATGGATCTGCAAGGTGATGAAATAGCGTTTGCAAACGGGCAGCAGATCAAGAACATGCTGTCGCAATTCGGCGTTGCGCTGGGCGTGGCGGCAGCGGCGCTGGGCTTGCAGTGGCGCAATAGCGAACACCTGGCAGTCCTGCTCCAGCGCTTCAACGCCGAAGATATGACATTCAGTCGCCTGGCCGGGCAGCTTGGCGAGCAGTTCACGGCCAGCCATGGCGCCCAGGCGGCGCAAGTGGCGGTCGCCACACTGGCACAGCAGGTGAACCAGCAGGCGACACTGTTGTCCAGCCTCGATTATTTCGGTTTCCTGATTGTCCTTGGGGTGGCCGGCGCGCTGATGATGTCGGTGCAGCGGGTATTGAAATGAGTTGTGCTAATCCGCATGGCTGAGAGAAGCAAGGAGTGCGCGTCTTTCATCTTTGCAAGCCAGGATATCCGGTGGGCAAATACGCTGTTCGCAGGATTGCGGGCAGCCATGTTCAACTTCATGCTAGGATATTTCCATTCCCTTACAGACAAGCAGAGGTAGATCATGTCCGGACTGACAAGATTCGAGGATGAATATACGCGCAAAGTGAGCGGCGAGACTTTTCGCTATACGGCCGAGTTTACGTCTGGTGCTGATGTTACATGGAAGGCGCGGGTTTTTCACAACGGTGCGTTGAAGGGCGAGCCCGGCGGCACACTGGTTGACAACGCGGCAAGCGGCGATGCGCTTAAAATGTATGTGATGTCTTATATTGAGGCCATTATCGAAAAAGGCCTGGGTATTGACGAATAAGCCGGTGTTGCGCTGCAACGCCAATCGCGGCATCATCTGTTCAACAGCCCGTCCATACTGACCCAACCGAACTCCGGAGCGCGCATGAAAACAAGCAATGTCATCAGCCTGACCGATTACAGGAATCGGCAAACTGCCAATACGCTGGAACGGCAGCTGGAACAAATCAAGGCGCGCAAGCATACCGAACTCGCCTATTCAGCGGAACTGAAGAGTCTCTCCCTGCACAAGTTAATTTCCACCAGTGAAGAGCCTGCATCCGGCCTTGCCGCAGTAGGGAAATTACCGGGCAATCCGCAAGACGGCATCATCTGATTACCTCACGTTACTCTGCGATTTAAAACTTTTACAGATCCTTTCAATTTCCGCAAGAACTGTACATCTGCCTGCAGGTCATATCAGGAGAGCACACCAGGTGCTCATCCGTTTGTTTAACAGGAGGTTTTGATGAGTGCACAATTCGATGGCGGCAAATACCTGCCGGGCGCAGATTCGACAGGAAAAGAAAACCTGACGAAGCAAGAGCCTGAAATACGCAAGCATACTGACGACCCAAAATCCACAGATGCCATAGCCGAGCCGCCTTTCCAGTTTGGTGAGTGGATAGAAGGAAACGTCGGCTGAATTAATCCTGTCAGGCAGCTGGAGCACAAGCCTATGCCACTGGAGCCGCCTCCAGCGTCGCTGTTTTTGGCGCCACCTGGTAAGACAGGAAGGCAGGCCTGGAACGCAGTGTCAGTTCCTCGCCGTCCGCAAACCGGATCACGAACATTTCCTTCAGCGGCATGACTGCATTTACGTGGACCGGATTCACGTAGACGATACTGCCCTCGTAGTCAGGCTCGCTGGAGGTATTCGGCAGATTTTCCCGTGTCAGGCTGGGCAGCAGGCCCGGTATCTCCTGGAAGGGAGTATCTACGGCAATCAAGTCGGAAGTGCCTATCATATGGATCAGGCTCTTGCCTATTTGCCGCTTATGCGAGACCTCAACGTATTTGATGTTCTTTGTATTGATAAAGATGTCGTGCGTGGATTCCAGCGTCGTGACAGCCTTGAAATTGATGTAAGACATTGTTACCTCCAATGCGGATTGATCGCTGGTTACACTATGCTGTATCAGCTGGATGCAGCGGTTCGTGACGGCATCCCTGTACGCAGGTGCTAAGTTAAAAGCGGTTGCAAAATTAGGTCAGCCAGGCGCAACGACGAAGCAGGGAACGCCCAGTCTATGAGCAATACCGCGAAGAGGAGCCACAACATCAACATAATTTTTCAACAGCTTCTTAGTTATAACTGATGTTCATGCGTTCTTATGTGCGGTAATTCACATACTCCTTTTGCGCCGCAATATACATTCCGTCAGCATGAATAAAACCATCTCACCGCATCACAATGGCATGCGCTCCGGTCGTTACCGGACAGCACTGGAAAGCTCCATGAAAAAATACCATATGGCCTATCTCTTTGGCGGTCTGGCGTTCTGCTGCCTGGATTATCTGTGGCTGGCGCATATCGCAACAGATTTTTATAAAACCGAGATGGGTGAGCTGATGGGCACGCCTGACATGGCTGCCGTGGCTTTGTTTTATCTGGTCTACATTTTTGGCATCGTAGTCTTCTGCATACGGCCTGCGATGAAAACCGGCAATATGATGAAGGCACTGGTACTGGGAGCCTTGCTGGGAGTAGTTGCCTACGGCACTTATGATCTGAGCAACCTGGCCACTATCAAAGGCTGGTCGCGGCAATTGACGATTGTCGACATGCTGTGGGGAAGCTTTGCCACCTCCATCGCTGCAGTGGCCGGTTTCTTTGGCGCAAGCTGGTTTAAATAGATTGAACCATCGCCGCTAGCAAAAGTCGCGGCTGTTTGTTGCCAGATCGCCCAGCAGGTGCGACATATCGACCAGGCGCTTGGCAACCAGGTGCCGCACTTCCTTTTGGCATTGCCAGATGCCGTAGACGCCCAGCAGCGGTGCGTTCAATACTTCCCGGCGCTGTTTTTCCAGCAAAGACGGCCAGATGATCACGTTCACGGGGCCGGTTTCGTCTTCTATCGTAATGAAGATGACTCCCTTGGCAGTGCCCGGCCGCTGGCGCACCGTGACGATGCCGCAGCCGCGCGCAAACTGGCCATCCTGAAAAGTATTCAGCATATCCGCCGGCAGAAAACGCTTTGTCAATAGCGTGGGGCGCAATAGAGCTACAGGATGGCGGTTGAGCGTCAGCCCCATCGTACGGTAATCGCTGACAATTTCCTGTGCTTCCGAAGGTGCATTCAGATGCGGCATCTGTTCAGTTATTGTCGTGGGGCGCAGCAAATCCTTGTCAGGCACGGCGCCGACCGCATTCCACAAGGCTTCGCGCCGGTTGCCGGCCAATGAAACCAGGGCGTTGCCGGCCGCCAGCGCTTCCAGTTCCAGCCGGCTCAGTTGCGCCCGGCGAGCAAGGTCGGTGACGTCTGCAAACGGCTGTATTGTCCTGGTGTCCTCTATATTTTTCGCAGAGGCCGACGACATGCCGCGTAACAGTGACATTCCCAGGCGCACCGCCGGCTGCGCCGTTCCGGTAGCGGGGTTGATGGTGTCGTCAGGCTCCAGCGAAGAATCCCAGTTGCTGCACATGACATCCACCGGCAATACCTTGACATGATGCCTCCTGGCGTCCTGCACCAGCTGCGAGGGCGAATAAAAACCCATGGGCTGGGAATTGAGCAAGGAGCATAGAAAAATCGCCGGCTCATGACATTTGATCCAGCTGCTGATGTAGGCCAGCTTGGCAAAGCTGGCGGAATGGCTCTCGGGGAAACCGTAGTCACCGAAACCCAGCATTTGTTTGAAAATGTTTTCCGCAAATACCCTTTCGTACCCATTTTTTACCATTGGCAAGATGATTTTATCTTTATAGTGTTCCAGCCCACCCTTTTTCTTCCAGGCAGCCATAGACCGGCGTAACTCGTCCGCTTGGCCTGCTGTAAAATCTGCTGCCAGTATAGCTATCTGCATTACCTGCTCCTGGAAAATGGGAACGCCCAAGGTGCGGGCGAGAGCCGTTGCAATTTCTGGCTTTGGATAACTGATGGGCTCCAATCCCTGGCGCCGCCTCAGGTAAGGATGCACCATGCCGCCTTGTATGGGCCCCGGCCTGACAATGGCGACCTGAATCACAAGATCGTAAAATACCCTGGGCCGCAGGCGGGGCAGCATGCTCATCTGCGCCCTTGACTCAATCTGGAATACGCCTATCGTGTCGGCCTTGCAGATCATGTCGTAGGTAACAGAATCTTCGCGCGGAACGTCCTCCAGCCTGGTGGGCTTGCCGGGAAACTGCGCCATCAGATCCAGCGCGCGCCTCAGCGCTGACAGCATGCCCAGCGCCAGTACATCCACCTTCAGCAATCCCAGCGACTCCAGGTCGTCCTTATCCCACTCGATGACGTAGCGATTGATCATTGCTGCATTTTCTATCGGCACCAGCCGCGATAATCTATCGCGTGAGATGACGAAGCCGCCGCTATGCTGGGACAGATGGCGCGGGAAGCGCACCAGCTGCACCACGAGGCTGGCCCACAGGTGGGCAACGGGAGAATCCGCTTCCAGCCCGCTTTCGGCAAAGCGTTCCAGCAGATCGTTCTTGCTGTCGAACCAGCGCTGCGATTTGGCGACTGCATCGACAATTGCCAGGTCAACACCCAATGCCTTGCCGACTTCCCGTAAGGCGCCACGCGGCCGGTAGGTATGTACGGCAGCCGCCAGTGCAGCGCGGTCGCGGCCGTACTTTTTATAGATATAGGCAATGACTTCGTCCCGCCGCTGATGCTCAAAATCGACATCGATATCGGGCGGCTCACCGCGCTCTTTGGACAGGAAGCGTGCAAACAGCAAGGTGCTGCTGTTGGGATCCACCTCGGTGACGCCAAGACAGTAGCAGACGACGGAGTTGGCGGCGGAGCCGCGCCCCTGGCAGAGTATTCCCTCGGAGCGGGCAAACTTGACCAGATCATAAACCGTCAGGAAGAAGGCTTCATAAGCCAGATCGTTGATCAGCGTCAGTTCTTCTTCGATGCGCTTGGTAATCTTGTCGCCGGGCTTGTCTCCGAAGCGCCAGAGTATCCCTTTTTCCACTTCCTGCCGCAAATACCTGGCAGGGGTATACCCGGGCGGTATTACTTCATGCGGATACTCATACTTCAACGCATCCAGTGAAAACTTGCACTCCCCGGCAATTTTTATCGTCTCCGCCAAAGCTTGCGCCGGATAGATATTGGCCAGGCGCACGCGCGAACGCAAATGCTGTTCTGCATTCGGCGCCAGTTCATAGCCGCATTCACCTACCGGCTTGCCCAGCCTGATCGCTGTCAGCGTGTCCTGCAAGGGCTTGCGCGAGCGCTTGTGCATGCAGACGTGACCGGTTGCAACGACCGGCAGGTGGTAATGGCCGGCGACTGCCTGGATGCGCTCGCGGTGCAAGCCGTCCATGGCCTGGTACAGCAGGGTAAGGCTTATCCATGCGCGCGTGCCGAATGTGGCCTTGGTCCATGCTGCCTGGGCTGCCAGGGTATCCAGCGATACCGCGTAATCCGGCGCCAGGATCAGCAGGCAATCAGGCAAGCCGCGCAAATGTTCATAGCCTGCAAGAGGAGCGGCCAAATCGTCCAGGAACAGGGAATACTTGCCTTTGGCGACACGCGAGCGCGCCAGGGTAATCAGCTCCGACAGATTGCCGTAGCCTTCGCGGTTCTGTGCAATTGCAATCAGCGTCAGTGTAGGGCTGCCAGCTGCAGCATCGGGATCGGTAAGTTTGAAGTAGCTGCCTATCAGCAGTTTAAACGCCTTGTTATCCTTATCTTGGCCTGCGTCTGCTTCCTCCTCAACTGCTCCTGCCTTCATTGCATCGCCTGGCTTCGCAGCTTCCACCGCCAGCCGCTTTTTTTCCGCTATACATTTTTTTACCGCCATGTGTGCGCGCACCACACCGGCCAGTGAGCATTCGTCCGTCACAGCCAGCGCGGAATAGCCCAGCTCTATCGCGCGCTCCGCCAGCTCCTCTGCATGCGATGCACCATGCAGGAAGGTAAAATTCGATAGGCAGAATAATTCCGCGTAATCGGGCAGGGCAACCAACGGCAGGGAAGCAACGGCGCTCATCCGAACACTCCCTGTGCATACCAAACGGTGTGTGCATCTTCCTTGCCTATGCGCTCCTTGTAGATCCAGTAATGCACATGGTCTTCACCCTCGGCAATGTAGTAGTCGCGCGTAACCAGTTGCCCGTTCCACCAGCCTGCTTCTATTCTTTCGGCGGGTGATACCAGTTTGAGCTGGGAATTGTAATAGGGGCGGTGGTTACGCAGGATCAGGGCGACGGGCCTGGCAAACAGCCAGGCGGGGCGCACCAGCTTGTCCGGCAAGGCGGCGGGCTTGTTTTTTTGCAGCACGGGTACCCAGGCATTGGCCACTTCCGGCCTGTGGTCGGCCTGCGGCGACGCCTGCAGCACATTGTCCGCGCCCAGCCTGGCCACCAGCAATTCCACCAGCCGGTGGTGGTCTTCCGGAGAGCCTCCCGGTTCCGGAAACAACGAGTCGCTGGGTGCCTGCATCGCTTCCACCTGGCTGGCTTCCAGGCTGATCGCAATAACGGGGGCCGCCATATCGAGATGCGCCAGCCTCTCCTTCAGCAGGCGCAGCAGATGTTCTTCGCGCCATGTCGCTTCCGCCAGTGCGATCAGCAATACCGTGTGCGGGATGGCCTGGCGTCCACGTTCATGTTCCAGCTGCAGTGTAATTTTGGTGACCGCCAGTTGCCTGGCTGTCAGCCAGCCCGTCAGTTGCACCAGCAGGCTATGAGCAAACAGCAGGATGGCTTCCGCATGCTCCATGCGGTCCGGTAACTCTACCCGGGCGCGAAAACCCGGCGGCGCCACGATCCAGCTGAATAATTCTTGCGCCTCGCCGTAAGCGCTATCCATCGCTTCCAGCAGTTCCTTGCCGCAGCGGCGTTGCAGGCCTGGACGCGGCAAGCGGCGCAATTCACCCAGCCGGCGGCAGGCAACGCCATGCAGCCAGCCCAGCCATGGCGTAGCTGCCGGCAGTAAGGCCAGTGGCAAGCGGTCCAGCATCGGCGTCAGGCTTTTCATTGTCAGGCTGCGTCTGCGGCCCGGCTTGCCCAGCGCAGCACTGTGTGCCAGCAGCCATGCGCCACCGGCTGTGGTGGCGCAGCCCATGCAGGCAGACAGCCCCAGCGCCTGCATGGTCTGGCGGATACGCCGGCATAGTGCGCGGATGCCGCCGAACAGACGCAGGCTGGCACCGACATCCATCAGCATGCTGGCATCTTCCGCCCCGGTCACCTGAGGTGAATATTGCAGCAGGGCCATCGCTACCCGGTGCAGGGCTTCCTGCTCGCGCAGCGGCTCGCGCTGGTGGAAAACGGCATCCGGCAGCAGCATCTGCACGCCGCCGCGGCGCATATCCAGCTGCACACCTGCGCCGCGCGCGAGGGTAGACATCGCCGACACGCGATTCTGGTCCAGTACGACAGTGCCTGCATCACCCAGCCAATACGGGCGAAATACTTCCAGCTGAAGCAAAGGCAGGTATAAGGCTATCCACAAACGCATGATCGGAAAAACGGAGTAGGGGAGACAGGGAAAGGAGTAGCGGCACATCACGCGATGCGCCACGCCGTTTGGTAAAATCAATTTGCAGGCCCTGGTGTACTGGCTGCAGGCTGAGGCGCAGCGCCGCCGGTGAAGGCTGCCCTGCGCAAGCCAGCGGCCTGACCATGAAAAACAGCGCATCATTGCTTTGCGCTGCCAGATGCAGCCGGCGCAGCGATTCATTGCGGATATGCTTTTGCCATAGCAGCAATGCGCCGCAACTGCCGGTGCGCAATATCTGTTCGCTGGCCCATAAAGCATCGCCCGGCTTCTGGCTGCGTACCCACAGGAATTGCGAGGGCGAAAGACCAAAGCCGGATAAGGCCAGGCTTTGCGGCTGGTGTGGCGGTTGCACCAGCGCAATACGCCGTCCGGCCAGCTTGGTCAATGCAGGTCGTAGCAGGCTAAGTTCAGCCGCTCCACTTTGCTGTATCAGCAACTCTATCAGCACACCCGTAGGCCAGCCGTTGCCCGGCAATTCCCGGTCCAGCGATGCATGGCCGCTGCCCACGCACACCGTGGAACTGCGTGCAAGCTGCGACGCGCGCCATAGAGATGGGTGAATAGCCTCTGCAGAGGGGATGGAGTGTGCTTGCATGTCTGATGAAAATATACTGTATATATATTCAGTATATTCTCATATTCGCTTAATTTCCATACTTGTCATATTTGAATGCAGCAATGCCCTTCTAGCAGCTGCCAGCTGCTTTACAAAACTTTACCTGGCATACATGCTGCAGAAAACCGCGGCATCTACAGTGACACCATGCAAGCGAATTCTTCGCTGCACTCATCAAGGAGTATCGTATGAACGGGCAAAATACAGACAAACCATCGGCTGCACAATCACCGCGCACAGGCAGGCGCTGGATTGCCGCCGCGGCCGTTGCCAGCGTGGTGGCAGCACTGTCCATTACCGGCATCAGCTTTGCCGGCGACGCCATGGAAGGGCACTGGCACGGCCGGGGCGGGCATCATGAAATGACGCCGGAAGCGATGTCCAGACATGTGGATGCCATGGTCAACCGCATCCTGGCTGACGGCACACCGGAACAGAAAGCCAAGGTAAGCAGCATTGCCAACGCAGCTTTCAAGGATTTGTCCTCGCTGCGTCAGCAGCATCGCGCCGACCGTCAGCAAGCCATCACGCTGCTGACCCAGCCCACGGTGGACCGCGCCGCGCTGGAGCGGGTTCGTGCAAACGAAATGCGTCTGGCCGACCAGGTGTCGCGGCGCATCACGCAGGCCCTGGCCGATGCCGCCGAAGTGCTGACACCGGATCAGCGCCTGAAGCTGGCGGAGCACATGAAGAAAAGGATGGGCTGATTTGGCATTGCAGATGGGCAGTCTATTGTAGACTAGCCCATCTCTAATTCAGCCAATTCAGTAAAACTCAGAATGACTCAACACGTATTAATGATAGAAGACGACCAACGCCTGGCAGGCATGGTCGCCACTTACCTGGGGCAAAACGGCTTCGCTGTGCAGCATGCAGCAAGCGCCCGCGAAGGCCTGGACAAGCTGAAGGAGCATGCAAGCGGCGCTGCGTTTTCGCTGATCGTGCTGGACCTGATGCTGCCGGATGCCGACGGCCTGGACGTGTGCAAGCAGATCCGCGCGCAGCCTGGTGCGGTGGCCAATACGCCCATCATCATGTTGACTGCCAGGGGAGAGCCGATGGACAAGGTTGTGGGGCTGGAACTGGGGGCCGACGATTATCTCGCCAAGCCGTTTGAGCCACGGGAATTGCTGGCCCGGCTGCGCGCCTTGCTGCGCCGCCAGCAGGCAACGGCCATCGCCTCCAGCGCCGCCGCGCGCGTGCTGCATTTCGGCCGGCTGGAGCTGAACCTGGATGCCCGCACCGTAAAACTGGACGGACAGGAACGCATCCTCACCGCCTACCAGTTCAACCTGCTGGCAGCAATGGCCGAACGGGCAGGGCATGTGCTGTCGCGCGAGCAGTTGATGGATGCGCTCAAGGGCGAGGCGCTGGATGCCTTCGACCGTTCCATCGATGTGCATATAGGCCGCCTGCGTACAGTCATCGAGGATGATCCCAAGCAGCCTAAGCGTATTATTACCGTGCGCGGCGCAGGCTATGTATTTGCCAAGGCGCAGGATCTATGAAAAAACCATGGTCGCAGCGGCTGTATGTGCGCATCTACCTGGCCATGCTGGCCAGCCTTGCCATCACGGCCCTGCTGTTCGGCGTCGTGACGCACATACGTTCCGACCCCGAGCAATTCGCCTCCGGGCTGGAGACCTTCGGCGAGATCGCATCGGATGTGCTGCCGCCGGCAAATGCACCGCAAGAAATGCAGCAGGCCGCGCTGAATCGCTGGCGCGCCAAAGTGCGCGCCGACCTGGCCCTGTATTCGGCAGAAGGCGAAAAGATTGCATCAGTAGGGCGCCCGCTGCCGCCGTGGCAGGCAGGGCAAAGCGGCAGTGGCTGGCTGCCGGGCTATCCCACGGTTTTTGCGCTGAAGCTGCCCGACGAGCGCTGGCTGCTGGCCCGCCGTATCAAGCCGCCGCACCGTCCGCCTTTGAGCTTGATCGGCGTGCTGGCGCTGATCGCGCTGATCATGGCCATAGGCTCATATCCTATTGTTCGCCGCCTGACCCGCCGCCTGGAGAGGCTGCAAGGCAGTGTCGATGCCTGGGGCAACGGCCAGCTATCCACGCGTGTTGCCGTGGAAGGCAATGATGAAGTGGCCAGCCTGGCAGTCAGTTTCAACCAGTCTGCAGCCCGTATCGAGGCGCTGCTGCATGCGCAAAAATCCCTGCTGGCGAATGCTTCGCATGAACTGCGTTCGCCGCTGGCCCGCATCAAGCTGGCAGTGGAATTGATGCAAAGCCAGCCCAAAGAAGAAATGCAGCAGGAACTGGGTCGCAACATCGCCGAACTTGACCAGTTGATCGATGAGATCCTGTTGACCAGCCGGCTGGATGCAGTGAAAGGCGATCAGGACAGCCGTGAACAGGTGGACCTGACGGCAATGCTGGCCGAAGAATGTGCCAGGGTTAATGCCCATCTGGAAACTGAACTCGCTACTATCCACGCCGATGCCAGGTTGATCCGGCGCATGCTGCGCAACCTGCTGGAAAATGCCCGGCGCTACGGCAGCGATGCCGGAATAGATGTCGCTCTGCAAAAAATGCAGGATGGCATGCTGCAACTGGATGTGTGCGATCGCGGTCCCGGCGTGCCCGAAGCGGAAAGAGAGCACATCTTCGACCCTTTTTACCGGCTTCCCGGCGCTCGCGAGAGCGATGGCGGAGTAGGGCTGGGCTTGAGCCTGGTGCGGCAGATCGCCACCAGGCACGGGGGCAGCGTGCAATGCCTGCCAAGGGCGGGCGGGGGCAGCTGCTTCAGGCTGAGGCTGCCTGGATAATGCCAGTCCGATAAAGGAAAAAGAGCAGGCCCGATATCGGAATAAACGGGCAATACCTCAGCGCTTCGACTTCCGCCCTTTGTGGAATGCGTGAAGGACGGTAACAGTGGGGGAATCCAGCTCGACTCTGCTCGCCTTACTGATCATATTGGCCAGAAAATTCATACCTACGTGGAGAAAAATTTCCACGATGTCCGATTCGGTATAACCCGAGCTGCGTACTTCGACCAGTTCAAGAGCGCCAACATCGCCTTTCTTTTCCATCAAGCTAAGTGCGAATTTTACCGCTACAGCAGCATGTGCATTGTCGCTGCTGCCCATTCGGGCAGTTATTATCTCGCTGTCGGAAAGTCCTGCCTTTTTGCCGCTCTCTGTATGCGCCGAGATACAGTATTCGCTTTCATTTTTCTGCGCGAGCGCTAGCGCAATACGCTCTCGCGTCTCTGCATCTAACGACCCCTCTTTCCCGATGATACCTATCCCCAGGAAGGCACGCAAAGCGACGGGGGAGTTGGCAACAATTTTGAAGATGTTGGGCACGCCGCCAAATTCAGCAAGCATGTCATTGAACAGCACCTGCTGTTCGTCACCGGCGCTGGGTTGATCAATCATCGCAATACGGCTCACGACTTACTCCTGAATGAAAAAAGCTTACCGCCTCTGAAGGGTTTTCGAGGCAGCAAATATAGTTTCACTGATCTAATGCATAATTGGAATACTCTCTCAGGGCAATAAACTATTACGGGATCAGAAACAATATGGATAGACTTGATGCTATGGCGATTTTTGTCGCGGTCGCAGAAGAGGGCGGATTTGCCTCGGCAGCAAGAAAAATGAAAATCTCGCCGCCAGTAGTGACGCGTGCTGTCAGTGATTTAGAGACGCTGATGGGAGTACGGCTTTTAACACGGACCACCCGGACCGTGCGGATGACGGAAGTAGGAGCCCGCTATGCCGATGATTGTCGGCGCATCCTGGCGGATGTTGCCGAAACCGAAGAAGCCGCGGCAGGCTCGCATGGATCTGTGCGCGGCCATCTGGTCATTACGGCGCCGGCTTCGTTTGGACGAGTCCATGTGACCCCGATTGTCATGGATTACCTGCGGCGCTATCCAGAAACAGAGGTCGAATGCCGTTTTGTAGACCGCATCGTCAACTTGATGGAAGAAGGGGTAGATGCCGCCATCCGTATCGGACCTCTGCAAGATTCCAGCTACCAGGCAATCCCGGTAGGCAATATTCGGCGCGTGGTTTGTGCATCACCGGCATATCTTGAACAGTGGGGCACGCCATTGGCGCCCGCTGATCTTGATCGGCATGTCATGATTTCTGCCGCCGGCATTACGCCGTCTTCAGACTGGCGGTTTGTGTGCCCGGAACAGCAAATTACTGTTCGTGTCCGTCCGAGACTGACTGTTGCGACAAACGATGAAGCAATCGTCGCTGCGCTTGACGGCTTCGGTGTGACGCGCGTTGCATCCTATATGGTGGCGCAGCATCTCTCTACAGGGCGGCTGGTAGAGGTATTACGCGAGTACGATGCCACGGTGCTGCCCGTCCATGTCATGCAGCACGAGGGACGGCTTGCCTCGCGCAAAGTGCGTGCGTTTCTCGATATGGCGATCAAGGAGTTGCGCGGAGCCGATGCAGATTGATTTTTTTCCCGAGTGCTGCGCGCTGCAGTCCATATTCAGGAAACCAAAAAAACTATACCTGCTCTCTAATAGCTCAGCCAGCGTGTTTTGAATGCTCGTGTTGCTAATGCCGGCGGAAGTGAGAAGAAGCTTCGTCATTTCTTTCTTTGGGCATGATCACCCTGCTGCAAGCAGCTGATTCAGCTGTTAATCGTCATTAAGAATAATGTTCAGGCTGCGTCAATGAATGAGCACTATCTCACTCATTTATTCATTCTTCTGCGCACTTCACAGATCGATCATTGATTGCGGCTTAGGTCTGCAGCAATGCAGCGGAAATTTTTATCATAAGCATAGCTGTTTATTTTATTTTTAAAGGGCACTGCACCGGCATACACTTAATCGTGACCGATTTTACGTGGAAGCTACCATGGATACCCTGGATTGCATTACCGCTGCGCTGGCGGTTGTTGCGGCGATTGCCGCTTTGATTTACCCGATTAAGAAAGGGCGTGACGACAACGAATAACCCCGCACACACTCTAGCCCGAGAAATACTCCTTTAAAAACAATAACTTGGAAATAATGCCATCACCCTGAATGGTGCAAAAAGCGACACTACACAAAATACTGATTGCTTATACAGTATTTTATGATAAAGTACGATTCATGGACTGCTGAAGCAAAAACGATGCTTCAAATTAACTGGTCCGAACTACCGTACTTATCCGCTTTTAGTGTAATTCCACAACAGGGAGATTTACCATGGCACAACTCAACAGTTCTTTCGACTCAGGTTTCAGCCTGCAATGCGCACCGACTTCGTTCCTGATGCGTCTGGGCCGCCGCGAATTGTTCGTCTGCCGTGACTTCCGCCAACGCTATTATCAGGTCAATCCCCTGGTCGATTGCTCTACCGGCATACAGGCAGGGCATCTGGAGGTATTACTGTTCCGCAAATGGCTGGTTATCCTCTCCAAAGCGCGCTAAGCTTTACATCCAGTCTGTATTTGTTACTTGGTAGGGCGCCTGCAAGCAATATGCAGTATTTACAGTATCCGCAAACTTGTCATACACCTTGCTGAAGCAGAACAATGAATCTGCACTTTGCCAATTTTCCTGTATTGAAGACAGCGCGCCTGGTGTTAAGGCAGCTTGTAGCTGACGATGCCGCCGACATACACAGGCTGCGCGCTGATCCTGCAGTCAATGCCTTTATAGGCAGGCCCAATTCGGCAAGCATGGAAGACGCACGTAAACACATCCGCAGCGTCAACACTTCCGTTGACAACAGAGAATCCCTGTACTGGGCGATAGACTTGCAAGGTAACTCCGGCCTGGTTGGCACAATCTGCTACTGGAATTTTGACCTCGCCCACGAAACGGTAGAAATCGGCTATGAAATGCTACCGGAATTCCAGGGCAGGGGCCTGATGCAGGAGGCCGCGCAAAGAGTCATTGCATACGGTTTTGGCGACATGGACGTCAAAACGATTACCGCCTTCCCTTCCACCGACAATGTCCGCTCGGTAGCCTTGCTGGAAAAACTTCACTTCAAGGCAGATACCGGGTCATTTGCCCACACGCACGGCAATGTGGACAATCTGGCGACCTATGTCTTAACGCCTGCCTCTTGGTAAATACGGTCCGGGCCGTTTAGCCGTATGGCGTTTTACCTGTGACCGCGGTGGCCACGCCCGCCGGGATCCCTCATGGGATCGGGCCCATTTTCGAGTTTCTGCACGATGCCGGCCTTATCGAAATATACCGTCATGAAGGAATCCCAGACGCCGCTTTCCTTAAAGCCGTAGGACCAGGCTTCGAGCTGGACGCGTTCATAGTAGTCTTTTTCATGCGGCTTGCCGACGATACGCAATACCGCGTTCTTGTCTGCCACGCCGACCTGGATCTCTGCAAACTTTTGCAGCGTCAGCACCTGCTCGTAAGAAATCAGCTTTCCATCAGCACCTATGCGCGCCATGTGGGTAGCCTGCGACATGCGGCCTCGCATATACTCCAGCAGGTGCTGGTCGCCGTCCGGATAAACGCCGGTAGGTTCACCGAGTTCGGCGCGCACTTCGGATTCGGTCTCCCCGGGATGCACGCTTCCTATGCCCCAGTTCAACCCGGCGCAGGACGACAGGCAGGCGGCAAGTGCAATGCAGGATAGCGCCGATGCCGCAGTTTTAAAATAGGGTTTCATTGTCCCCTCCTGAAAGAAGGTAGTGAGGTAGCCGTCATTATCGTCCTTTTATCATTCACCTGCAGACGGGGAATCCTGGATAGCGAGCGATCCGGCATAAGTTGCAGGCAGATCCAGTGGAATGGCCCGGCACTGCGCCAGTTCACGGGCAAGTCCCGCACTCCATTCGGAGATGGCGAGGCTGCGGCATTTCAAGCGGGCTTCCTGTTCCGCCCACTTAAGAGCAAAGCAGCGGGCTTGGTCATGCACGGGGCGTCTGCCTATGGCGCCGGCAACTTCACTACCCAGATACAGTTCTGCAACCGCCTTCCAGTCTAGTGTTTCATCCACGCGCACAATGTCGATACCGGCCACTCCGCCGTCGCAGATTACTGCCACTGACAGGCCGGACTCATGGCTGATCGACAAACTGATTTGCCAGCCGGGAATCAGCACCTGCACAGGCTGTGCAGGTGTTGACAACAACCGTATTTGTGAAGGAGGGCAATGGCAGGCAACGGCCAGGGTTTCAACGAGTGCAGCACGTATCTGCCGCCGCGCGAGCTCGCGCGCGCTGCTGGTATCGTAAGTAATGCCTATGACGGCCAGTCCATTTTCGGCCAGGTCCGTAACAGCGGCCTGCTGCGCCGCAGGCCACGGGCGGACAAGCGGAATTACGGCGACCATGGTTAGCGTGTCGCAGCGGCGGGGCAACCCCTCCAGCTGGATCCTGCAGGGATGTATTCGCCCTTCATCACCAGCGTCAGCGGCCCCAGCCGCGCCCTGTCCGCCACTACGGCGCTATACAGCACTGAACTGCGCGGCCCCATGTACACCTGCTTGCCTATGCTGACATGGTCAATCTTCATCACACGGTCTTCAAACAAGTGCGTCTGCGGACAGGCCAGCGCATTGATTTCGCTATAGGCGCCGATGCTGACGCAGTCGAACTCGGTAATGTCCGTGGTATCCATGTACACGCCGCGTCCTATTTTGGCCCCAAGCAGATTGAAGGCGAGAGGCAGCCATGGCGTGCCGCGCAGGTAGCGCATGAAATTCGGCACGGCAATCCCTTCATACAGATTGGTGATGCCTTCTGATAGCCACACAAAGCGCGTCCACATCGGCACGCTGCTTTTTTTGTATCTGCCGATGAACAGCCATTTGAGCGCCATCACAAAACCGAAACTGCCTATGCCGTACAGCAGGCCCGCCACCACCAGATAATAAATTACCTCGCCCCAGCGATCCTCGCCGGCCAGCGGCATCAGGTTCAGCACGATGGTGTAGCCTACGGTGATCACCATCGCATGCGGCGCAACGATACGGAAAGCCTCAATCAGGCCACGTCCCAGTCGGCGAAATGGCGATGGGGAAAAAGTCAGGTGATCGGGGAAGCCGGTGACTTCCTCGCGTGCCGGCAGATGGATAGGGGGCGAGCCCAGCCAGGTATCTCCTTCGCGCATCTGCTGGTTGTCGGGCGCGCTGGAATGCACACCTATCAGCACGTTCTCAGGCACGATGGTGCCATCGGGAATATAGGCGCCGTTGCCGATGAAACTGCGCCTGGAAATAACGGTGGGCTGCATCGTCATCCAGCCGCCGTCTATCTGTTCATCGCCCAGCAAGACCGCATCGGCGATAAAAGTATCCTCGCCTAGGGTCAGCATGTCCGGCACCACGCCCAGCGCAGTCGAAATCTCAGCGCCGCGGCCCACCTTGGCGCCCAGCAACCGGTACCAGAAAGGCGCGTACACCGTCGCATATACGCCATGCAGTACGTTCAGGCTGGATTCCTGGATCTGGTTGACCAGCCATTTGCCGCAGTAAGTATTGCTATGCACCTTATAACTGCCGGCTTTCAGCTTGGGCAGGATGCTCCAGCGTATGCCGGCCGACAGCAGCGCAGTGCAGACAATCAATATCGCCGTTGCGGGGAAGGCCAGGATAAAATACTTGAACAGCTGAAAGGAAATATTATTCCCCTGCATCCACGGGAAACGGTCCACGTTGTCGAACCAGTCGATCAGGATAAAGCTGGGGAACACCGGCATGAAAAACAGGGCGGTAATCAGGAAAGCGCCGAACACAAAAAATGCCGCCTCCGTTGCATAGCGCAACCGGCTGACAGCAGGGCGCGGCGGATTGGAAGCAGGGTCAAAAGCGCCGACGTCGCGCGCGGGCGATCCGCGCCACATACGGCCCGCAGGCACGCTTTGCCCCTGGCTCAAGGCAGACTGGCCATCCAGATGGCCAGCATCGCCAATGGCAACATCTCCTTCCAGCACGGAGTAGGAGCCCACATAAGCGTCATTGCCCAGTGTGATTCTCCCCACGATCAATTCACCACGTTCCACGCGGGCATTTTCAAAATTGCTGGCATTGCCTATGCTGACGCCGTTGCCTATGGTCAGCAGGTCGGCGGCACGCAAGGTCATCGACCCCACGATGACATCGTTGCCGATTTTGGCGCCCAGCGCGCGCAGCCACCACGCATATAGCGAAGAGCCGCTCAGCATATACGTCGGCGCTGCCTCGATCAGCCTGTCCACAAACCACCAGCGGAAATAGGTCAATCCCCACAATGGATAACGTCCCGGTTTCAGCCTGCCCACGATCAGCCATTTGCAGGCCACCGCAATGCCGAACTCCAGCAGCGTCAGCACAATGAACACACCCACCGACAGGAAAGACGCGCGGACGATGGAATCGTCAGGATCACCGGTAAAAAAATGGTAGGCAAAGAAGGGCGCCAGCCATTGCACCATGCGCATCGCCACCAGCCAGGGAATGGCAAAGGCCTGCGCTGCGCCGCATAACCAGCGTTTCAGGCCGGGCGGCGGCGCCCAGTCCACGCTGACATCGGCAGACAGTACCTGGGTTTCCATCAGCACTTCGGCAATCCGGCCTATGCTGCGGTTCTGGTAGATATCGCTGATCTTGAAATAGGCAAAACGGGCATCCGTCCGCAACAAAGAGACCAGCCGCGCGGCGAACAGCGAATGTCCGCCCAGATCGGCAAAGAAATCGGCATCCCTGCGAATGGGCTGGCCGGGAAACAGCGTGGCGAGCGCGGCAAACAGCACTTCTTCCGCCGGCGTCTCCGGCAAGTCCGATTCAGCGGACCCGGCAGTTGGAGTAAGGATTTTTTCTTTCAGCTGCTTGCGGTCTATCTTGCCGGAAGTCAGCCGCGGCATTTCATCCAGGCTTTCATAACGGGCAGGCACCATGTAGGGCGGCAAGGCCGCGGCCAGCGCGGCGCGCAAGGCCGTACTGGAAATGCCTTCGGCGCTGTCCGGGACAATAAAGGCGATCAACTGGTCTATGCCTTGTTCCTGCCGCAAGATCACGGCCACGGTACCGACGCCAGGCTGTTTGGCCAGCACTGCCTCGATCTCTCCCAGTTCCACACGAAAGCCACGGATTTTCACCTGGTCATCGGCGCGCCCCAGGCACAGCACCTGTCCATCTTCGTCTATACGCGCCAGATCACCGGTGCGATACAGCCGCCTGTCTATTTCCTGAGTGCTCCATGGGTTGGAAAGGAATTTTTCCGCCGTCAGTTCTGGCCGCCCCAGATAGCCGGCCGCGATGCCGGGGCCGGTGATACACAGTTCGCCTATCTCGCCGCGCGGCAAAAGGCCCAGGCCGTTTTCCACTGCTGCGTCAATCACCAGCAAGCCGTAATTGGGCAAGGGCTTGCCTATCGTAACAGGTTCGTTCGCATGCAATTCCGCCAGGCTGGCCGATACCGTCGCCTCGGTGGGGCCGTAAGTATTGAATACCTGACGCCCGGGCCGGGCCCAGCGCGCTACCAATGCCTCGGGGCACATTTCGCCGCCCAGGTTGATGATGCGCAAGCTGGCAACGTCCTGATTGAACAAGGCCAGCAGCGTGGGTACTGCGTGCAATACACTGATACGCTGATCGGCTAGCGCGCGGGGCAGGGCGTCCGGGTCCACGGCAACTTCCTTCGGCGCTATCCACAAAGCGGCGCCGACCAGGTAGCTGATCCAGATTTCTTCGAAAGACATATCGAAGGCTACGGAAAAGCCCTGGTAAACCCGGTCGGTATTGCGCACGCCCAGCACCGCATTCTCGCTACGCAAAAAATGGCAGATGCTGCCCTGCGTGATCGCAATGCCCTTGGGCTTGCCGGTAGAACCGGAAGTGTAGATGACGTACGCAGGATGGCCGGGCAGGACATTTTCTCGCCGCCGCAGTATGTGCGCAGCCTCTTGCGGTTCAGCCATTGCTTCCGCGGTCCACACGCGCGTCGCCAGCACCGCCAGAGAAGGCGCAAACAGGGAGCAACTGAGTATGCCGTAAGCTTGCGCATCCTCCAGGCAGACTGCCACCCGGTCCACAGGCGTATCAGCATCGAAGGGCAGCCATGCTGCGCCGGTCTTGGCGATGCCGGCCTGCATGACCAGCAAGTCTATACCGCGCGGCAGCCACAGACCGACAATATGCCCGGGCCGGACACCCGCCTCGATAAGGCGGGAAGCAACCAGCGTCGCACGCTCGTCAAGCTGGCGGTAGCTGAGTTGTTCGCCGCCGAACATGAGCGCAGTCGCCTCAGGCAACCTGCTCGCGGTAGCTTCCAACAGATCCGCCAGGACTTCCTGGTGAATCAGGTCGGGCCGCTGAGGGCCATACAATATATCGGGATGAAAAGCGGGATGTATGCCAGCTTTGCCAGCGTCGTTATGGGTAGTGCTCTGATCTTCGGTGGACCAAGTATGGGGCATAAAACAGGGGGCTGCGAGAAATCACCAATGTTAGCACCCGTAGCTGGCGGCGGGCATGAATTCTTTGTTATTTTGTGTAATCACACAAATAACAAGGAACACAGGCGCCGCGGGCCTTCCTGTCCATGCTGCCCTATATAGGCAGCATATAAGCAGAAAATTTTAGAACACGCTTTCGGCAATATTTTGCTGCTCTATCACTGCGCGTAACGTATTGTGCACCGGGCGCTGCTCCGGCTTGCCTGCAAACATGCATTCGCTGCGGCCGCTCAGCATTTCGGCATCGCGTCCGCTGAACAACGGGCAACGTGGGAACAGCTCTGCAACCCAGTCAACAAAGGCGCGGACCTTGGGCGACAAATGACGGTTCGCCAGGTACACCACGGAGATAGGCATGGGGGCAGGGGTCCACTGCGGCAACACTTCGCGCAGCGCGCCCGACTCCAGATGCGGCATCAGCATGAAGCGCGGCGCCTGGATCAGGCCGAAACCCTTTACGGCGCAGGCGATATACGCCTCGGAGTCATTGACGGAGATCTTGCCGTTGACCTTCACATCGACAGTCTCGCCATCCACAATGAAGTCCCAGTCCAAGTTGCGGCCTGTACGGCTGGAAAAATAATGCACGGCCTGATGATGCTGCAAATCATCAATCGTCTGTGGCTCGCCGTGCTGGTCCAGATATTCCGGTGCCGCGCAGGTGATGCTCTGGAAGGTACCGATACGGCGCGCAACCATGCTCGAATCCTGCAGTTCTCCGACGCGGATTACGCAGTCCACGGCTTCCTGCACCATGTCCACCATGCGGTCACCCATGCCCATGACCAGTTCTATGTCAGGGAAACGCTCATAAAATTCGCAAATCTGCGGCAGTAATATCAGCCTGCCTATCGAGGCCGGCACGTCGATGCGCAAGCGGCCTTTGGGGCCGCGCGCAACGTTCTGAAAAGAGGATTCAGTCTCATCGATGTCCGCCAGGATGCGCACACAGCGTTCGTAATAGGCGGCGCCATCCGGCGTCAGGCTCAGGCGACGCGTAGTGCGGTTCAGCAGGCGCACCTGCAGCAGGCTTTCCAGGCTCTGGATGGTCGTCGTCACAGTCGTGCGCGGCAAGCCCAGGCTGTCCGCGGCACGGGTAAAGCTATTGGAATCCACTACACGGGTGAACACCTGCATTGCTTGAAAGCGATCCATCGCTGACTCCCTGAGGGCAAATATCGGAAACGAAAAACAAGGCTGTACGCACGCAGCGTATTTTTACTTGACCGAAGTATAAATGGAATTAGGCGCCGGATTAGTCGTCCTGGCCGAATAGTCTTGTTCAATTATAGATGTTTATCCGAAAACGTGTCGGACCTACTATTCGTCCCACTCTCAAATCAATGGAGCGGTTATCCGCGACGACATGATGGACGCATCAACAGTAATTGCAAAAAAAACAAAGAAAAAGACGGTAAGCGAGGCTGAACCGCCTTTGCAGATCGACAACTTCATCATTCCGGGGCCTGTAGGGTCGATTCCGGTGCGGCTCTATCGGCCGCAAGGCACTGCCGTTTTGCCGGTAGTGCTGTACTTCCATGGCGGCGGCTTCATCAGCGGTTCGCTGGACGATGCCGACATGCCTGCGCAGTTTATTGCAAGAAACAGCAACGTGCTGGTGCTGTCAGTCGGCTACGCACTGGCGCCTGCCAAGCCCTTTCCCGCCGCTCCTGAAGACGCTTATGCAGCGATGGCATGGGTAGGCAAAAACGCCGGCGCCATCAACGCCAATGCCAGCCGCCTCGCAGTTGCCGGCGACGATGCAGGTGGCAACCTGGCAACCTGCCTGACGCTGATTGCCCGCGACCGCAATGCCACGCCCATCCTTGCCCAGGCCCTGATCGGCCCGATGCTCGATCCCAGCATGACTCGTCTGGGCGATGCCAAACGCCTCGAATCCGACCTGACTCCGCAGGAATGCGCAGAATGCTACCGTCAGTACCTGCCCAGGTCGCTGCAGCGCCTGCATCCTTATGCGGCGCCGCTGGAATCACGCCGCCTTAGCGGCTTGCCACCCGCCTTCATCGCCACGGCGGAACACGACGTACTGCATATAGAGGCAGAAAAATATGCCGCGGCGCTGATCACTGTCGGCGTACCCACGCAGGTAGCCCGCTTTGCCGGCGTCAAGCACGCCTCTTTGCGTGAACACGCGCCAGCGCTGACTGAAGTAGCCGAGTTCCTGCGCCGCCGCCTCAATGCCAAGCCCCATTCGAGAAAAAAAGCTGCTGCTTCCGCAATCAAGGATGAAGACAGCGGCGAGGACAGCGATAAATAAGCTGCCTAAATAAGCACATTGCCAAATTCAAAAGCAAAAACCGAAGTTTATCGAAATTGGAGAGTAACTAGTATGCCCCTAACACAAAATCCGGAACAAATCGCTTTGAAATTTTTTGAAACTTTTTGAACACCCTTAAAACATTTACAAGGACCATCATGTCTAACTCTCCACTCACCCGCAGCCGCCTGTCCATCGCCGTCAGCGCCGCCATCGTTGTTGCCATCGCCGCCGCAGGCACGGTTGGGGCCATCCGCGTGCATGCCAGCAATACTGAAACCAAAGCCGCTCCGCCGGCGACCACAGTCGACGTGGCAGAAGTCGTCAGCCGCAAGATTGTCGACTGGCAAAGCTATTCGGGAAAACTGGAAGCAGTCGACCGCGTAGAAATCCGCCCCCTGGTAGGCGGCACGCTGACAGCTGTTCATTTCAAGGATGGCGCACTGGTTAAAAAAGGCGATCCGCTGTTTACCATCGATCCACGGCCTTACGCTGCTGAAGTAGCCAGGGTGCAAGCGCAGCTGGCTGCTGCCGAAGCGCGAGCAGCGTATACAGCATCCGACGTCGCCCGCGGCGAACGCCTGCTGACGGAAAACGCGATTGCGCGCCGCGACTATGAAGAGAAGCAAAACGCGTCGCGCGAAGCCGCTGCCAATGTGCTGGCTGCGCAAGCCGCGTTGAAAGCCGCCAAACTGAACCTGGAATATACGCAGATCACGGCTCCCGTAGCAGGGCGCATCTCGCGTGCGGAAATCACCGTAGGCAACGTCATCGCTGTAGGTACGAGCTCGCCTCCTTTGAGCACGCTGGTGTCGGTATCCCAGGTATATGCGTCGTTCGATGTCGATGAACAAAGTTTCCTCAAATACGTGAATCCGGCCCAAGCCAAAAACACGCAGGTGCCGGTATTCCTGGGCCTGGCTAACGAAGACGGCTATTCCCGCCAGGGCAAGGTGACATCGATCGATAACCGTATCGATACCTCCTCCGGCACCATCCGCGTGCGCGCCGTGTTCGACAATCAGGACGGCCTGTTGCTGCCCGGCCTGTATGCCCGTATCCGCCTCGGCGGCGGCGCTCCGCATGATGCGCTGCTGATCGATGAAAAGGCGATAGGCACAGACCAGAGCAAACGCTTCGTGCTGACCGTGGACAAGGAAAACCACACTGCCTATCGCGAAGTGCACATCGGCGCCAAACAGGATGACCTGCTGATCGTGGAAAACGGACTGAAAGCCGGTGAGCGCATCGTCGTCAACGGTTTGCAACGCACCCGTCCGGGCGACACGATCACTCCCAACGTCGTTCCCATGGCCAAACTTGCCGCCATCCCCAGTGCCGGACCCAGCACAAGCAAGACCGTTGCTGCCAATAAGTCTTAAGACACCTAGACAACGAGAATTAATATGAATATTTCAAAGTTCTTCATCGATCGCCCCATTTTTGCAGGGGTGCTATCGGTGCTTATTTTGCTGGCAGGTGGCTTGTCCATGTTCCAGTTGCCCATTTCGGAATATCCCGAAGTGGTTCCCCCTTCCGTCGTGGTGCGCGCACAGTATCCGGGCGCCAACCCCAAGGTGATTGCCGAAACGGTAGCATCCCCGCTGGAAGAATCTATCAACGGCGTGGAAAACATGCTGTACATGCAGTCGCAGGCCAATAGCGACGGCAACCTGACGGTGACTGTCAACTTCAAACTGGGCGTAGACCCCGATAAGGCACAGCAACTGGTGCAGAACCGCGTTTCGCAAGCGCTCCCGCGCCTGCCGCCCGACGTGCAGCGCCTGGGTGTGACGACGCTGAAGAGTTCTCCTGCGCTGACGATGGTGGTCCATCTGATCTCGCCGGACAACCGCTATGACATGACCTATCTGCGCAACTATGCGGTACTGAACGTGAAAGATCGCTTGGCCCGTATCAAGGGCGTGGGCGAGGTTGGTCTGTTCGGTTCCGGCGACTATGCGATGCGCGTATGGCTAGATCCGCAAAAGGTATCGCAGCGCGGCCTGACGGCGTCCGACGTGGTCGCCGCTATCCGCGAGCAGAACGTGCAGGTTGCTGCCGGTGTCATTGGCGCTTCGCCAAGCCTGCCCGATACGCCTTTGCAGTTCAACGTCAATGCGCAAGGCCGGCTTAAAAGCGAAGCCGAGTTCGGCGGCATCATCCTGAAGACCTCCACGGACGGCGCTGTCACCCATTTGTCCGATGTTGCCCGCATTGAGCTGGCTGCGTCTGAATACGGCCTGCGCTCGCTGCTGGACAACAAACCTGCTGTCGCCATCCCCATCTTCCAGGCTCCCGGCGCCAATGCGCTGGATGTTTCAGACCAGGTGCGCGCTGCGATGAAAGAACTGTCGGCGGATTTCCCCAGTTCGGTCGAATACCGGATTGTCTATGATCCTACGCAATTCGTCCGTTCCAGTATCCACGCAGTAGTGGAAACCCTGCTTGAAGCGATTGCACTGGTGGTACTGGTCGTGATCGTGTTCCTGCAAACCTGGCGTGCTTCGCTGATTCCTTTGCTGGCGGTGCCGGTTTCCATCGTGGGCACGTTCTCTCTGATGCTGGGCTTCGGTTATTCCATCAATGCCCTGTCCCTGTTCGGTATGGTGCTGGCGATCGGTATCGTCGTCGATGATGCGATCGTGGTGGTGGAAAACGTCGAGCGGAATATCGCCGCGGGGCTGACGCCGAAAGAAGCAACCTACCGCGCCATGCGAGAGGTCAGCGGTCCTATCGTCGCGATTGCACTGACACTGGTAGCCGTTTTCGTGCCATTGGCTTTCATGACCGGCCTGACTGGCCAGTTCTACAAGCAGTTTGCGATGACGATTGCGATTTCCACCGTGATTTCCGCGTTCAACTCGCTGACGCTGTCGCCAGCCCTGGCGGCGATCCTGCTGAAAAGCCATGATGCCAAGCCAGACTGGCTGACCAAGATCATGAACCGCCTGTTCGGCCGCTTCTTCAATGCCTTCAACCGCATGTTCAACCGCGGTTCGGAAAACTATTCCAGGGGCGTGACCGGCGTCATCTCACGCAAGGGCGCGATGATGGGCGTGTATGCGGTGTTGCTGCTGCTGGCTGTTGGTGTTTCCTATATTGTTCCAGGCGGCTTCGTTCCGGGGCAAGACAAGCAATACCTGATCAGTTTCACGCAACTGCCTAACGGTGCAACGCTGGACCGTACTGAATCGGTGATTCGCAGCATGTCCGACATTGCTCTGAAAGAACCTGGCGTCGAAAGCGCGGTTGCGTTCCCTGGCCTGTCGATTAACGGCTTCACCAACAGCTCCAGCGCCGGTATTGTATTTGTGACGCTGAAGCCTTTCGAAGAACGTCGCAGCAAGGAGTTGTCGGCCGATGCCATTGCCGGCAAACTGAACCAGAAATACTCCGGTATCAAGGATGCTTTCATCGCCGTATTTCCTCCGCCGCCAGTCATGGGCCTGGGCACGGTAGGGGGCTTCAAGATGCAGATCGAGGATAAGAGCGCGCTGGGTTACGCCGAACTGGATGCCGCAGCGCAGGCCTTCATTGCTGCCGCCAAGACAGCACCTGAACTGGGCCCGATGTTCTCCAGCTACCAGATCAATGTGCCGCAATTGGACGTGGATCTGGACCGTGTCAAAGCCAAGCAGCTGGGCGTGCCCGTGACCGATGTATTCGACACGATGCAGATCTATCTCGGCTCCCTGTATGTGAACGACTTTAACCGTTTCGGCCGCGTGTACCAGGTGCGTGCCCAGGCGGATGCACCGTTCCGTTCCAAGCCGGAAGACATCCTGCAGCTGAAAACCCGCAATACTGCCGGTGAAATGGTGCCGCTGTCCTCACTGGTCAAGGTAACGCCGAGCTTCGGCCCAGAAATGGTAGTGCGCTATAACGGCTATACCGCTGCCGATATCAACGGCGGCCCAGCTCCCGGCTACTCGTCGAACCAGGCCCAGGCTGCGGCAGAACGTATTGCTGCCAAGACCCTGCCTTCCGGCATCAAGTTTGAATGGACTGACCTGACGTATCAGCAGATCCTGGCGGGCAATGCCGGTATGTGGGTTTTCCCTATCAGCGTGCTGCTGGTGTTCCTCGTGCTGGCCGCACAGTATGAAAGCCTGACCTTGCCGTTGGCCGTCATCCTGATCGTACCGATGAGCCTGCTGGCTGCGTTGACCGGCGTATGGCTGACCGGCGGCGACAACAATATCTTTACCCAGATCGGCCTGATGGTGCTGGTGGGCTTGTCGGCAAAGAATGCGATCCTGATCGTGGAGTTTGCGCGGGAACTGGAATTGCAGGGCAGCACGCCCCTGCAGGCTGCGATCGATGCCAGCCGCCTGCGTCTGCGTCCTATCCTGATGACGTCTATCGCGTTCATCATGGGCGTGGTGCCGCTGGTGACTTCCAGTGGTCCAGGTTCGGAAATGCGCCATGCAATGGGTGTTGCGGTGTTCTTCGGCATGCTGGGCGTGACACTGTTCGGCCTGTTCCTGACGCCGGTGTTCTATGTGTTGCTGCGTTCCGCCAGCGGCGGCCGCAAGCTGCATTCGGCTGTAGTGCATGAAGCTCCTGCCGTCGCACATGGGCACGACGCCGACCATGCAGCACCGCTGCAATCCTGAGAAAGTGTGGAGCATAAAATGATGAATACAATTAAACCCTTTAGATCCGCTTCGTCGCTGCTGATGCTGTTGCTGGTGCTGGCGGGCTGTTCGGTGGCGCCGACGTATGAGCGTCCCGAAGTCAGCACGCCGGCCGCATTCAAGGAAACCGGGCCAGTTCAGGAGAATCAGGCAAACACTGCATGGAAAGAAGCCCAGCCTTCTGAAAACATGGCGCGCGGCAAATGGTGGAAGATTTTTGGCGATGCCAGCCTGAACGACCTGGAAACGCAGGCGCAAACAGCCAATCAGAGCCTGAAGGCGGCAGCCGCCAGGCTGAAGCAATCACGCGCACTGCGGCAGGATGCGCGCTCTGAGCTGTTCCCGCAGGTGAATGCGGGCCTCGGCGCCAGCCGGGGAAGGCCGTCCCCGGTGTCGCAAGGTGTGCCTGATAACACGCCCATGCCGACCGGCAATACCTTCAGCGGCACGCTGGGAGCGTCTTACGAGCTCGATCTGTTCGGTCGTGTTGCCTCTACTGTCAATGCCGCCAACGCGGATACGCAGCAAAGCGAAGCACTGTTCCAATCGGTGCAGCTGGCTTTGCAGGCGGACGTGGCGCAAGCCTACTTCCTGCTACGGGAGCTGGATGCCGAACAGGCTCTGTTCTCCGGCACGGTGGAATTGCGCCAGCAAACCTTGAAACTGGTGCAAACGCGTTTTGACGAAGGCGACATCAGTGAGCTGGACCTGGCGCGCGCCAAGGCAGAACTGGCTTCGGCGCAGGCTGATTCACTGGGTGTGGCACGCACCCGCGCCACGGCAGAACATGCGCTGGCTATCCTGCTGGGCAAGGCGCCGGCAGAATTCAACTTTGCGGCACGCCCGCTGTCGCGGATTGCCGTCAACGTGCCGCCTGGCCTGCCTTCGTCGCTGCTGGAGCGCCGTCCCGACATCGCTGCTGCAGAGCGCGGCATGGCAGCTGCCAATGCCCGTATCGGCGTGGCGCGCTCAGCATTTTTCCCTCGCCTGGACATTACCGGAGCCTTCGGCTTTGAGTCTGCCGGCCTGGGCGAACTGTTCAACTGGAGCAGCCGTACCTTCCTGCTGGGGCCTCTGCTGTCGATGCCGCTGTTTGACGGTGGTCGCCGCCAGGCAGGCGTCGACAAGGCACGCGCCGTGTATGAGGAAGACGTGGCCAACTACCGCCAGACCGTGCTGAATGCCTTCAAGGAAGTGGAAGACAACCTGGCCGACCTGCGTATCCTGGGCGACCAGACCCGTGCGCAGGACGACGCGGTACAAGCCGCGGAGCGGGCTGCCAAACTGTCACACATCCAGTACCGCGAAGGCTCAGTCAGCTACCTGAACGTGATTGACGCCGACCGCACCGTGCTGCAGCAGCAGCGCTCGGCCGCACAACTGGATGGCGCCAGGGCGAAATCCGCCGTCAACCTGATCCGTGCTATCGGCGGCGGCTGGAGTGCAACTCAGGCGCCAATCGCTGTTACCGCAAAGCCGGGCAGCGCGGCGAATGCCGTGGCAAAAGCGGACTAGTTACCGACGGCCCCTTGTTTCCCTTGTCCAGAGTATCTCTGGCTTTCATAACGCATTCCCTCGGGAATGCGTTTTTTTTCGTCACGGCCATGCGATTGGATACAGCCTGCCGCTGTTGCATCCACGCCCCAAAAAAACGCTAGTCAAACTTTGAAACGGAAAACGATGTATTGTTACATCTAACGAAGTTGCTTCTTTGATTTTCCAAAAAATTCTTTCGTTCCTTCAAGCAGCATTCTGGAAACGTCATACCGAAACCGCTTCCATTATCCAGTGCCTGATATCACGTCGGGCAAATGTCATCAGCAAGCCCGGATGTCGCCCGACTTGCTTTTTTCTGGAGGGTAAAAGTGTTTTTAGAGCATAAACTAGAACAATGGGTCAGCAGCGTCACCCAGAAAATGGTGCTGCCTTTACGGGTTGAATTGTGGAATGGAAAGCATTTCGATCTGAGCCAGGCCCCGCCTAAAGTAATCATCCGCATCCCGCAAGCCTCGGCATTGAGCTACCTGCTGACGCCATCGCTGTCCAATCTCGGCTCTGCCTATGTCGACGGCAAGATCGATATTGTCGGCAAACCCAGTGAAATTATTTCCATCGGCGGCGAGCTTGCGTCCAGCACGCTGAAGCAGGAAGGGAAATTTGCCAGGATCAGGCGTTCTTTCGGTCGCAGCAAAGCCAAGGATGCGGAAGCGATACGCTATCACTACGACGTATCGAATGATTTTTACCAGCTGTGGCTGGACGAAAACATGCTGTATTCCTGTGCCTATTTTGAAAACGGCGACGAGGATCTGGCAACTGCGCAATTGAAAAAAGTCGACCACATCCTGACCAAGATACGCGTGCGCCCAGGCGACAAACTGCTGGACATCGGCTGCGGCTGGGGAGGGCTGGTAATACGCGCTGCACAAAAATACGGGGCGCACTGTGTTGGCGTTACGCTGTCGGAAAACCAGGCCGAGCTGGCAAGGCAGCGGGTGGCGGAACTCGGCTTGAGCGACAAAATAGAAATCCGGCTGCAGGATTATCGCGACGTGACCGGCAGCTTTGACCGTATCACCAGCGTCGGCATGTTCGAGCATGTCGGCCTGCTGAATCTGCAATCCTACTTCAGCAAAATCCATAGCCTGCTGGCCGACGGCGGCATCGCGATGAACCACGGCATCACGTCCACCGATTCGGAAAGCGGCGAAACCCCGTACGGCGGCGGAGAATTCATTGAGCGTTATGTATTCCCTCACGGAGAGCTGCCGCACATAGGGCTGGTGCTGAAGACGATGCAGGAAGGGGGACTGGAGGCGCTGGACGTGGAAAACCTGAGGCGCCACTATGCAAAAACCTGTGCGATATGGGCTGAGAATTTTGAGCAGCATGCGGAGCAGATCCAGGACATTGCCGGCGACAGACGTTACCGTATCTGGCGGGTTTACCTGGCGGGCTGCGCTTATGCGTTTGAATCAGACTGGATTTCGCTGTACCAGGTAGTCTGTACCAAGGCTGGCCGCAACCAAGAGGAGTTGCCGTGGTCAAGAAAGTACATGTACGACAAAAAGGCATGAACCGGGATGAAAAAAGGCTGCATTTGCAGCCTTTTTTACGGTTACAGCAAGTTGGGATCGAAATCGGGCAAGCTCTGTTCCAGCTGGACGCTGGAGCCTGGCCCCTTAGCCCTCGCCTGAACCAGTGCCTCAGAAGCACGTTGCAACATGTCTTCGCCGGTGTCCCCATGGGCATTGGTCGTGAGGCCACTGCAAAAGCTGATCTCCAGTCCCGCCACCACGCCGGCCCAGTCTACCGCAGCTACCGCAGAGGTGAGGCGCGCAATTGCTTTCCCGCTCTGGTCTAGCCAGGTAGTAGGCAGGACAATTGCGAACTCGCTTTCCCCGACACGACCGAAAGAGTCCAGCGAGCGCAGCAATTGCAGGGCGGCTTGCGTCAGGTTCCGGAGTATCTGGTCGCCAGCGGCTTTGCCGTGCCGTTCCACCAGCACGGGGAATTGGTCAATGCCGATGACGGCAAAAGAAAACGGGTGGCCGGTGCGCTTGGCCCGATCCAGCTCTGCATCCAGCTTTTGCAACAGGCCGCGTCGGTTCAGCGCTCCCGTCAGGCTATCGTGTGTGGAAACGGCGCTCAAGGCTTCCAGTGCTGCCTGCAGATCCTGGATAATGGCGCCGGTGTCGGCGCCGGTTTTTATTTTTTCTACCAGATGCGTGAGATGTGTAGTCAGATCGTTGATATCCTGCTTGGGCTGATTGGGCACATCGGTCTCCAGGTAACAGTGGGCATTAAATGAACGTCTAGACGACGAAGCTGAAAGCAGCGCCAGATTATCGCAATTTGTTTAACTATTGCAACTAACTTCGCCGTTTTCACTGCTCTCGACATTGCTTTTCATGCGGCCGAGCAGGGCAATCAGCGTAGCCCGTTCGCCGGCGTCGAAACCCGCCATCATCGTCTCGGCGATCTGCTGCTTGTGCTTGTGCACGATAGCCTGCTGGGATTTGCCAGCAGGCGTCAGCGTCACCCGGTAGGAACGCTTGTCATCCTCATCCACTTCACGCACGATCAGGCCGCGCTCTTCCAGTTGCTTTAGCAGCCTCGTCACCTGTGCTTTATCGCGGCCGAAATAACGGATCAGGTCTCGCTGCGTGCCTTTTGGATGGGCGTCGAAAAACCCCAAAGCCTGCGCGCCTATGGGGCCCAGTTCAAACTTGTCCGAGCTTAAGGCCTGGTGCATATGCGATTTGAACTGATGCATCAAACCGAAAAATTGTTCCAGCACCGCGTCGTTTAAGTTTTTCATATTTTTAGTTGACATTGTCAACGACAATTCATAAACTAGTTGATAGTATCAACAAAAAGCCAAGGCTGTATATGGTCCGATATTCACCACGTGGCTATTATGACTATATTACGCGCCTCGCTTTCAATATTCTTGACAATCCTGCTTATTGTTAAGGTGGAGACTATTCATGAACATGCAACAGGAAATTGAAGCCGACATGATTACGAGAGACGAATATCAAGCTGCGGCGGCCCGGCTGGACCAGCTTTGGGGTAAGGCAACCACAGCCGCTGACAGGGCAGAAATAGAACATTTGCTGCATCTGATAGAAGCTTGCGATGCATGCACAATGACATACATGGGGAAGAAATAACTGCAAGGACGTTCGCCGGAACACCCATTTGCTGAGTCGGCGGACATCTTGCTATGTTACAACGATGCTACAATTTCTTTACAATTGCGTTACAATCCAGCCATACCAAGCCCGGTACCTGAGATGCAGTTGTAGAAACACCATTCTTACGCCTGCTGCCTGTCGCCCTGACGGTGCGATCCAGTCTCTCGTGATATTTCCGCTTTTTTGATGTTTGGCGACGCCGGCGTCTGACAGACACCAGCTTCAGAAACCAAGAATGCAGAATTCCGCAGCAACAAATACCGCCTTTCGCCTTGATTTTCTGGATGGATTAAGAGCCTTGGCGGCGTTATGGGTCATGTTCGGCCATATCCATTTGTTCACATACGGCTGGGAACACCATACTTCGCTGCTGACCTTGCCGCTCAATGTCCTGCCTTACCTGCACATGGGAGTAGATGTTTTCCTGGTGCTGTCCGGCTTTTGCCTGGCATTGCCGGTGGTCAGAAACGGCAACCGCATGCGGACTGGGCTATACGCTTATTTCAAAGCTCGCAGCCTGCGTATCCTGCCGCCTTATTTCGCCGTATTGCTGCTTATTTTACTGATCAATTTTGTTCTGCCTATCATTAGCTGGGCCCGGAGCCCGGTCGGTTTGACTTCAGAAATGCCTTATCAGGTTTTCTGGAGCAATATCCTGCTGTTGCAGGATTTTTTCCCTCAATTCAACAACATCAACGGCCCGTTCTGGAGCATTGCAACGGAATGGCACTTGTACTTTCTGTTTCCATTGGCGATCTGGCTGCTGAGAAAATTCGGCGCATGGACTTTGCTGATCGCCGGCGCCGTGCTGGCGGCCGGGCTTACCTGGCGGTCGCTGAATGCATCCATCATTGTGGGTTCTCTACAAATGACAGTGCCGCAACCGCCGTATTTTGTGCTGCTGTTTGTCATGGGCATAGTTTCAGCGTGGTTTGCATTCGGAGAAAACGGCACGCAACGAAGCGGCAGGTATCGCCGGACGGTGTGGGCTGCCGCAGCGCTGATGCTGCTGCCACTCGGCTGGCTGCTATGGCAATACAGGATCATTGACAGCGACAATGTGCACCTGTTCATGGAGCATACCCATCTGATTGATCCGGTAACGGGGGCCGTGACGGCACTGGTTCTGGCTGGCCTGAGCAGATTACCGCGGGAACACTTTGCCCGAAAATTTCTGGAGGCCAGAGCGCTGGTATGGATAGGAGGATTTTCCTACTCGCTCTATCTGGTGCATATCCCCATCCTGGCGACGCTGTCGCATGCACTGGACCTCCTGATGCCGCAAAAAACCCAGCATCAGGCATTTCTTATCCTCTCTTTTGCAGGCAGCGCGGCATGTCTGGGTTTTGCTTATTACTTCAGCAAGGTATTCGAGACAAAACGCTGGATGCGTCTTTTCGTCGCCCCCTCTGCGAAGGAAACAGCGCAAGCCATCAGACAACGCATGTCTGACCTGGAGAAAGAACATGGCAAATTGAAGCAGATGCTTGAAGACATGTCTGCGGCGCGCATACAGGAAGCGAAAGAGTAGGGCGTCAACTCGCCCTCCACACCAGATGCAGATGATCAATTCAAGGGGGGGGGAACGCGATAGGCGCCGCAGGCGCGTTGTGACCATCTGCGATCTTTCCGCTGGCGCTACTGTCGGCCGCTTTTTTCATTACGGAGATACGCGCCAGCTTGAAGCCTATGCCGCTTCTGCTGCTTGCTTGCTGCTGAGTGAAACTACACTAGCAGGGCTGCAGTCAGCGACTCGATTTCCTCTTCCGAATCAGCGAGTATGCTGTGCAGCGTGCCGCCATCCACTTCGAAGTTGATCGCCGCTGCAGTCTGCTTGATGGTCACGCCTTCTTTCTGGTGCAGCGGAGATACTACGCGCGCCAGATCATTGGCCAGCAGCAGCGTATCACCCAGCGTTTCCGGCGGGATCGCGCGCACGCCGTGCCATAAGGCTTCCACCGCGGTCATCACGCCATCGGGCACGCCAAGTTTTTTCAGCACGCCGCGTCCTATCAGTTTTTCGCCATATTCGACCCAGTCCTCAGGGTCGCCATCCAGCAAGCCAGGATATTCCTCGGCGCGGGAAATCAGGTAAAAGCCGCCAACCTCGTGCACGATGCCCGCGAACATCGCCGTATCGGCATCCACCTTGGTGACGCGCTTGGCGATGACTTGCGCCAGCGCGGCGACATGGGCCGAATGCTCCCACAGCTGGGCAGCCTTGGCTTTCAGCGCGGGATCGGTCAGCTTGCTGTTCAACTGGCGCACGATGACCGATGCGACCATGGATTTGAGCGTGCGGAAACCCAGTCGGCTGACAGCTGCCTTGACATTGGTAATTTCGTTGTTGGAACGGTTATAGGCTGCCGAGTTGGCAATTGCCACCGTGCGCGCAGAAAGCAAAGGCTCCGCCATTACCATTTTGGCCGCTGCATCGATATGGCAATCTGGATCTTCCAGCGCTTGCTGCAGCTTCAGCGAGGCATTCACGTTGGCAGGGAAGGTGAGTTCGCCCTTGCTGGCTTGGGTTGCAATTTCTCTGAAAATTTCAAGCCTGTCCATCATGTCTCCCATTATGGTTTTATGAATGCCCGCAATGGACTGGATTCCTTCAGTCTACTTGCATGGTATACCTGCCGCTCCGGCGAGCGAAGCAAAAATGTATCGCCAAAAAATTCCTTACGGCAATAAATTAATTATATACCCCTGAGATTAAATTGTTAGCCCCATTTGCCTGCTTGTGCACTTGCTTCTTTTTCAAGCAAGCTGATATTGAGCGGTAGCATACATCCCGGCGTGGCCTTGTCGCAAAAGATAAACCAGAACAACAATCGCGGCGTCGGACCAGCGCTAGTATTTGATTTTCCTCAATCGCCAAGGTTAGAATGATTGATATGAAAATTCTAATATCAATCTTTCTGCTAGGCATTTCCAGCCTGGCATCTGCCAATGTCATCAATAACTGTATTGACGCAGAAGGCAAAAAAATCACAGCAGATCAGGCATGCGAAAAATTGGGGCTGAAAGACGCAGGGGACGCCTCTTTAGCGCCATTGGCAGCGGCATCGCTCCCCACAACAACCGCGGCTTCCTCAGCAGCATCTTCGCCGGAGGCCAATCCAGCATCCTCCGCTGAATCTTTCCTGCCTCCGCCCCTGCCCAAAGTCACCGTGGAACGGAAGCTGCCGCCCCCGCCACCGCCTAACCCATGGATGGAACTGATCCATAATGACTATTCGCTGTTGCTGTTGATGGGCGCGTGCCCCTTCCTGTTTGCATTTTTCTGGTATGTCTTTGAGTACCGGATGCGCCGCAGCTAAAGCGACCTGCCGCAGCATTTATCTCTCACCTACAATATGCCCCGTTCCGGATAGGCTTCGTTCCGTTCTACGCGGCCGTAACCGAATTTGTCCAGGTCTATCGTCTGGTAGCGTCCGGTGGTAATGAGCTCCGCGATGCCCCGGCCCGCCGCCGGCGCGTGCATCATGCCATGGCCGGAAAAGCCCGCGACCACATAAAAATTCTCGAAACCGCTTTTCCAGTTGCCGATGATGGGATTGCCATCCAGTTCGCATAACTCGTATAGTCCCGACCAGGTACGGTGGCACCTGGCCCCTTCAAACGCCGTGGGGAAACGGTGCGCCAGCGCCGGCCAGACTACGCGCTCAAAATAGCCGTGGTCCACGTCGAAATGAAAGCCCCGGGCCTCATCCGAATTGACCAGCCCGCCGGAATAGCCGTTGCCCTCAGGCCGGAAGGCCAGCCGGTTCAAGTCTTTCACGTACGGCAGCGGTTCGATCCTGTTTTGCCCGGTGAAAAAATGCTCAAAGCGCCGCAGCGGGCTCACAGGTAAAGCCATGCCAAGCATGTTGCTGACGCCTGCAGACCAGGCGCCGGCGGCATTGACAAATACATCCGCCGCCAACTCACGGCCCGATTCCAGCGTTGCATGCGTGACGGCGGAGCCGACATGCCGCAGCGATGCCACCTTGTCCTGGATATAGTCCACTCCGAGGGAGCGCGCCTTCTTGCGCAGCCCCTGCAAAAAACTGGAAGGATCACACCAGCCGTCGCCAGGCGAATATGCGCCGCCGTCCAGATCATCCACATACATGGAGGGAAACAAGCTGCGCAAGCCTTCGCGATCCAGCAGCCGGATATCGGCGCCAAGGGAGCGTTGCGTCACGGCGTTTTCTTCCAGCACGCGCATGGCCTGCCCGTGCACGATAAACAGATAACCTTGCTGCACCCAGTCCACCGGTGCGGGTTCGCCGTTGACCGCCATGTCGGCAGGGAAGCGCTGGATGAAGTCAATACTGAAATTCGACATCGCAATATTTTCAGGGCAAGAGAACAGCCGCCGCGCACCACCGGAAGCGCGCACTGTGGACGCATATTCATAAGTAGGATCCGGCTCTATTACCGCTACCTCCATTGCGGGATCAGCTCGCTTGAGGAAGTAGGCAACGCTGCTGCCCATGATGCCTCCGCCGATGATGACGGCATCGTAGCGGTGTTTTGATGTGCTCATTATTGTCCTGTGATTGGGAGATGCGAATTTGCGTCGGAATATTGCCACTGCCATCAGACTGTGCTGGGGAAATTGTATACCAGGCAGTGCCGGCCAGCCCGCTCAATCTTTGCGGTCACGGATAGTATGCAAGGCGACAGCCCCGCGTATTTTATCCATATGGATAAAAATAAGTTGACGATAATTATCCACTCGGATAAATTATACGCACATCCACATAAGCTTCAACGCAAGAAGCGCTCACCGGAGACAATCATGAATGACCCGCACGGCTACGACCTGTCACGGCGCAAGGACCTGCTTGCCATCGCAAGCCGGATGGCCATCAAATTGGCGGGCGAGAGCGGAGTTATAGAAGAAAACCGCTTTCTTCCGCAACAAATAGCGACAGAAATGGCCGACGCCGGCCTATACCGGATGCTGACGCCGGCAATCTACGGCGGCTACGAGGTGGACGTTCATACGTTTATCGAAGTCATTGAACTGCTGTCGCGCTCCAATGCATCGGCAGGCTGGTGCGCATTTATTTCCTGTACCTCGGCGACCATCGGCGCGTATCTGCCTGCTGAAGAAGCACGGCAAGTCTTCGCCAACCCCGGTGTCAAATGCGCCGGCGTGTTTGCGCCGCGCGGCCGTGCCGTGCGGGTAACCCGTGACGGTATTGACGGCTTTCTAGTCAGTGGCCGCTGGCCATGGGGCTCCGGCAGCAGGAATGCAGATTACATCACGGGCGGATGCCTGGTCATGGATGCCGAAGGCAAGCCGGAGAATACCGGCAACGGCACCCCGAATGTCCGCTCCATGCTGTTTAGCGCAGACCAGGTCGATATCTTCGATACCTGGCATACGGTGGGACTGCGTGGCACCGGCAGCAATGACTACGGCGTCAAGGACCTGTTTGTTCCTGTCACCCGGTCTGCGGCGCTGCTGACCGACACGCCGCTTGCGACACCTCTCTACAAATTCCCGATTTTCGGATTGCTTGGCGTGGGCATCGCGTCAGTGGCGCTCGGCATTGCCAGGAGCGCAATGGACGAGGTGCTGGCACTGGCAAACCAGAAAACGCCTCAGGGCAGCGCGAAGCTGCTGGCAGAGCGCGCGTCCACGCAGGAACACGCTGCGCGTTCGGAAGCGAGATGGCAGGCGGCACGTGCCTTCCTGCTCAATGCCGTGGACGAGGCGTGGGATGCCGCAATGAAGTCTGAAATATCGCTGCAGCAGCGCTGGAATATACGATTGGCCACCACTTATGCGGTCGAAGAGGCTGCCGAAATCGTCAGCCGCATGCACAGAATCGCCGGCGGCAGTGCCATATTCGATACTTCGCCGCTCCAGCGCTGCCTGCGGGATGTGCACGTCGCCACGCAGCATATGATGGTCAGCGAATCGACTTATGAGCTGGTGGGCCGCCTGCTGCTTGGCATGCCCACCAATACTTCCATGCTTTAGAAGACGGCGAGAAATACGCTGGCGTTGTTGCGACTCCCGGCCGTACTGCCCGTACTGTCTTTTTCGTCGCGCCCGGCCAGCCTGACTTCGCAACAGATTCTTGCACCTCTTATAGGAGCCTTCATGCAACTTCCTTCAGATTGGGCCGGCAGGCTGAAACTGCCGCTTATCGTCGCCCCGATGTTTCTCGTTTCCAGCCCGGAACTGGTCATTGCCAGCTGTAAGGCCGGCGCCATAGGCAGCTTCCCGACCGGTAATGCACGCACTCTGGAAGAGCTCGAAATATGGCTCCAGAAGATTTCGGGCGCGCTGTCAGACACAGACGCACCGTGGGCTGTGAATCTAGTCGTACACCGTACCAATAACCGGCTGGCGCAAGACCTGGCGCTGGTGGAAAAATTCCGCCCGCCGCTGGTGATTACTGCACTTGGGAGCCCTGGCGTAATCGTGGACAGTATCCATGCGTATGGCGGCCTGATATTTGCCGATGTTAATTCGGTAAAGCAGGCGCGTCAGGCCTCCAAGTTAGGTGTAGACGGGCTGATACTCGTAACCGCGGGAGCCGGCGGCCACACAGGACAAATGGCAGCGTTTTCCATGATCCCTGCAATCCGCGAATTTTTTGACGGCATTGTGGTCTCCGGCGGCGGCATCACCAACGGGGCAGGGATACGGGCGACAGAATTGCTGGGGGCGGATATGGCATCGATGGGGACCCGCTTCATCGCCTGTTCAGAAACCTTGGCCAGCCAGGAATACCGTCAGATGCTGATTGAATCCTCGATAGAAGACCTGGTGCTGACCAAGGCCGTCACCGGGGTATCCGCCTATTGGCTCAGGCAAAGCCTGATTGCCGCGGGCCTGGATATAGATGCGCTTGAACGCGAGATTCCGGTTGATTTCACCGACCCTAAAAATGCGGCGCGGCGCTGGACACGCGTCTGGTCTGCGGGGCATGGTGTAGGGGCGACAAAGTCGGTGGAGGATACCCGTGATTTACTGGCTAGCCTCAGCCGTGAATACTGGAGAGCGGTCGATCTGCCGACCCGGGTAGCGCGGCTGGCATCTGCTCCGGCTGCGAGGGCAATGTAGACCTTGCCTTAGCCTGGCGCAAGGCATCGTGCGCGGCATCCTCTCCGAAAAACGAAGGAAGATTCAGCGAACACGGCCGAATTTGCTATCCCAAGCTACATGAATTCTGGTATTTTGCTGGCTACCAGTAAACTAGACAGTACCATGAGCAACCCGGACATTTCCGCCACCGCATTCACCCAGCGCGGCCATCAGCGCAGAGAGGCGCTCGTCGCTGCAACGCTGCAGATCATCGTGCGTGACGGTCCTGCGGCTGTGAGCCTGCGTGCTGTCGCCAAGGAAGCCGGCGCCAGCCACGGCCTGGTCGTCTATTATTTCGGCACCCGGTCGGCACTGATGACGGCAGCACTCGACAATGTCTGCAATTACCTGGCAACCGCATTTGAAAACTGCATTCCCGCACTGGAAGCCGCTGCAGGCAAACCGGAAGCATTTGCCGCCGTCTTCATTCGTTACAACATGGAGCACATTATCGAACACCCTGAAGTGGGGCTGGCGCTGCATGAGCTCAATATTGCTGGGATACGCGACGAAGCCTTACGGCCCATTCTGCATAAATGGGGCAAGGTATTTACAGACCTGTGCCGCAAGGCTTTCCGGGAACTGGGATCGCAGCAGCCAGAGATTGACTACGGTTTTTTACTGAATGCGATAGGCGGCATCATCATCGGGCAATTCGCCTTGCCCAGGAAAGACTTTGAAAAGAAGATATTCACACCCGCGGTAGAGAGACTGGTACGCAGCATTGCCGGCGGCTCCGCCAGCCAGGATATGTCCGCACGCAAGGAGCGGCTGCCCAAGCGCCAGGCTTAGGTGGGACAGCGCACGCATTTCCGCCGGAAAGACGATTAAGATAATAAAATCGGGCATTCGTGTCTCAACATGAATGCCGTTCCGTATTCAATATTGCACCACTGGAGGCTATATGGGTTATCGCATCGCAGTCATCGTCGGCAGTCTCAGGAAAGAATCCTACAACAAGAAACTGGCCCACGCCCTCGTGTCGCTCGCGCCCGAGGAACATTCATTCGGCTTCGTGGATATCCAGCTGCCGCTGCTCAATCAGGATCTGGAGCACTCGCTGCCCGCAGAGGTAGCGGCATTCAAGAAGAGCATACAGGATGCGCAAGGACTGCTCTTCGTCACGCCTGAATATAACAGGTCGATACCCGGCGTGCTGAAAAACGCCATCGACTGGGGTTCGCGCCCCAATGGAACCAGCGCATGGGCTGGCAAGCCGGCCGCGATTGCCGGCATTTCTCCGGGCTCGACAGGCACGGCGATGGCTCAGCAGCATTTACGCAACGTACTTTCCGCACTGGATGTACCGGTAATGCCGTCGCCCGAACTGTTTCTGCAGGCGAAAGAAGGATTTTTTGATGCAGATGGAGGAATCGCCAGTGAGAGCAGCAAACAATTTTTGCAAAAATATTTGGCCCGCTACATAGACTGGATACACAAATTTGCCAAATGAACCCAGGTGAGCCAGGTGAGCTATCTGGCGCACATTTTATTGCTCCAGCGGCATGCCGATTATGCGCCTGGTCAGCAGTGGCAATACAAGCTCTGCAGCCGCTTCGGATTTGAATTCCAGCAGATGATCAGCCCGGGTAATGCCGCGATTGATCGCCGCGATGGGCTTGCGCGCGGCGGCAGCCATACGGCAAAAACGAAAACCAGAGAACACCATCAGCGAGGAACCGATGACCAGCAGCGCGTCCGCTTTTGACAACGCCTGTTCCGCCGCCTCCGTGCGCTCGCGTGGCACGCCATCGCCGAAAAAAACGACGTCCGGCTGCAACATGCCGCCACAGATACGGCAAGCGGGAACATGGAACTCTTCCATCGCCTCCGGCTCAAACTGCGCATCGCCGTCCGGCAGGGCCATCGCCGCGGCACCGATCAATGCAGGGTTGGCCTGCTCCAGCATGGCCTGGACTTCTGAGCGCAGATAGGATGCGCGGCAATGCAGGCACACCACCTGGTGGATATTGCCATGCAGTTCAATGACGTCATTGCTGCCTGCCTGCTGATGCAGGCCGTCGACATTTTGTGTCAGCACCGACGATATCCTGCCCTCGGCCTGCAAAGCGGCAATAGCGCGGTGACCCGCATTCGGCAGGGTTTTCGCCAGAGTGGGCCAGCCTAGCATGCTGCGTGCCCAGTAGCGCCTGCGTACCGTTTCCTTATTGCGGAAATCCGGTCCCTGTATGGGGGCCTTGCCGCGCCTGACTCCATCCCTGTCGCGATAATCGGGAATACCCGATGCGGTGCTCATCCCGGCGCCTGTCAGCACCAGTACCTTAGGGTGGCGCTCCAGGAAAGCCGCCAATTCGGCCAAGCCGACTACACCGCCGACGCCGGTATCATTGCTGTCCATATATTATTTTCTGGCAAATTAACAAAGCAGGACACGCTTGCTTAACGCTTCGTGTCTCAAATCAGTGGCATTGTGCGCCAGAACACGGTGGCTTGCACAGAACGGTGCAGTCGCGCGTTTATGTTAGCTTGGCCTGCCTGCCTCAATCTTATGCAAGGCCTGGATGAAATAATCGATGTTGAAAGGCTTTACCAGGTGAAATTCAAACCCTGCCTCCTGAGCCTGTTTGCGGTCTTCAGACAAGCCATAACCGGTAAGTGCAATCAGCCTGATTGCGCTGGTGCGATTATCCGCCCTGAGCCGTCTCGCCACTTCGTAGCCGTCGATTCCCGGCAAACCGATATCGATGATGGCAATATCAGGCTGCTCGGCCAAGGCTTTTCCTATGCCGGCATCGCCCGTGGATGCCTCCACAGTTGCAAAACCATAGGCGTTCAGCAACTGCGCAATCATTTCGCGCCCGTCGTCGTTGTCTTCAATCAACAGCAGCTTTTGCTTCAGCAGCGAACCATGCAGGCCGGGCCGCGGTTCCGCAGCCTGCGCCGTGCCCGAGCGGGGCATCGCCAGCGTAAAGGTGCTCCCCTGATTGGTGCCCGCGCTACGGACCTCTATTGTGCCTGCATGCAGCTGCACCAGCTGGCGCACCAGCGCCAGGCCTATTCCCAACCCGCCCTTGGCGCGGTCGATTGAATGCTCCCCCTGGACAAAAACGTCGAAAATATGCGGCAGCAAATTGCCTTCTATGCCTATGCCCGAATCTTCAACGCTGAGCAGGATGGATTCGCCGTGCGAACTACTCTCGATGGCAATCGTTCCGCCCGCCGGCGTATATTTAATTGCATTGTCCAGCAGGTTGGTGACAATCTGCTCCAGCCGGGTAGGGTCCGCCTCCACCCAGGTGTCGCTATAAGCGATCTTCCATTGGTAACTGTCTACCGGACGGCTGGCCTTCAGGCTTTCCAGGCAGGCAGCGACGACATCGCTGAGGTTGACGGGTTTCTTGTGCAGGATGATCTTGCCGGACATGACACGGCCCAGGTCCAGCAGGTCGTCAACTATACGGGTCAGGTTCTGGGTTTGCCTGTTCAGTATGAGCTTGGCCCGTTCGATGCTGTCCTGGCTGGCGCCTGGATAACCGATGATGGAGGCCGCGCTGGTAATGGCGCTCAGCGGATTGCGCAGTTCATGCCCCAGCATCGCCAGGAATTCATCTTTTGCCTTGTTTTGCTCAACGGCCAGCTTTCTTTCCCGCATCTCCAGGATCAGTTTGGCATTGCTTGCTTCCAGTGCCGTGGTGCGCAGGCGCAGCGTTTCGGTTTGTTCTTTCAGTTCTGCATTTTTTTTCGCAAGCGTCACGAAGACCGAGACCTTGGCCTGCAATACCTGGGGGATAATGGGAGTGAACAGGTAGTCCACCGCGCCCTGCTGGTAGGCCTTGAGCTTGTTGATCTCATCTGCCAGGAAGGCGGTAACAAAAATAATGGGGATGCCGGACGAGCGCGGGCGTTGGTGGATAGCCTCGGCGGTCTCAAAGCCGCTCATTCCTGGCATATTGACATCCAGCAGGATCACAGCGAAATCGTCCTGCAGCACATGCCGCAGCGCCTCTTCGCCGGAGCGGGCGCCGATGACGGAACAGCCATTATCTGCCGCCCAGGTTGAAAGCAGATCGGTTAACGCGAACAGGCTTGCAGCGTCATCGTTTACGACTAAAATCTTTGGTGCATATTTCGACGACACGCTATTCCTCGATCACAATTTTTAAGATGAATATATTTGACGTCACACCCCGGACAGGGCAAAACCTTGAAAAAAGGCCTAAAAAAATTAATCCTCTAATAATACTGAACAATTGCAATAGAATAAGAAATTGCAGTAAATTATGTCACCGCTTGCACTTGAAGGGAAAGGAAATTGCAGTTTTTCCGGACACCACTTTCATTTCCCTGTAGCAAAGTTTTTAACGTCTCTTCCGCGCAACAGCCGCCACCTTCAGTTGGAGTTTAGCCTGTATGAACACGATTACCGATATCTCCGATGCTCTCGATCCAAAACTTTTGCTGGCAGCGCTGACGGCCCTGAAAAAAGGCGATTTTTCCATCAAGATGCCTTCAGACCTCACCGGCCTGAACGGAAAAATTGCCGACACACTGAATGAAATCATTGAAAACAGTGCGCACATGGCCAAGGGGATACAGTCCGTCAGCCAGCTGGTCGGCCAGGAAGGCCGTTTGCTGCAGCGCGCGATGGCAGTGCGGGCCGAGGGTGATTGGGGCACCATCGTCAATTCCGTCAACTCGCTGATTGACGATCTGGTGCGCCCGACGACTGAAATGGCGCGCGTCATCGGTGCGGTGGCAAAGGGAGACTTGTCGCAGAGCATGGCGCTGGAAGTAGATGGACGTCCGCTGCAAGGCCAGTTTCTGAGCGCCGCCACCACTGCCAATACGATGGTGAACCAGCTGAGTTCATTTGCCTCGGAAGTGACGCGGGTCGCGCGTGAGGTGGGTACCGAAGGCAAGCTCGGCGGGCAGGCCAACGTGCCCGGCGTGGCCGGTATCTGGAAGGACTTGACTGACTCGGTGAACTCGATGGCAGGTAACCTGACATCGCAGGTGCGTAACATCGCGGATGTGACGACGGCGGTGGCCAATGGTGACTTGTCCAAGAAAATCACGGTGGACGTGCGCGGCGAGATTTTGCAGCTGAAAGACACCATCAATACGATGGTGGACCAGTTGCGCTCATTTGCATCGGAAGTAACGCGGGTGGCGAGGGAAGTCGGCACCGAAGGCAAGCTCGGCGGCCAGGCCTATGTGCCGGGCGTGGGCGGCACATGGAAGGATCTGACCGACAACGTGAACTTCATGGCATCCAACCTGACAGGCCAGGTACGTAACATCGCCGAAGTGACCACGGCTGTGGCCAACGGCGACTTATCTAAAAAAATCGCCGCCGACGCGAAAGGCGAAATCCTCCAGTTGAAAGACACGATCAATGTGATGGTGGATCAGTTAAGCTCGTTCGCATCGGAAGTGACGCGCGTGGCAAGGGAAGTCGGTACCGAAGGCAAGCTTGGTGGCCAGGCGCAGGTGAAAGGCGTAGGCGGCACGTGGAAAGATCTGACCGATTCGGTGAATTCGATGGCGGGTAACCTGACTGGCCAGGTGCGTAATATTGCCGACGTGACGACCGCCGTGGCCAATGGCGACTTGTCCAAGAAAATTACCGTGGATGTGAAGGGCGAGATCCTGGAACTGAAGAACACCATCAACGTGATGGTGGATCAGTTGAACTCCTTTGCGTCTGAAGTGACGCGCGTAGCGAGGGAAGTGGGTACCGAGGGCGAGCTGGGCGGCCAGGCGAACGTGCCGGGCGTCGCAGGTACCTGGAAAGATCTGACCGATTCGGTGAATTCGATGGCGGGTAACCTGACCGGCCAGGTGCGTAATATTGCCGACGTGACTACCGCCGTGGCCAATGGCGACTTGTCCAAGAAGATTACCGCCGATGCGAAGGGCGAGATTCTGGAACTGAAAAACACCATCAACGTGATGGTGGATCAGTTGAGCTCGTTCGCATCTGAAGTAACGCGCGTAGCGAGGGAAGTGGGCACCGAAGGTGAACTGGGCGGCCAGGCGAACGTGCCGGGCGTCGCAGGTACTTGGAAAGATCTGACCGATTCGGTGAATTCGATGGCGGGTAACCTGACCGGCCAGGTGCGTAATATTGCCGACGTGACGACAGCGGTAGCGAATGGCGACTTGTCGAAAAAGATTACCGCTGATGCAAAGGGCGAAATTCTGGAACTGAAAAACACCATTAACGTGATGGTCGATCAGTTGAGCTCGTTTGCATCTGAAGTAACGCGTGTAGCGAGGGAAGTCGGAACCGAGGGTGTATTGGGTGGGCAGGCCAATGTGCCCGGTGTGGCCGGCACGTGGAAGGATTTGACGGATAACGTCAACTTCATGGCGTCCAACCTGACAGGCCAGGTACGTAATATTGCCGATGTGACGACCGCGGTGGCGAATGGCGATCTGACCAAGAAGATCACCGTGGACGTGAAAGGCGAGATCCTGGAACTGAAAAACACCATTAACGTGATGGTGGATCAGTTGAGCTCGTTCGCGTCTGAAGTAACACGCGTAGCGAGGGAAGTCGGTACCGAAGGTAAATTGGGCGGCCAGGCGCTGGTGAAGGGCGTGGGCGGCACGTGGAAGGATTTGACGGATAACGTCAACTTCATGGCCTCCAACCTCACCGGCCAGGTGCGTAATATTGCTGAAGTGACGACCGCGGTGGCGAATGGCGATCTGTCCAAAAAAATTACCGCCGACGTGAAGGGCGAGATCCTAGAGCTAAAAAATACCATCAACGTGATGGTGGATCAATTGAGCTCGTTCGCGTCTGAAGTAACACGCGTGGCAAGGGAAGTGGGTACCGAAGGTAAATTGGGCGGCCAGGCGAATGTTTCCGGCGTAGCCGGCACATGGAAGGATCTCACCGATTCGGTGAACTCGATGGCGGGTAACCTGACATCACAGGTGCGTAACATTGCTGACGTGACGACGGCGGTGGCCAACGGCGACTTGTCCAAGAAAATTACCGTGGACGTGCGCGGCGAGATTTTGCAGTTGAAAGACACGATCAATACGATGGTGGACCAGTTGCGTTCTTTTGCATCGGAAGTGACGCGGGTGGCGAGGGAAGTGGGTACCGAAGGCCGGCTCGGCGGCCAGGCGAACGTGCCGGGCGCTTCCGGCACGTGGAAGGATCTGACGGATAACGTGAACTTCATGGCGTCCAATCTGACCGGCCAGGTACGTAACATCGCCGAAGTAACGACGGCGGTGGCGAATGGCGATTTGTCCAAGAAAATTACCGTGGACGTGAAGGGCGAGATCCTGGAATTGAAAGACACGATCAACGTCATGGTGGATCAGTTGAGCTCGTTCGCATCGGAAGTGACACGCGTGGCGCGCGAAGTGGGCACAGAAGGAAAGCTCGGCGGCCAGGCGCAGGTGAAGGGCGTGGGCGGCACGTGGAAAGATCTGACCGAAAACGTCAACTTCATGGCAGCTAACCTGACTGAGCAGGTGCGCGGTATCGCCGGCGTGGTGACGGCGGTGGCGAAAGGCGACCTGCAAAAGAAACTGACCGTGGCGGCGCAGGGGGAAATCGCCTCGCTGGCCAATACCATCAATGAAATGACGGACACACTGGCGGTGTTTGCCGACCAGGTGACAACGGTGGCGCGCGAGGTGGGCGTAGAAGGCAAGCTTGGCGGGCAGGCCAGCGTGCCGGGCGCATCCGGCACATGGAAAGATTTGACCGAGAACGTCAACCAGCTTGCCGCCAATCTCTCCACCCAGGTGCGCGCGATTGCTGAAGTAGCGACCGCGGTGACCAGGGGCGATTTGTCGCGCTCCATCCAGGTACGCGCGCGCGGCGAGGTGTCGGATCTGAAGGACAACATCAATGAGATGATCCGCAACCTGAAGGAAACTACACAAAAAAATGCGGAACAGGATTGGCTCAAGACCAACCTGGCGCGTTTCACCCGTTTGCTGCAAGGCCAGCGGGATCTGGGCACGGTCACCAAGCTGATCCTGTCGGAACTGGCGCCGCTGGTATCTGCGCATCATGGCGTGTTTTATATGATGGATTCGTCCAACGATACGTCGTTGCTGGAAATGATAGCAAGCTACGGCTACCGGTCCAGCAGTAAGCTGCCGACATCGTTTTTACCGGGAGAAGGGCTGGTAGGACAGTGCGCGCTGGAAAAAAACCGCGTATGGCTGACCAATGTGCCGCGCGACTATATCAAGGTGTCGTCGGGACTCGGATCGGCGCCGCCGACCAATATCGTGGTGCTGCCTATTTTGTTTGAGCAGCAGGTCAAGGCAGTCATTGAAATCGCATCGCTGGACAAGTTCACGCAAACGCACATGGGTTTCCTCGACCAGTTGATGGAATCGATCGGCGTGGTCTTGCACACGATTGAGGCGAACAGCCGCACGGAAAGTTTGTTGAGCCAGTCGCAGTCGCTCGCACAGAAGCTGCAGCAGACCAACCAGGAACTCGCCGAGAAAGCGCGCCTGCTATCCGACCAAAATATCGAGGTGGAACGCAAGAACCGCGAGGTTGAGCAGGCCAAGATTGCGCTGGAAGAAAAAGCAACCCAGCTGACGCTGTCGTCCAAATACAAATCGGAATTCCTGGCGAATATGTCGCATGAATTACGCACGCCGCTGAACAGCCTGCTAATCCTGGCGCAGCAGCTGAGCGACAATCCCAAGGGTAACCTGTCCGATAACCAGGTGGAATATGCCAGGACCATTTTCGGTTCAGGCAGTGATTTGCTGACGCTGATCAACGATATCCTGGATCTGTCGAAAATTGAATCCGGTACGGTAACGCTGGAGCTGAGCGAATCGCGTTTCCCGATACTGGCGTCGTATGTGGAACGCACCTTCCGCCATATGGCCGAAGCAAAAAATATCAACTTTGCGATTGGGCTTGACCAGGGTTTGCCGGCATCGATGCGCACGGACACTACGCGCTTGCAGCAAATTTTGAAGAACCTGTTGTCGAATGCCTTCAAGTTCACTGCACATGGAGAAGTGCGGCTCAACATCGGCCTCGTGAGCTCCGGCTGGACGCCGGATCATCCGCAGTTGCGCAGTGCGGATTCTGTGCTGGCCTTTTCTGTTTCGGATACCGGTGTCGGCATTGCCGCCGACAAGCTCCAGCTTATTTTTGAAGCCTTCCAGCAGGCAGACGGCAGTACCGCCCGCAAATACGGCGGCACCGGCCTGGGGCTTTCCATTAGCCGGGAGCTGGCAAGGCTGCTGGGCGGCGAAATCCGTGTGACCAGTTCAGTCGGCTCTGGCAGCACGTTCACGCTGTATCTTCCTTACAGCGGCAGCGGCGTATTGAACTTCGGCAGCACGTTTTCTTCGGTGGAAAGCACATCCTTGCTGCAGCCTGGCGCCTTTACTATCCAGGATGCGATGAGCAAGGCTGCTGCAAAAACCACAGGTCCTCTGCTGGAAAATTATGCCGAAGCCGATGCCGCATTCGACGACAGGAACCTGATTGCCGGCGGCGATCCAGCGCTGCTGATCGTCGAGGATGACGTCCGCTTTGCAGAAATCCTGCTGGCTTATGCGCGCGAAAAAGGCTTCAAAGGCATCGTCAGCCATAGCGGCGACGCCGCGCTGACGCTGGCCCGCGACTATTCTCCCACCGCCATCCTGCTGGACATAGACTTGCCCGACTGCGACGGTTTTACGGTGCTGGACAGGCTGAAGCGCGACCCCGGCACCCGGCACATTCCCGTGCATATCATGTCCAACTCGAATGAACGAGAACGCGGCTTGCAGCACGGCGCCATTTCCTACCTGACCAAGCCGATCAAACGCGAGCGCCTGGAAGAGGAATTCAACCGCATCCAGCAATTCCTCAGCCGTGGCAAGCGCAGCCTGCTGGTGGTCGAGGATGAAGAACTGCAGCGGACGAAAATCGTGGAATTGATAGGCGAGAGCGACGTCAGCATCACCGCTGTCGACAGCGGCAAGAAGGCGATAGAAGCCTTGCAAACCGCGCATTTTGACTGCATGGTGCTCGACCTGACCTTGCCGGACCTGGATGGTTTCGAACTGCTGGAAATGATCAGCAAGGACAAGAAGTTGCGTGACCTGCCTGTCATCATCTATACCGCCAAGGAGCTGAGCCGCAAGGAGGTGACAAAGATACGCAAGGTCGCCAAGACCATTGTCGTCAAGGATGCCCGCTCACCGGAAAGGCTGCTGGATGAAACGGCATTGTTCCTGCATCGTTCGCCTGCCAGCCTGCCTGAAATCCAGAGGAGGATGCTGGAAGACATGCATGCTTCGGAAGGCGGGCTCGCCGGCCGCAAGGTGCTGATCGTCGATGACGACCTCAGGAATATCTTTGCACTCACCACCGTGCTGGAAAGGCAGGAAATGGCGGTCGTCTTCGCGGAAAATGGCCGGGATGGCATAGAAATGCTGCAACAGGATCCGGAAATTGAAATTGTGCTGATGGACATCATGATGCCGGAGATGGATGGCTACGACACAATGCGGGCAATACGCAAGCTGCCCGAATTCAAGTCGCTGCCGATTATCACGCTGACGGCAAAGGCAATGAAAGGGGATAGGGACAAATGCTTTGAAGCCGGTGCTTCCGACTACATCACCAAACCGGTCGACAGCGCGCAGTTGCTGTCGCTGATGCGCGTGTGGCTGCCGGAATAATGTCCATGGCCGCGACGCCGACACTGGAAGAGATAGAAGTCGACCTTCTGCTGGAAGGCATCTACCGGTATTGGGGGGACGATTTTCGCCATTACGACAGGCGCATGCTGACGCAAAAGATAGGCGGCTTCATGCAGGATCTGGCGATCCGCAACCTCTCCGCCTTGCAGGAGCGTGTATTGCACGATCCCAAGACCCGCGAACTGCTGTTGCAGCGTCTGGTGCTGCGTCCCGGCCGCCTGTTCGACAATCCGAGAAAATGCCATTTCGTGCGGGATGCGCTGGTGCCGCGCCTGCGCACCCATGCCGAAGTGAATATCTGGGTGGCCGAATGCGGCAGCATGGCGGAGGTCTGTACCTTAGCTATTTTGCTGGAAGAGGAGGGCCTGTCGGGCAAGACCCAGATATACGCAACATCGGCGAGCGAGCTGGCACTGCAGGAAATAAGGCACACCGGCTTTACCGGCGAAGAGCTGGAAGAATTCGACGTCAGCTACCGCGACAGCGGCGGAAAACATGCGTTGACGGAATACATGAGCAGGGGCAGTCCTGAGAGCGAAGGCGGTGAAAATCGTTTTTACCTGCGCGAGGACCTGTCGAAAAACATCACCTGGTCGCCATTCAGCCTGGGCACGGACGCTTCCTTCAATGAGTTTGAGCTCATCATGTGCCCGCATGGCCTGTACAAATTCGGGCCGGCATTGCGACGGCGCGCGGTCGGCGTATTTGTTGACAGCCTGTCCAGCTTCGGCGTGCTGGACGTTCCTTCGAGCACAATCAAGACGCTGGAACTGGAAACGCGCTTCGCGCCGCTGTCGCCTGAGTTCGCACTGTTCCGGCAGAACTCACGGCTGCCGCACTGACCGACGTCATCTACTTTCTCCTGCACATTCCCGGCGTTTTTTTTAAACCACGTACCGGTTATTGCTGAAACAGGTCGCCTTGCAGCAGGTATCCGTCCTCCTCCTGCTCTCCCGCTTTGCTTAGTGCATTGGCGCGCACGCCCAGCAGCCGAAATTTTTCGTCCAGCGGCACCCGGCGCAGGCATTCGCCAGCGGCACGGCGTATTTTATCGGCATTGGAGGTAGCAGAAGGTAGCGTAACGTCGCGAGTGACGATGCGAAAATCGGTGTAGCGGATCTTGATGCCTACGGTGCGGGTCACATAACCCTTGCGGACAAGATCATCGGACAGCCGGGTGCAGAGTTCGGTAAAAATCGTGGAAAGCCGATCCCTGTCATGCTTTGCATGGAGGTCGCGTTCAAATGTGGTCTCGCGGCTGATACCTTTCGGCTCTGAACTGGTGCTGATCTCGCGGTCGTCGATGCCGCGTGCAACCTTGTGTAGCCACGCAGAATACCTGGCGCCGAAATTGGTCTGCAGTAGGTCCGGATCGGCGGCGGCCAGATCGCCCACCGTGTGGATGCCCAGGCCGGCAAGCCGCTCGGTCGCCTTGGGACCTATGCCATTGACCTTTTTAACATTCAGCGGCCAGATGCGGGCAGGGATGTCGTCCATGGACAGGATGGTCAGTCCATCGGGCTTTTCCAGGTCCGAACATATCTTTGCCAGCAATTTGTTCGGTGCTACGCCGATTGAGCATGACAGGCCCGTTGCCTCTTTCACCGCGTTCTTGATGCGGGTTGCCAGAAAATGCGTCTCTTCGTCATGTCCGCTGAAATCGATGTAGATCTCATCAATGCCCCGGTTTTCTATTTTCGGCACGATATCAATAACGGCCTGCTTAAAGAGTTTGGAATAATGGCGGTAAGAATCAAAGTCGGTCGGCAGGATGAAGGCATCCGGCGCCAGCTTGGCCGCCTTCATCATCCCCATGGCGGAAAAAACGCCCAGCTGGCGCGCAGCATAGGTGGAAGTGGTGACGACGCCGCGCCCCACATAGTCGCGCAGCCTCGCAAATTCGCGGCTGCCATCCGGCAAATCTACCGGCTTATTGGATGAACGGCCACCGATGACGACGGGTAGCCCGCGCAATTCCGGATAGCGCAGCAACTCCACGCTCGCGTAGAAGGCGTCCATGTCCAGATGGGCGATGCGGCGTTCTCCTTGCGATTTCATTCTGTCTTAACTGGCTTGTCAAATATACTGTGTAGGCATTCAGTATAGCGGGGCATGCAAGGGTGGGCAAGGCCACCCTGTATTGATGGAGTGTTGCAGGAGCCGGCATACTAAATATCCAGGAACGTTCTCGTCAGCGTTAGACATCGCACGGAAGAAGATACAACGGCAACCGACTATGTTAAATCAATATCAAGTATGCAATTACCGCGGATTTTTCGGTTCGGAGCGTCATCATGAGAAAACTGTTCTACTGGATAAGCCTGAGCCTGTCTTTGCTATTGGCAAGCGGCGCGCATGCATGGCAGCCGGCATCGCCTGCAGCGCTGGTTTGCAATAGCGGCCAGCAAGTGTGTGTAGGGGAATCCGGCCGCGCCTGTTACAGCCCATCGGATGGGCAAACCTGCAACCAGGGCATGGTATGCAACACCAACCAGCAGATCTGCGCCGGCAAGCAGGGCAAGTATTGTTACGATCCGTCGCAGGGCCAGACCTGCTCTGCCGGCCTCGTGTGCTCCGCCGGCCAGCAGTCGTGCAGCGGCCAGTATGGACAATCCTGCTTCAGCGCTTCCCAGGGGCAGTCCTGCAATCAGGGGCTGAGCTGTAATAGCGGCGAATTGATTTGCGCCAAAAACGGCACCGCGCTTTGCTATAACCCTTCGCAGGGCCAAACCTGCAATTGACTTTCTGCGGGATGGCCCTGAATGAATGCGCAACAGCACGGGCCGCACATTGCAGCCGGTGCCGCCTTTGTCAAGGCTTGCGGAAACGCAGGATGAACTGGTCGGTCTTGCCGCGAATGGAGGCGTCAAAGATGGCGGCATTGCGCGGATCTGCCGGATTGCGCAGCAGCTGCGATTCGCCGTCAAGGACAAAACCGACTGCGGTCACTTCCTTCTTGACCAGCGCTTCGTCGATACGGTGCAGCTTTGCCATGCCGGCGTCATCCAGCCCTGCGGCAGCCGCATGGTCCAGCACTACATATATACCGCCTGGCTTGAGCGCGTCGAAGGCCGCCTTGTTCAGTTGAACAGCGCCATCGGCGCCGCCCCAGATATGGATGTCATGATAGTTTTGCGAAGTCCACACCAGATCCGCCTTTACCGGCACATTCAGCGTAGCGCCGTTGCCAATCGCTTCATGGACATTGCTGCGTCCCGCTTCGGCGGATACGGGCGGAGGAAGAGGGCGGCCTTTAAGCTTGTCGATCAACAATTGCGGGGTGACGGCATACACCGTTCCCTGCGGCCCTACGGCGGTGCTGAGGACGCGGGTGAAATACCCTTTTCCCGGAAAGTAATCGACCACAGTGTTACCGGGTTTGACTTGCGCAAACGCGAGCATGTCAGCAGGTTTACGGTCTGCATCACGCGCCGTGTCCTCAGCCGGACGACCGGTGTCCGCGGCAAGCGCTGCAGCAGAAGTCAGATCAGCCGCGTGAACAGCAACTGTCGATATGAACAGCGTGCTCGCAACGCAAATTATTCCAAGTACATGGCCCTTGAGCCGGATAGGCAGCAGTTTCATGTTGAGTCTCCAAAGTTTGTTGTGGGCAGATGATATCCCGGGGTAGAGAAATTTGCTGGATTTGCCATTTCCAGAAAAGCAGCCGGATTCAGTCGGATATACCGTGTTTGAGGCTGGCGTCACTCTGAACACGGTCTTTGCATAAAATTCAAAACAAATTTGTATCAATTTATTAAAAGTATCAAAAAAACACCGTTCAGGTTTACACTAAGCGTGTTGAAATATTTCACTGAAGAACAAAAATATAGCAATTACGAAGCAGCGACACTAACCGCAACAGGATTGCAATGACCACGTTTGACGTTAACAAATTACTGGCGCCGATAGGCGCTCCTCAGGGATGCGGCGAAGATCTGTCCTTTTCACGCGAGCTGGATGCCATCGTCGAAGCCAGGCGTTTTGAAGATTCGTCACTGGACCAGGGGGAATGGGTCACAGAAGTAAAAACAGCAGACTGGCCCTTTGTCATCAAGCATTGTGCATCGCTGATAGAAACCAGGAGCAAGGACCTGCGGTTGGCTGTATGGCTGACCGAGGCCAGCGTCAAGGTCGAGCATTTTTCCGGCCTTGCCAGTGGATATCAGTTGCTGGCCGGTTTGTTCGACCAATACTGGGAAGGCATGTATCCGTTGCCGGAAGACGGCGACCAGGACCAGCGCGTAGGCAACCTGTCCTGGATACTGGCGCGCTCCACGCAGTTGGTCAAAGAAATACCTGTTACCGAAGGCCGCGATACCTCGTATTCCATCATCGATTTTGATGCGGCACGCGCACGCGCGGCGAATGCGGAAAAGATTGCGATGGAAGGCGGACGCCCGGAAGAAGGACCGAAACTCGGTGACCTGGAAAATGCCCGCCGCAAAAGCTCCAGGCCTTTTTTTGAGAAACTGCTGCATGATGCCCAGGCCAGCCTGGCCGCGTTGCAGCAGCTGGAGCAGTCAGTGGACGCACGCCTGGGAGTGGATGGGCCCGGTTTTTCTGCCGCCAGGGACGCACTGCAGGGCGCACTGAAAACCATTACCCGTTTCGCGCAGGAATCCGGAGTGCAGACCGGTGTGAGCCAGACGAATGAGGAAGAAGCCGGAATGCCGCAAGAATCAATTGAATCCATGCATAAGACCGTGCCGCCTACCGGCGCCAACGGCCCTATCCAGACGCGCGCGCATGCGCTGGCGCAGCTGCGCGCAGTCGCCGATTTTTTCAGGCGCACGGAGCCGCACAGCCCGGTAGCCTACCTGGCAGACAAAGCCGCTCATTGGGGAGAGATGCCGCTGCATACCTGGCTCAGCACGGTCATCAAGGACGCGGCTTCTCTATCTCATGTAGAAGAATTACTGGGATTACGCAATCCTCCAGAAAACCAGTAATGCCGGCGACGTAAGCAACACAGCCGTCCATGCGACAAAAAAGGCAGGGAAATTTCCCTGCCTTTTTTGTCGGCTTGATTTACCGGCTTGATACGCCGGCATTGATTGAACGCATCGGCACCTACTGTGCAATACGAAACTCTATGCGCCGGTTGCGCGCCTTGCCCTCGGCGGTGTCATTGCTGGCCACAGGCCGGTCCGGCCCCTGGCCCGATGTGCTGATCATGTCGGCTGAGACCCCCTTGTCGGACAGATAGGATTTCACTGTCTCGGCGCGCGTGCTGCTCAAGGCAATATTGCTTGCCCTCAACCCTTGGTTGTCGGTGTGGCCGATGATTTCCAGTTTCTTGTTTTTCAACTTCAGCAACGGAATGCTCAGCTCATCCAGGATGGTCTTGCCAGTCGGCGTCAGCGCAGCCTTGCCAACTTCAAATTCAACAATACGGTTTCCCAGCGTTGTATCCAGCAGGTTCTGCTCAGACGCTGATACGCGCAGACCGTTATTCACTGTGTAGGTCGGGTTGAGGCTGGTGGCAATATCGCTGGCAATCTGCTGCCGCTGCGCTTCATTGCCCACTTCGCCACGCACGCTGACGGTATTGCCATCTACCTTCAACTGACCGCGGCTGATCATCTTCAGGCTGGGGCTGATCAACTTTTGCACATAGGTATTCCAGTTGGCCGGCAGCACGACTGGGCCGACTGCGATCTGGTCGACTACATTTTCCGCGCCATACAGGTCGCGCAGGCGCGCCAGGATGCCGGCCTTGCTGGTTTCATCAGGCACGGTGCCGCTGACAAGGATCTGCCCCGGCTTGGGCGTGGCGACAGGCAGTGCAGCTTGCTGCGCCATGGCCGCGCCTGATGCCAATGATATTGATAAGAGGGCGATGTACAGATAACGCATGGCCTTAGGTTCCAATAAAAGTAGTGCGAAACGAATCCAGCGCGGACTTGAGCGAGAGCTCGGGCTGCACTAGGTAGCTGGACAGTTTTTTGAGGCCGTAATCCGCATTCACCTGGTCTTCAACCCATTGCGTATCGTCAAAGGCAATATGGTGTTCTTCGCCTATCTGCGGATCCAGGATGGCTTGCAGCGTACGCGCAGAGGCGCCGCTGAAACCCAGCACCATCGCCGGATGCTTCTGCAATTGCGTGCAAAACAGCGCGAGTTCAAAATCGGCCCGCATCAGAAAAGGCGTGATCAGATGCATCCAGAACGCCGCCACCAGGTAGCGGTACATGGAATCTTTTGGCAAAGGCAGGACGAGGCTTTTTTCCAGTCTCGTGGTGGTGCTGCTCATGACAGGCTGTAGTAACAGTCCCAGTGCAATCAGCAATTGGCGGCCGTTACCTTTGAATCCGCCTTGCGCGAGCATATTGTCCAATCCTCCCAGCGTCTGTATTTCCAGGAAATCGGCAAACGCCGCTTCATACGCATTGCTGCGCAATTCCATGTCTACTCTCGTAGAAGACAGGTTCTGCAAAGGGACGACAGGATCGGGGGCGCTGACGATGCTGACACCCTGAACCGTGAGCCGGTTCCACAGCCGCGACAGGATCACGGGGCTGCAGCTGACAAATTCAGCCGGATCCTCGATTTCCATTGCACTCATCGTCAGGAATGGAAAGCGCCTCTGCGCCATATCGCTGCTGGCGATAATATGGCCGGCAATCGCACGCTTCCGGCGTGGGCCGATGAATGCAAAGTCCAGCGGTTTGGCGCCGTCGTAGCCTATCTTCCAGCGCGGATCGGTTGACAGCAGCGACATGGTTTGCGCCAGCCACTCATCCAATACGTCTATCAGCGGGATATTGTCGGCAGCCTTGATGAAATCGCCACGGCTGGGTATCTTGCCGAAATAGCCGACGCGGGCTTGTGTCGTAGTATTGCTCATTTTACTGCCCCCATTGCTACGGGCGTAGCATTGACTGCTGCAGGCGGAATACCTCCCACGCCTGCTCCTGCCTGCTGCTCAATGGCAGGCGGGCCGCCGCCGAGCACTGTCTCAGGCAATTTCATGCCGCGGAAGCCTTTGCCTTGCGGATTGCTGTTATCTGCCGAAGCATCCGGCTTGCTGATGATCTTCAGATCGACCGCCACAGTGATATTGCCATTGGCCCAGCTAAGCTGGAATACGCCGCCGTCCTTGCGCTTGTTGGTCGCCGCATCGATCAGCCGTTTGAAGCCGAACTTGCCCGGGAAATTGACGATCTCGATAACACGGCCATCGAAGGTCGTTGCAGTAACGCGTGCGCCCGGCGTTCCCTGAGCGTTGGGCCAGATAAGGTTGGTCCATACCGCCTGGGTGTTACGGTAACGCAGCTGCTGGCCGTCAATCTCTATGGTGTATTCGGTAGTTCCCGGAGCGGCATTCGGCAGCATCTGGAATGCCCACTGGCCTTCGCCGCCGTTAGCCGATGGCACGCCGCCGGCGCTGAGCGGCGCCACCCAGCTTGCAAAATTGCCCGTCACGGCGGGCGCCAGTGTGATACCCATATTGGCCCAGGTCCTGGCGACAAGCGTGTCGCCGCGACGCACGACCAGCGGCCCCATGGATGCGTTGACGAATTTGGCAATCGCGCCCTCGCTGCCGAATATCTGGCCTATCTCCGGTGAACTGGCTTCCACTTTGGATTCCGTGGCAAAAGGATATTTGTTGGCCAGTGTTTTCTGGAACGGTTCATAGACCTGGGCCAGCCAGATCTTGTTCATTTCAGACTCGGTCGGCTTGATGATCACGGCAAACGTCTGCATCAGCGGTCGGACAAGAATAGGGCGCAAGGTTTGCTTTTGCGCATCCGTCATGCCGATTAGCATCTGCTCGTCCACATATTTCAGTGTATCCGCCAGCTCGGAGCCGTTGCCGTCCAGCGTCTGTTGCATCAATTGCTTGGCCCCCGGACCGGTATCGCCCTGGTTTTTCAATTGGTTGAAGCGGCTGCGCAGCTTCGATAAATCATCCATATAGCCGCGTAGCAAAGAAGCATCCTTGTCCTTGACGACGACCAGCTTGGCAATGCCGGAAAACTCGCGGCCTATCGGCCCCACTGGAATGTCCGTCTTGGGTGCATTGATATCCAGGCTGATATTCATCTGTGACGGCGCCTGCCTCAGGATGGTTTCCTTGAACCAGCCAATGAAGCCGCGCTGGGCGCGCTGTATGCCCGCATCCACCATTGAAGGATTGTCCCAGGAGGTTTCCTTGTACACGGTATTGATCAGCTTGCTGATCGGGGAAGACTGTGGATCGCCGAGCCGGTTCATCGCATTGACGGCGGCACCGAAACCGTTCAGGTCCGCCACGGTAATGCCCTGCATGAATTTTTGCCATTCCTTCGTGTATTCGGCCTTGTATTGGTCAACCAGCGCCTTCTGGATTTGCTCAGGACTGCCTTCCAGCGTCAGGTCATCCTTGGCCGAGGTTTTCAGCACCCAGTCCGCGCTTTGCAATTCCTTGTTGGCAGCTTCCTTGAATGATTCCGAGACGAACTTTTCCCAGGCTTCGCGGGTGAATGTACCGGGAATCGCATAACTGCCCGCAATCAGTTCCTTGTCCTGGTCGCCGACGATACGGGCTACTGTGACGGCAGGGAAGCGGGTCGAGGCGCGCGCCTTTACATCTGCATACACGCGGTCGCGGGCCGGCATGCCGCGCACGACGCGGCGCAGGTTTTCACGCGACTGGTCTACTAGCGACAGCTTGTTGTCGATGACCGGCCAGGACGGATCACCGATTTGTGCGAGGTAGAAGCTGATGACACGTTCCGCACTGCGTATCATGTCGTCGCGCGTCATGGTGCCGCGGTTACTCTCCAGCCAAGAGCGCCAGAAACGCGTCAGCTGGTCGTTCAGATGACCAGGCTCGGCATGCGTACGGTCGCCCAGCATCAGGTAGGTTTTTAGCGCCTTGTAGGCATCTTCGACATTGGTCGGTGAAGCGTCTTCATACGGGCGCGGCACCTTGCCAGCCGGAGCGGCCGCAAGCTGACCCAGGTTTGTTGCCGTTGCGGATGCGCTTACGGCTGAGGCCACCGCTTGCGGCGGCCTCGCCATCGGCTCCAGCTTGTCGCCGGCCGCATTCATATCGGTAAGAAAGGATTCCAGATTTGCAGCAACCGGTTTCAGCATGACTTCCTTGATGCCGGAAAAATATTCCTCACGCAGCTTGCTCTCCAGCAGGTCGCCCTGATAGAGCCCGAACCCCAGCGACAAGGGCCGGATATCATGATATTTTTCCAGCTGTTCAATTCGTTCCTGCAGCACTTCCAGCGCCTCGAAGCGCGATTGCAGATCCAGCTTCCTGTCTTGCAGCCGGATGGCCTTGTCCAGATCCGCCTGCACATTCATCGTCAACTGGCGGTTGGCGACGTAAGACCAGCTCCACGCCGCCAGGGACAGGCCGACCAGCGCAGTAGCCGCGAAGAAGGCGGCATAGCGCAACCGTATCTTGGTCCTGCTGGCGTATTGGGCGACCAGGTCTTTGTCCGCAAAAATCACCTTGCGGAACAGGTCCAGCAGGAAGAAGCCGTGCTGCGAGGTGATCTCGGTTTTCTGCGGCCTCAGCAGTTTCAGGTTGAAGCGGTCGGCAATGCGCTCTGAAGAGGCGCTGACCGCACTGCCTTCCTGCAAGGCGCTAGTTAGGTAAAAGCCGCGGAACACAGGCTTGAACTGGAAAGGATTTTCTTCAAACAACGTGGCAATGAAAGCCCGCAGCGAATTCTTGATCGAAGAAAACTCCAGCGGAAAAGTGAACACGCCCGGAGGCATGCGGTCGCCGCGGTTCATCGACATATTCGCCAGGCTCATCTGCTTCAGGCCGTCATACAGCTCATCGAAGCTGCGGTCGAAGAAATCCAGCACATCCTGGTTGGTGTTCTTTTGGTTGTAGGGCAGGGTAGCGCCCCATACGCGGTCTTTTTCAGATCGCTCCGTGTCGAGGAAAAATTCGCTGAACCCGGCAATCAGGTCCGCCTTGGTAAATACGATATAGACAGGCGCGAATACTTCCAGCCGTTCGGTCAATTCCTGCACGCGCTGGCGCAGGTTTTTTGCCAGGTTGATGCCGAATTCTGGCCGGTTGCTGGTCAGCTCGGTAATGCTGACGGCGATGATGATGCCGTTGATCGGCGCCAGCTTGCGGTGTTTTTTCAGCAGCGACAGGAAGCCGAACCATTCTTCGCGGTCCTCATCGTGGATCGCATAACGGCCCGCCGTATCGAGGATGATGCCATCGGTCGTGAAAAACCAGTCGCAATTGCGGGTGCCGCCTATGCCATGCACGACTTTGCCGTTTTTGTCCGCAAACGGAAATTGCAGGCCCGAATTGGCAATTGCCGTGCTTTTGCCTGCGGCCGGGTTGCCGATGATCATATACCACGGCAGCTCATACAAGGCTGCCGATCCGGATACCAGTCCCAGCTTGGAAGTCTTGATCGTGGAGATGGCTTCCAGCATGCGCTTGCGTATGGTTTCAACCTCGTTGCGGCGGAGACCGTCCGCCTGGCTCTGCGCTTCATCAGTCTGTTGCTGCAGCATGTTGCCCAGGCGCTCAGCTCCTTGTCTGGCTTTCCAGCGCCGGTAAAGTGTCGCGGCCAGCCACAGCAGCAGCGCAACACCCAGCAAAATGCCTACCCATACAAGGCCCACCTGGAGACTGCTGGCGCCTATCAATAAAAATGCAGCGAGCGCTGCAAAACCGATAAAGACCAAGGTACGGGTATCAGTTAAAAACCGCCAGATTCGTTGCATAATGAGTCAATCTTGTTAATGTTCAATGTTTGCTAGGAATGTGTCACCGGCGCCGTTTCGGTAGCCGCCTGCTCGACCCAAGTGCTGATCGCAGCGACAGCCCGCTCGTGACTATCCTGGTTACTGATGCATATCGCCGCTGCCGCTCCGTTGGACACTTCGTGGTGGGCCAGCGCCAGCGCCGCGATGCCCGCCGCAGCACCGATCTCTCCGCAACCGGAGGCGACTTTCAGGTATTGCGTATTGGGGTCCAGATCGGGGAAAAGTGCTGATCCCGCAGTGATCAGCTCTATCATCCTGTTGCTGCGGTGATCGGTATCGGAAGAAAGCAGGGCCACGTCGACAGCCGCAATCTTGCCATCATCAAGCGCCTGCCGGATCATGTCGGCCAGCAGCTGTTCGCCGGCAAAGCCGGGCGCATCGACAGACTTCTTGCGTGCATCCTGTGCGAGCCTGTGCAGCTTTGCACTGCCATTCACAGCAAACTGTCCGGCCTGCTGCGCATCCGCCAGCAGCAACCCGGCGGCACCTTCGCCTGGAATCAGCGCAATGTTTCCTTGCGGGTCGAGCAGCTTTCCTTCTTCTTCCCATTTGTCTACCGTAGCGGCATCGATATGCGATTCGCAGGCAACGACAATGGCAAGGCATGGCAGCGACTGGCGGAAAGAGTCGAGCATCAGGCGATCTATCGCCGCAAGCGCGCGGGACGGCATTGGCGGCGAGTCAACTGTCAACAGCAATTTTTCCACCGGCCAGCCTTGCTCCAGTACCAGGTGGCTAAGCCACTGTGCCGCGCGGCCTCGCTGCTCTGCGGGCCAGGAACCGGGCAATTGTGCGATAAGGCGTAGCGGCGGCAACAAAATCGCATCCCGTCTTTCAGGGCGCGCGGCAAGATAGTCCGCCAGCAAAGCATGGCCGATCAGCCGTTGCGCCAGTTCAGTAAGCACGGCAGTTCCCAATGTCAGGGCGCGCAACTGCTCATCGGACCAGCTGATGCCCGGCAGGCCGGCATTGATCGCCCACTCAGTAAGGGCGGCCGACTGCCTATCCGTATCGATGTCCTGAATACGGCCGCTCATGATAGGGTAGCCATTACGGTCGGTCAGTTCGGTATCCAGATTAAAGGCTGCCTTGTTCGATGCCAGGCTGGCGGCAAGTTCCTCGGCGGAAGAGCCGCGCGCGGTGCGCAATGAAGAAGCCAGTATCGCCAGCGACAGTTCCTTTTCCTGCTCTGCTGCAGTATCCACTGCAGGGGCATGAGCGGATGCGGACTCCGTGACTGCGGCAGTGCCGGCTTCTGGCTGCGCGGTCGCCAGCCCCCAGGCCTTGACGGCCAGCCAGATCGCTATCAGCACGCCTATGGGCGCTGCAATAAAATAAAAAGCAACCTCGGAGACGCTGGGCATGCGGTTGCCGGAGCGCCAATAGTAGACGACGGCCAGCCATACCAGCGCAAATGTCCCTACGATTATCAAGCCTCGGCCTAGCCATCCACGCATCAAATTGTGTCCCTCATAACATTTACTTACAATTAAGTATCTACGTGCTAGTCAGCTATCGATTAACCCAGATCCACCGTTGTCTGCTGGCTCGCAATCAAGGTCGCGCCACACGCGGTCAGGTCGCCGTGCCGCGCAGCAGGCTTGCCATCAATAATCACGGTCGGATCGCCGCTGACGATGACGGTGACTGCATGTCCAGGCAGGGGGCAGGTCACCTTGTCGCCTACCCGCGCGATCGGCGTACCGCCGCTGTCGCTCTGGGTAGAGGCCTCGATAACCAGGCCGCCGTGCGTGGTCTTGTCGCCCAAGCGGATAAACGGTTTCGCCATATCTTTCCCTTTAGCTTTCTACTTTATTTCTTCATTACCCGCGGTAGGCGCAATTCAGTGTGGCCGAAGTCCATCATCTTCCAGTGTCCGCCCCAGGTCAGGCCCACCGATTCAGCGACTTCGCCAAACAGTTCATACCCCTTCATGGCCCACGCGTCCTTTTCGGAAATCACCAATTTTCCGTCTCTCAGGAACGCGCAATCCGCTGCCAGGCCGTATTGATGGTAGCTTTGGAATGCGGCTGCGTTGGTCACATTGGAGCCCAACTTTGCCAGCATGTCCTGCCGCTCCGGACTGCGGTAGCCTTCAATAATCGCCATGTCGTAGCCGTGCTTTTCCTTCATGATTTTAAAAACCAGCAGCAGGCGCTGCGTGAAATCAACATTCAGCAGTTCCCAGTTGCGGCTGGCGGAACCCAGCATAGGCCGCTGCTGCAATACTTCCTGCGTCGAAAAAAGTGCCGGCGGCAAAGGCGCCGGTGCAACCAGTTGCTCCCCCTTGAGCAATTCGGCGATCTGCAGGTTCACTTCTCGGACAGGCGTTTCAAATCCATCCAGCGTATTGCGTTGGCTTGCGACCATCGCCACCAGCGGCGGCACACCGAGAATCGCGGCGCAGATCAGCATTGCCAGGTAATGTTTCTTCGCCGTCCTCGCCGCTTCCCCTGCGCTAAAACGGGCCGTACTTCCGACCAGGGCCGAAGCCTTGCCGGCCTCCGTTTCCAACCGGGAAATCTTTTGGCCCAGCAACAGTCCGGCGCGGGCGATTATGGCCGCCAGCGCTTCGCGCCCGGAAGGGAACAGCAGCAGCCACGCTGCCAGGCAGGCAAGGGAAAAATAGACGCCAACGATCAGGAAAAGCACGTCATTTCACCTGTAATTGTTACTTACAAATTGAAACTTATTAATATGCATTGCTAATTCAATAATTGGTATTATGTCCACGGAACGACCGTAATTTACCATGCATTTACATTCTAGCAATGCCGTAATTGTAACTAATTCCCCAGCATTAACGTCTGTATTAACGTCTCTCTGCCACAAGGAGTTTTTATTTTGGGAAGCCCCGAAGAAGCCAAGCGAGGTCCATCCAAGCCGAGTCTTTTATCGACGTCCGACGATGCCAATACCGCCAGTAATCCGGGCAAAAATATTTTGTCCGATCTCGAAAATGGCGGCAAAACCAGTACCCCTGGGAAGATTGCCAAACCCGGCAGCAACCGGGCCTGGGGCATAGCACTCGCGGCAATTGTAGTCGTCGGCGCCGGCGCGACCGCCTTGCTTTATGGTAATGGCGAAGGTGCCGCTCCCCGCACCACGATGGCTACCGCGCCAGTCCTGGCGCCGGCGCCTAAAACACCTGCGGCAACCCCGGAACCCGCGCCGGCATCAGGCACGTCGCCCGTCATCGTTGCCACGGTAGCCGGTGCAGATGCGCCACCGGCTTCAACACATAGTGCGGATGAAGATACGGGCAGGATGTCCGGCCTGGCCGCACTGATTGTCGACGATCCGGCGGAAGCGAAAGCAAAGAAAGCGGACGAGGCTCCGGCAAGCCCGGCGATGGCCGCAAAACCTGCGGCAGCCGTGAAGAAAAAACCGGTCGCTGTAAAAGAAAAATCCAAAGCAACCGCTGTCGCACTGGCGTCCCACGCAGAAAGGGAAAAAGCAAAGAAGACGCCGGTAAAGTCGGTGGCGGCAGTGGCGCATGCCAAGGCATCGGATAAGGTAAAAGCAAGACCGCTTCCGGGTAATCCCGCAAACGATAGCGACGTCGCCTTGCTGACGGCAATCGTCGCACATGACAAGGCCGAACCATTTGCGTCCCTTCAGAACACCGCGGGCTCCGCCAAGGCAAAACCGGATGGACGCAACCGCGATATTGTTGAAAGGAAAGCCGGCGATACGACCGAAAGCCTGCTGCTCCGCTGCAAGCGATTGGGCTCGCTAGAAGGCGGATTGTGCCGCTCCAGGATATGCGCGGGCCATTGGGATACCGATGCAGCCTGTTCGTCTTCCGGCACCCAGCCAAAGGTATCCAGTGCAGACAACTGAATCAATTTCAGATTCAGATCCGGGCAAACAGCTTATATCGCCATACTAACCTGATGAAATAGTAGCCACGATGCCAGAATTTTCTTCTCTCTCCAACCCGCTGAATGTACTTAACGGTCTTAGCGTGGGCAATATCAGCAACGCGGGTAATGCCATTGTCAGCGCGCTGGCCGGTGCCTTCGCCAGTGAAAGCCGACTCTATGCACTCAGCCTGCCTAATCCGCCGGAAGAAAGCGGCATATTGGATGGCAGCTTGCTGGTAGAGGGGTTTTCTGCCCGAGAAGAATTGCACGGCACGGGAATGCGCGACATCGTGCTGCTGTCCGTCAGCGCGCACCTTGAACTGAAACACTTGCTGGGACAGGTGGCCAGCCTGCAAATCAGCCTTAGCGACGGTACGCGCGCCAGCTTTAGCGGGCTGGTAAACCAGGCTGCGATGCTAGGCAGCGATGGCGGCCTTGCACGCTACCGCATCAGGCTCGTACCCTGGATCTGGCTGCTAAGCCAAAGCCATACCAGCCGCGTGTGGCAAGACAAGAGCGTTGTTGAAATTATTGAATCGGTGTTCTCCCGCTATGCCGCGCATGCTGCATGGACCTGGAGCGACGATGTTACAGCCTTCATGGCAGACGCCAGACCGCGCAGCTACGTGGTGCAGTACCGCGAAAGCGACTACGATTTCGTGCGCCGCATCCTGACGGAAGAAGGGCTGAGCTGGCGTGTGGAAGAAAATGCAGATGCTCCCAGCAGCCACCAGCTGGTGCTGTTTGCAGATAGCACTCAGGCCGGTGCGACACCGGAAGACGCCACCAGCAAGCACGCGCTGGGCGGCTCAGGCATACGCTTCCACGGCGCGCGCTCACGCGAAGAACAGGATTCCATCCAGGCGCTGGGCGCAAGGCGCGTTCTTAACGTTGCAATTACCACTGTGCTCAGTATGGATTACAAAGGCAAGCAAGCAGTCAGCGCCAGCGTGCCTACTCATCACGTGTATGGCGGCAAGAATGCGCCCGTGCTGGAAAGCTACGACGCGCCCGGACTGTATGCATGGGCCGACGCGGGAGAAGCACAACGTTACGCCCGCCTGCACCAGGAAGCCCACGAAGCCCGCAACAAAACCTGGCTGGCACGTTCCACGGTACGCACCCTGCGCCCCGGCACGCGCTTCACGCTGACCCAGGGGCCGCTGGAAAGCGTCGGCCAGGAAGACCCTGAATATATGGTGCTGGAAGTCGCCAGCGCCGGCATCAACAATCTTCCACGGCCGGCACAGGAAGGCCTGGCAGAATTGTTCGGCCCGCTGCCTCAATTACTGCAAAGCTGCTTGGCCAGTATTTCTGCCACTGGAAAGGCAAGCACATCCCTTGCACAAGACTTGAGCGACGCAGCGGGAGAAGGGCAGGTTGGCAAGCAAATGGGACAGGTCATCGCACAAGCGTCCAGCCTCGGTTACGCCAACCATTTCACGGCAATCCGTTCAGACGTGCCATGGCGGCCGGTGCTGGCGGAAGAGGGCGACACTGCAGGTAACGGCATGCTGCAAAACGCCGCGCCTACCGCGCGCGGCAGCCAGAGCGCCATCGTGGTTGGTGCCGACGGCAGCGCCGAAGCCCGTGGCGCCGATGAGATTTATTGCGATCGCCTGGGGCGCGTGCGCATACGTTTCCACTGGCAAGGCCAGCAGGACGACCGTAATGCCACGTGCTGGGTGCGCGTAGCGCAACGTTCCGCCGGCGGCGGCATGGGCAGCCAGTTCCTGCCGCGCATCGGCCAGGAAGTGCTGGTGCAGTTTGTCGAAGGCGACATAGACCGCCCCATCATCGTCGGCGCACTCTATAACGGCCAGGGTGAAGGCGGCGCCTTGCCGACACCGGGCGGCAAGTCGGACAGCCAGGCAAACCTCAATGTATTTGAGGGCGCACTGGATCACCAGGCAAGCGCCCAGGGCAATCTGGCCGGCGGCAACAGCCCGGTGTGGCATGGCGCCTCCGCCGGCAGCGCCGGGCACGCCAATAGCAGCGCCCAATGGGGGCTGCGCAGCAAGGAATTCGGCGGCGGCGGCTACAACCAGATCAATTTTGACGACACGGACAAGCAAGGCCGCATCCAGCTGAAAAGCACGCAGGCAGCGACGGAGCTTAACCTTGGTCACCTGATTCATACCGCCGACAACTACCGCGGCAGCTTCCGCGGCCAGGGCACAGAACTGCGTACCGATGCCTACGGCGCCTTGCGTGCCGGAGCAGGGCTGCTGCTCACCAGTTATGCCGTGCAGCATAGTGCCTCACAACGCGACTCTGCCGGCGACAATGTGGCCGGCATGGCGCTGCTGAAACAGGCGGCAACGCTGGCCAACAGCTTCAGCGACGCCGCAAAGACGCACCAGACAGTGGAATATGCCAGCCACATCGGCAGCACCAAGCCCGGCGCCAGCGTGATCGCCGCTGAAGACAACAAGGCGCCTCCGCTGAAGGCGCTGCACACTGCCGCCAGCGGCATGCTCAGCCAGGAAAATCCGCAACAGGCACAGAGCGACGCCAGCGCCAGGAGCACGGCGCCGTCCGACGGCAAGCTGCCGCACAGTACCGATCCCATCATTGCCATCAGCGCCAGGGCCGGGCTGGGCATGAACGCGGGCCAGAATCTGCAGTACTCCAATGGAGAGACCGGCGTATTCATGAGTGGCCTGGATACCCAGCTCGTCACCGGCAACCAGTTCCGGCTGCATACGGGGCAGGCAATAGGCATGCTGGCCGGGGCCGTAAAGGCAAGAGAAGGGCAGACCGGCATGCAGCTGATCGCCGCCAAGGACGCAATCGATATCCAGGCCCAGGCCGACGCCATCAGTATCCAGGCGAGGGATGAGGTAGACATCATGTCCTCACACGAGCACATCGACTGGGCCGCGGCAAAAAGCATCAGCCTGAGCACATCCGGTGGCGCCAATATCACCATTGAAGGCGGCAACATTACCGTGCAATGCCCTGGAAAAATCACGATACAGGCCGGCAAGAAGAGCTTTACCGGGCCCGCGACGATAGGCACGCAAATGCCCGTGCTTCCTCGCGGCACCATGAAATTTGATGAAAAATTCCAGTTGCTGGACGCTGGCGGCGACCCTGTCTCCAATATGCGCTACGTGATCATGAAGGATGGCGGCGGCAAGATAGAGGGCGTTACCGACGGACAGGGAATGATCCCTCTGCAGCAGGGCTTCAGCCCCGAAAACATGCAGATCAAGGTTCTTGGAAAAGTCACATAATTCAGCAGAAAATTCAGCAGGGAAGTGGCCGATGTCATACGTACCAAAAGATAAAATCCGCAGCCAGCAGGCAAGGCCCGATACCAAGGGAACGCCGACGTTTAACTGGCAGATGAGCAATACCACATTGGGCGACACCGTCAAGCTGGTGATTCCGCCGATGCACATCCTTCCCATCATTTTCGTACCCGGCATCATGGGCTCGAACCTGAAGGACGCCAAGGGCAACAAGGTATGGAGGCTGGACGCCACCATGGGACAGCCGGTGGGACTCGCCTGGATGTGGGCGAAGAAAAATGCCGCCCAGAGGCAAAAGCTGCTGCATCCTTCGCGCACCAGCGTGGACTCCAACGGCGCTGTTCCCAAGACGCCTGTCGGCAGCATCCACGACAAATCGGAATTCAAATCCCGGGGCTGGGGCGAAGTCGGCCAAACCAGTTATCACGAGTTCCTGCTGTGGCTGGAAACGACGATGAACGACCGCAGCTACAACCCGGCGGAATGGAACGATTTCTTCTACACGTCGGTCAGCGCAACACCGCAGCCCGGCGCGCCACGCCAGGTGCCCAAGCTGTATCCCGGCATCACGATGACGATGAGCGGACTGCCGTTTTACTCTGAAGAACAGGAAATGACGGCGCCGGTGCTATCGGACGATCTGCTGTTGCGCGCAAGGTGCCGGTTCCCCGTATATGCATGCGGCTACAACTGGCTGGACACCAATCTGAATGCGGCCAACCAGCTGAAAGAAAGAATCACCAGTGTCATCGCGCAGAATAACCGCGGCTATTTCCGTTGCGAACAGGTTATCCTGGTCACCCATTCCATGGGCGGGCTAGTCGCACGCGCGTGCTCGGAATTATCCGGCGCCGAGGGAAAAATTGCCGGCATCGTGCATGGCGTAATGCCGGCGGTGGGCGCTGCCGTCGCTTACCGCCGCTGCAAGATAGGCATGAAGGACGAGGATTTCGGCGCCAGCCTTGTCATAGGCTCGGATGGCAAGGAAGTGACCGCCGTGTTTGCGCAAGCCCCCGGCGCCCTGCAATTGCTGCCTTCGCAGGACTATAACCCGAAATGGCTGGATATCAAGGGTCCAGATGGAAAGACCATAGAATCCCTGCCTGCCGGTGATCCGTATTCAGAAATTTATCTGCGCAAAGACCAGTGGTGGGGCCTCGTCAGGGAAGAGTGGCTTTCCCCTGACAATGGAGAACCTATCAGCTGGGGGGAGTTTTCAAAAAACATCGGCAAGGCGAAAGCTTTCCATCAAAGCCTGTCCGGAAAATATCACCCGAACACCTTTGTGTTCTACGGGGCAGGAGATAAAAAACAGGCCAGCTTTGAAAAAATCCAGTGGACGATGAAAAAGGGCCTGCAACCTGAATCGGGAAAAGCGCCCAAACCCGAATCGGTCAAAGACTTCTCCCATGGACAGGTACGCGAAGACGGCACCAACCTCATTTATGTCGGCGGCGAAACCGAGGTTTACAATTTTCCATCAATGGACCCATTCGGCTACACCGCCCCGCAGGTGGTTGAGACCAGTTTCTGGGAAATCGTTTGCGCCAAGCAGGACGGCACCGGCGACGGCACCGTTCCTTCCAGCTCAGGAAAATCGCCCAAAAAATCTGGCGGCGCCAGTGTGAGGCAACAGTTCAGCCTGACCGGGTTTTCACATGAACCCGCCTATAAAGACCCCACCGCACAGCGCGTTACACACTATGCCATTACAAAAATCCTGTCAAAAGCAAAGCTCTCATGACAGGACGCCTGTTTGCCGTTTCCCTATTTTTATTGGCGCTGTCTGCTTGCGACAGCGCAGGCCAAGCAAGCCCCATACAAGAAAGACCCGCGATGACTGCACAATCCACTGACATGAAAACCCATTGCATAGGCCGGCTCCTGATCGATTTGCCGGCTGATTTCGAGCTGGCTGGAAACAATGAAACCTTTCGCCCCGAGAAAAGCGACATCAAGACCGAAGAAAAAATAGAAGCGACTCAATTGGGCACAGGCGTATCTGTCGACGCATTCAACAGCCTGGTCGCCAAGCGGCGAATAGAAATACTCGCGCAGCAGCACATGTACCTGAAACGGCCCATGCTCGCCCATGAAAACAAACTCAGTGACCACAGTACGCTGTTACGTGCCTACGAAAGCATAGATTCCGACAAGGATTCATTCCGCAGCGAGCTGCACGTGCTTGTGGGAGATGTGCACGCTGTGCTCAATATCGTTTCCTACGACGGCAGCTTTGCCACGGCGGAAGACAGGTTGCTCGCGTTCTCCCGCAGGCTGGAACAGTTAAAACCCGATGAGCAAAATGGGCAGGGCTTCTGTTTCGGCTCACTGCTAGTCAAGGGCGCGCTGGACAAGGAAGCCTCGGAGTTGACTTTCCATCATAAAAAACATCCCGACCTCATCCTGAATATTTCCATCGATACCTATGCCAGAAACGACAAGGAAACCCTGCTGCAACGGGTGTCTGGTTCCGGGTTGCTGGGAAGCTTCAATGTCGCACATACCGTCTTGCGCAAGGGAGAGCTTACCGTGGCCGGCATGAAGGCGCAAGAATGGCTGGCGTGGACTGAACTAGGAGACGACAAGCACAAGCAGCATGCGTTCAGCCTTGAAACCATACGGCCGGTGCCGTCGACAGATCATCCACTGCTGGGAATCGAACTGGAAACGGGCCAGCAGGCTCCGAACGGCGATGAACAAAAGGCGTCGCTGAGCGATACGGAAGCGGTTGCGCTATGGGATGCGATTATCCGTACGGTGCGAATCCGATAATTCATTGTCAAATATTGGCGCTACAACAGTGATCGTCTGGACGCGAGGGTCTTATCGAAATTCCAGCTGCCGAAAATTCTCGGACAGAAAGGCGCTCGCCAATCCCGGCTTATCCTTGTACGCAAGAAAATTCATTTTTAGGCGCCCGTCAACTACCGACATGGCGCCAAACACCGGGGCCTTGTCGCCGCTATCAAGCTCGATAGATTCCAGGCAGCTGGCAACCAGAATCCTGGAAACAAGTTTTACGCGTTGATGGCCGATATCCAGGCTATTTAAATATACTTCCGCCCCGGCGCCGCAGAAGCCTCCGCCATTGCCGCCCGTTGAACGGCGTGCAGAAACATACAGCAGTATACGCTGCGAAAGATAGGGCTGCAGTTCCATCGGCAAGAATCTGTTAAGCGGTTCGGCACCTACCATCTCAGGATCAAAGCCTTTTGGCACGGTTTCCAGTATTATCCGCTCCGCAGCGAAGCCGATAGAAAGCCTGCGCGCCTGGTAAGCGTAATTCAAAGTGAATGCCTGCCCGTCTACACAGACGGTAGACGATATACCCAGGCGGGAAGGCTTCACTGCAATGTCGTCATTCGCCGCCGTGCAATATTCTTTGGTATTCATCGACCAAGCAGAAACAGAGCCTGCAAGCAGTAGCGTCAGGACAATGGCAGGTTTCCATCGGCGTACTGAACACGACATCAATTTTTTCTCCCGTGTTGCTAATAATGTGCAGCTTCAGCTGGCCGATTTCTATTCGCGAAACATATAGGTGCAATAGAAATAGCCCACAAAAACATTGATACCTGCACCAGTTTTCTTGCCTTGAATAAAATCGATAGCTTTCACAGCCAAGTAGCACAACAGCAGGGAAGCATGATCATTACGGTGCAACTGAAATTCAATTGTTTTCCTAGGAAACGGGAAGTGTCTTCAGCTGCGCCGCCTTGCTTGCACCGCCGCCAAACGGATGCTGAGCTCCCTTCACCGTAAACTCACCGGGACAGGCAAAAGTAATATTGCCGCCTTCCAGCGTGATGGAGGATTGCCCGGCCTGCAACGTGATTTTCTGGTTGGCGTTGATCTCTATATGGTCGTTGACCGATATCACGGTAATCTGCTTGTCTGCGAGGATTTCCAGTTTGTCTGTATGCGCCTGCAGCGACAGCGGCCCGTTGCCTGCAGTTGCCTGGATGCCGCCGGCCGCGGTGAACAGGCTGGTGGCGTTGCCGGAGACCATGGATGCGGTGTAGGCCGCAGCCCAATGGGTATCGCCCTGCGTGGTCCAGTGCAAGTGCTGGCCGGCGAACAGCACCGTGGTGGCCGGGCTGGCCAGGTTGATGGCGGTAGGACTTTCTATATGCACGATGGGTGAGGCGAATTTTTCCACAGGCTGGGCTGAATCCGTGTTTCTGCCGTCCGTCGCCTGCTTCAGTGCATCCTGGCCGTTAACCTGGCCCTGGTGTTTTCCTTTTTGTTGCGGGTCTATCGCCGCAATAAAGTCGGTTTGCGCCTTGCCGGCGTCTTTGCTGTTGAGCGCCTGTTGCTGCATTGCGGCCTGCGACATCGAATCACTGAGGGATTTTGCACCTTTCAGCTGCGCGACACTTTCTGCCGCATCCATCTGGGTGGATGCCACGCTGCTTCCGCGCCCGGCGCGCATGGTGGTTGACAGCAGCAAGCCTTCTCCTGCCCGTATAACGCTCCACGCGTCGGTGCGCAACTCAAAACCGCTGCCACGATAATTGCCACGCTGGGCAGATAACGGCGATTGCGCAATCAGATACCCCATATTCAGCTGCGAAGCGGCTGTGCTGCTTGCAAGGCGTATGCGCAGCTGGTCTTGTGTATCGTCCACTACCCACTGATTGTGGCCATCTCCATCCAGATTGTTGCTATGCATGCCGGACAGGGTACCGGAATGATTGGCGGCAGAATCGGCGCCGGCGGAGTAGGGCGGCAGGTCGGCGCCGTTATACAGCTGGGCGACAACGACCGGCCTGTCAATGTCCGCCTCAATGAAATCCACCAGCACTTCAGTGCCGATGCGCGGAGTGAAGCTGCTACCCCAGTTGGGGCCTGACAAGGCTTCCGCCACACGCACCCAGGTGCCGGATTTTTCATTGCCCGGCGCATTGCCGGTGGTGTCGGCCAGGCTGCCGGTATCCGTCATACCGCCTGCGTGCGGTGCGCTACCGCGCTGCCAGGGAAACTGGAGCTTGATGCGGTGATCCCGGTCTGTCGTGACAGGCGCACCTTCCAGGCCGACCACCAATGCGATCTGCGCTCCCAACGCGGTGGGAGTCCGTCGCATCGCGCTCAAGGCGGGCACGATGGGTACGGCTTTGCGCAGGCAGGTAAATGTATTGCGGTAGGTGCCTCGCTCCAGCCCATTGGACTCCAGCAAGCTGGCCATGCCCGCATCCAAATTATTGGTGGCGGCATGGTCTACCGACAGCACAGTGAACTCATCTTCGCCCGGCCCGTAACTATCATGCTGGGTCAGGGTAAAAGCGTAACCTGCAGCAAGCTGGCGTACAGCCCCGCCGCCGGCAAACAGCTTGTTGTTGAGTTCCATCGCGCGCAGCATCAATTCGCTTTGCCGGGCCGCAGACTCGCCATTCAGGTATTGTTGTTCAGATGCGCCGTCGTAGATACTCAAAGCCGGCAGTTCGCCATTGTCCAGGCTGGAACTTTGCTCCGCTGCAGTGGCGCTGACCTGGCGATGGTCCCAGCTCGACAGACTGACCGCGTTCGACTGTACCTGGCGCCGTGCGGAAAACCGGTTGATTGCATCGCCGGTGTCCGATGCCCGCACGCCGTGGAAACGCAGGCTGTCGCCGCCCGGCATCCCCGGCAGCGCCGATTGCGCATCAAAAATGACCAGTTTGTGCTTCGCATGCGGGGCATCATTATCTGAGGCCCCATCGCTTTCTACTGCATCCTGTGCATGCTCAAAACGCCAGCTCAGTCCTTCCGATGCAAGTAGCCGCGTAAAAAAATCCAGGTCGCTTTCCCGGTATTGGGTGCAAACGGGCCGAACTGCGAGCGCCTGTGTGGCATCCCACTGGAAATTCGCCTGCGGATAATCGGCCAAAAGGTCGGTAACGATCTGGCGGGCATCCTTATCCTGGAAGATATAGGAATCGCGGCGCAGCCGCAGGAATGACAGAAATGGTTCCAGCCGTAGCCGGTAACGGGCCATGCCGCCATCCGCCCCCAGCCACGAAGCCTGGGTACAGTATCCGTGCCAGGCACGGCGTGAACCGTCCGCCTGCAGCAGGCGCAACGTAATCTCCTCGCCGATGAACTGTTTCAGGTCAACACCGGCCGACAGGCTCAGCGCATCGATATCGAACGAAAACAGCTCATTGACAGCTTCGCGCCCGGTAAACGCTTCTACCGAGAGAGAGTCAGGCAATTCCGAACCCTGGGCCGTCTCCATAGAAATCAGGCGGGCATTCTGGCTGAGCAGGCTACCACTGGCAATTGCGATGGCGCCGGACAATAACTGCGACAAATCGGTCATCGGTCTATCCTTTGACATATGCCTTTACCGAAAAGAAAATCAGGTCAAGGCAAGGTAATGGTGATATTGGCTGCCCGCGGTGCGAGCTTGACCACATCGTTGTAGGCATTGATACTGTTTTCAGTCGAGTGCGACAGCATCCAGTGCAGCCCTGCATAACCGGAAATACCGATCAGCGCGAACACCGAGCAGATAATCCATAGCGGCACTTCATTGCGCAACTTGTTGATAATCTGATCCGGGCGCGCCCAGTGCGGCGCGAAGCCAGCGCCCTTTCCCTTCAGTAGCGCAATTTCATCTCCCAGCCGCGCCGTCAGGTAATTCAGCTTTTCCGAACCTTCGATGATATATTTTCCCTCGAAGCCTAGCAGCAGGCACATGTGGAAGACTTCCAGTGCTTCGATATGAGCCGAACCCCGCGCCCGCAGCTCTTCCAGGCGGCTGAAGAAGTTTTCGCCGGCCAACTGGTCGCCGAAGATCGCCAGCTGCAGCGGGCGGCGCTCCCATGAATCGCGGATAACAAACTGAGAACGCAGGATGATTTCATCGACTGCGGCACAAAACGCGTATTTGGCCGCGTGAACATCGTCCGCCGAGGTCCCCATCTTCTTGGCCCGCCGATCAAACTCATCCAGAAAGGCAACGACATTGTCGGAAAAGCGCGTGCCGTCTTCCGGCGGGCAGCGGTTCTTCAACATGAAGAGTGCGTAAAAACCGTCATACATCAAGTCCAGCAGCGAATGCGGCGTAAAGGAGGTATCTGCTGCCGTGAATGGGGGAGGATTGTTTCCAAAAAGAGAAGGAGCTGTATTGGTCATGAGCTTACCGCCATCAGTTCTAGTTTAAGGTCGCGAATACCGGAGGGCACGTAAATGGAGATGGACTGCGCCTGCATCATGCGTTCGTACAACGGCCCCTTGTTTTCAATCAGGAAGTAGAACGTATCCGGCCTGACCGGTACTGCGGAAGGCACTTGCGGCGAATGCACCAGCTTGATGCCCGGCATCGCAGAAAGCACAAATTTTTCCACATCATCAGGCGCACCGGTCTTGAACCTGAGCGGCACAATGTCCACCAGTTCAACGGCCGGCATATCGGCTGCCACCGCAATATACAGGCTGGTTTCGCCGTTGATCTTGCCGGAATCGAGCAGGCCGTGGTGGTATGAGGGTTTATTTTCCGAAAGGGCTATCGAGAAATACTTGGACGAAATAACGGTATCCAGCAATTCACGGATGATCGAATGAAGCTTGGCAAAACAAGGACCGGGATCCTGGTGCTGATAGGGCGGCAAGTCGGTCAGGGAATTGGTCTTGGAATAGGTCAACAAGGAACCTGCCAGCCCCAACAACTGCTCATATAAGCGCTCCGGATGCAGGTTAGGGTGATGCAGGTAGTGGCTCAGTGAAGCAAACGCAGCGCTGGCAGTGTGCAGCAGCCAGAATGAAGAAATATCTCCACTACGGAATTCGATGACGTTCTTGCTCGGCTCGCGGTGGTGCCCGTACAGCGCATTGACCTTGGCCTGCAATGCGTCCATTAGCCGCCGCAACTGCAGGAAAAGCATGGGGGCGCTACGGATCGACAAACTAGGCGCGACAAAGCTGGGGTCGAGTTCGAAACCACCGGTGGATGCGCGCCGCAAGCGGATGACAGGAAAATTAACAAAAGAATCGCGCGGCTCCATCTCGGAGACAAGACGCACCGTCTTTTTGAGATAACTCAGTTCCGCGTTGACTGCCTGGGTGAACAAGTCCGGCGTATCGAGATTCGACTGCGTGTAGCGGGTGGAATTGCTGGTATTTGCGGCAGGGGAAAAATTTCCGCCAAAACTTTTCAACGCCGGCAATGCCACGTAGTAAGTAACTGACTGCTGCGACAGCGGCAATTCGCTCAGGTCCACTGCTTCGGGCAGATCATCGACGGACGGCGCCCTGACAATTTCGCCGTCCTGAAAAATCAGCGCCAGATCAAGCAGACGCAGGGTATTGTTCGCCAACGCCTCCTTGTCGCATTGCAGGTTGAGGATGCCCCAGGAATAGGGCTGCAGCGCCTGCGCGATATCATGCAGGCGGCGCTCATGATAATGGTCCTGCTGCTGGAAATGCTGAGGGCGCAGAAAAAGTCCTTCGCCCCATAAAACTTTTGCGTTGATATTCACGGCTGTATTCTCACTCGCTATAAAGGTTTGTCTTCAGGCTCGCTTGCCCGGTCGCGGCATCACTGGCACCGCACTGAGGAAAGAGTTTTAAGATCATCCGTATCCGCCTTCACTGCCTGTCCGGTGCCAACCGTCAGCGCGCAGGCTGTCATGCCGACGGTAATACCGGTTTTTTCCGCATCGGCGGCTGCAAACGTAGCTCGCCAGCGCTGTGGAGCAGGGGCGCGGAACAATGCCACCACGCCGACAAAATACGCTTCACGGCTGACTTTTTCGCTGGCCCTGTATTTTTGGCCGGGTACTAAAGTGACTTCCGTCACTTCCAGCAAATCTGTTCCCAACGCATCTTTTTCCTTTTGCGGATTTAAAAAGGTGTCATAGCTTGCCTGCTGAAAGTTCGCCGTCTGCCTCAACTTGTAAATTCTTGCTACCAGCGCGAGCGAGCGTCCGTTTGCATCGGTATTCAAGCTTTCCGATGCTTGCAGGTTGATCAGTATGGTGCGCGGCGCCTTTTGGGCATCCGGTAATTCAGGCATAGGCGGCTTTTTTATGCCGGTTACTTCCAGCGCCGCATTGGCAACAGTCGCCACCGTCCCCACCGCTGCACAGCCGGCAATCGACAACACCAGCACTGCTACACCCATCATCCGGCACGTGCAAGATTGGCTAATCATTTAGTTAATATACTTGATAAATGAAACATCGAAAAAGATAACCAAATTCAACAACTGATGCTGCATTATAAAATAGACAATGGGATTTCAAGCCTGCTTTTTAATGGTGAAATTGTTACTGAAAATATTTGTTTCTAAGTGTGCATTTTTTTAAATTACGTAAATGACCATTTTTATGATGAATTTGAACGATGTTATTAGCTAAAGACGACATGATTTTTTTAAATTTCCAAAATAAAAATATGATACTTACAACTTGTAGCAATTGACTAGCCGAAATCTTGCTATCTTACTATTGCTCGCATGTTAAACAGCTTATAAGATTCACCACTCAATAACTTAATTAATTTGCATTACTTTTTTTCATCTAAATGATTTTAATATTTGCCGGAGAGAAACGCATGCCTGGTCGGAAAACAAAATTCTTGTCGTGTATCGCGACCGCAATACTGTTAAGTGCTTGCGCGCAGATGCCGGATAAAGCCGCTGATGCACCCCCGCCGCCAAGCCTGGATAGCCTGATGACACAGGCTTCTGTTGCCTCTGAAGGCGGCCAGCCGGATAAGGCGGTTAGCGTGCTGAAAAACGCGGCAAACCTGTATCCGGCAGACAAAGCGCCTTGGCTGCGGATGGCCCAGCTCAATTTTGATAGCGCCAATTATGGTGGCGCCATCACCAATGCGCTGGAAGTGCTGCAACGGGATGCAAGCGACAACGTGGCCAACAGCATCATCGCCGTTAGTGGACTCCGGCTTTCGACCAAGGCGCTTGCAGATCTAAGCCAGCGCAGCAACCTGACAGGTTCGGTCCGCACTGAAGCGCAAGACCTGGCGAAGCTGCTGCGTGAGAGCCTGGGAGAGACAGTGCTGGTCCCGACACGCGGCAAGCCTGCAGTGGCAGCAGCAAAACCGGCCGTTGCTGCCGGTGCAGCCGGTACTGCAACGGCAGCGGCTGTACCTCGCGCCACGAAGGGAGTGTCTGCGAAACCGCCGGTGGAAGCGCAGAAGGCAGACAGCAATCCTTTCGGTTCCTTGAAATAAAGAGTCGTCACATATTTGAAAGCAGGCCGATAGATCCGGTCATTTTTTAGCCTCCTAGGGGAACTGTAATGGCAAAACAAGAAAGTGTACAAAAACGATTGCAAAAAGTGCGGCCTCCGCGGGTTCAGATGACCTATGACGTGGAGATCGGCGATGCCATCGAACAAAAGGAATTGCCCTTTGTCGTCGGCGTTGCAGGTGACTTCAGCGGAAAATCGGATTTGCCGCAGCCACGTTTGAAGGACAGAAAATTTGTCGCAATAGACCGTGACAACTTCGATGAAGTCATGAAGGGCCTGCAACCAAAGGCTGTGTATCGCGTGCCCAACGAACTGAGCGAGCAGGGCGGTGAATTTGCCGTCGACCTGACCTTCAATTCCATGGAAGATTTTCGCCCCGAGTCCGTCGTGGAACAGGTAGAACCATTAAAAAAATTACTGGAAGCGCGTACCAAACTGGCCGACCTCAGGAACAAGCTGGCTGGCAATGAAAAGCTGGAAGACATTCTGAACGACGTGCTCAATAGCACGGAAAAACTCGCCACCCTCAGTCAACAGTCCAACAAGCAAGGAACCTGAAATGTCCGCACAACAATTGGCTACCTCCGCTGCCGGGGAAATCACGGAGTCCGGTTTGCTTGATCAGATTGTAGAGCAAAGCAAAGTGGCGAAATCTTCCACTGAACATGCCCGTGCAAAAGACATCATTTCGGAACTGGTCAGCCAGGTGCTGCTAGGCACGGTGGTGGTTTCGGAAAACCTTGCCGCGACCATCGATGCCCGCGTTGCCGAACTGGACCGCCTTATTTCCAGGCAACTGAGCGCCGTCATGCATGCGCCCGAGTTCCAAAAGCTGGAAAGCAGCTGGACCGGTCTGAATTACCTGGTCAAGAACACGTCGACCAGCCAGAGCCTGAAGATCAAGATGATCAATGTGACCAAGAAAGAACTGGTCAAGGATTTTCAGACGGCGCTTGAATTCGACCAGAGCGCGATGTTCAAGAAAGTGTATGAAGAGGAATTCGGCACCTTCGGCGGCGCCCCATTCGGCGCGCTGATCGGCGATTTTGAAGTCACGCGCCAGCCGGAAGACATGTACCTGATTGAGCAGATGTCGCATATCGCGGCTGCGGCCCATGCGCCTTTCATTTCTGCTGCGTCGCCGGAGCTGTTTGGATTGGAAACCTACAGCGACCTGGGCAAGCCCAGGGACCTGTCGAAAATATTCGACACGGTGGAATACGCGAAATGGAAATCCTTCCGCGAATCCGAAGATTCCCGCTATGTGGGTCTGACTTTGCCACGCTTTCTCGGCCGCCTGCCGTTCAATCCGCGTGATGGCGCAACAGTGGAGGGCTTCAATTTTGTCGAGGACGTGGACGGTACGGATCACCAGAAATACCTGTGGTGCAACGCCGCCTACGCTCTGGGTACCAAGCTGACCAAGGCATTCGACGATTTCGGCTGGTGCGCGGCAATCCGCGGTGTCGAAGGCGGCGGTCTGGTGGAAGACCTGCCCACCCATACCTTTAAAACCGACGAAGGCGAAGTGGCATTGAAATGCCCGGCTGAAATTGCCATTACCGACAGGCGCGAGAAAGAATTGAGCGACCTCGGCTTTATCTCGCTGGTGCATTGCAAGGATACGGATTACGCCGCATTTTTCGGCGCCCAGTCCACGCAGAAGGCCAAGAAATACAACACCGACTCAGCCAATGCCAACGCCGTGCTGTCTGCACAGTTGCAGTATATTTTTGCCGTTTCCCGCATCGCGCACTACATGAAAGCCATGATGCGCGACAAGATCGGCAGCTTTGCCGCCGCCTCGAATGTAGAAGATTTTCTGAACCGCTGGCTGACCCAGTATGTACTTCTGGACGATAACGCCAGTCAGGAACAGAAAGCCCAATTCCCGTTAAGGGAAGCATCAGTCCAAGTGTCGGAAGTACCGGGACGCCCCGGGGTGTATCGCGCAGTCAGTTTCCTGCGCCCTCACTTCCAGTTGGATGAATTATCAGTGTCACTCCGTCTGGTCGCGGAGCTGCCTCAATCGACCAAGTCGTAATTTTTTTTAATTTAGTACTTATTTAGGATGATAAATAATGGCAATCGACGTCTACCTGCAAATTGATGGTATCAAAGGTGAATCAACCGATACCGACCACAAGGACTGGATCGAATGTACCGGTGTCCAATGGGAAGTGCTTCAGCCTAAAACTGCTACCTCGTCAACAGGCGGCGGCCATACGGCGGAACGTTGCGAGCACAAAGACATCGTGATCTCGAAACTGGCCGATCTGTCCACACCGCTGCTGCTGCAAAACAGCTCCTCGGGCAAAACCATTCCGAAAGCCAAGTTTGAGTTCCTGCGTGCCGATGCTCAGGGCCAGCGCATCAAGTACTTTGAAATCGAACTGGAAAACGTCCTGGTCGGCGGCGTAGCACCGGCGATTGCGCCAGGCGCGATTTTGGGTGAAGAAGTCCGCCTGAAATACTCCAAGGTGAAATGGAAATACACGCAGCAAAAAGTAGGCGGCGGCTCCGGTGGCAATACTTCCGGCGGCTGGGATCTGTCTGCGAACAAAACGATTTAAATTTTTTTGTAGATCCGCGGGCGGAGTCCTGGTCCGCAGGTTCGCTGCAAACAATAAACGGCATAGCTTGCCGGTATTTTTCTGCGGCGGACTTGCGGGGCAGGCGTTCTTTTAAGCCGCGGTATTTTTTTTGGGAAGCACATTAATGCAAGGTTTCGCCCCAGGGCTGCTGGATAAATTGATGGGAGACGGGAGACATACGTCATCCGGAGATACCGTCACACGTCTTTCAATGGAAGACCTTAAGGATGCAGTCGCACGCGATCTCGAAGCATTGTTGAATACCAGAAAAATTATCCCTGAAGGCCTGCTGGCTTCCTACCCTGAATGCAGTAAATCGATTGCCACCTACGGCTTGAGCGACTTTGCGGGCCTGAGCCTGGCCAGCACAGACGACCGTGCATTTATCTGCCGTTCGCTGGAGCAAACCATTGCCCGGCATGAGCCGAGGCTGCGCAATGTCAAAGCCGCACTGGAAGTGCAGGAAGGCTCGATCAACAGGCTGAATTTCGCCATTTCTGCATTGCTGGTAGTGCATCCAGCGCAGGAGCCGGTCAGTTTCGACGCGGTACTGCAACCGTCCAGCCTGCATTACTCCATCAGCAAGACCCGTAGGGCAGCGCGTGCCGGGATGACACATGGATGAATTGCTTCCGTACTATGAGCGCGAACTAGGTTTTTTAAGACGTTACTCCCGCGAATTTTCAGAACGCTATCCGAAAATTGCCGGGCGTCTGCTGATGGTGGGCGAGGTCTGTGAAGATCCCCACATCGAGCGGATGATACAGTCGTTTGCGCTGCTCAATTCGCGCATCTCAAAGCGACTGGATGACGACTATCCAGAATTCACAGAGGCATTGTTCGATGTCCTGTACCCGCATTACCTGCGCCCGTTTCCTTCCTGTTCGATTGCCAGGATGGATTACAGCGCCGCTGCGGCACAATTGACTGCAGCCAGTGAAATACCGCGCGGCACCGAGTTGGCGACGCGTCCTGTGAAGGGCGTCGCCTGCAAGTTCAAGACTGTGTACGATGTGACGGTTGCACCGATCCGTCTGTCGCAAGCCAGATTCAATGCGATTGCATCGCCGCCGGAAGCGGTAGTGCTGCCGCCAAAGGCAAGCTCCACCATCAGCATTACGCTGGACGCAACCTCGATGCAGGCGGGATTTGCGCAGCTGAACCTGCCGTCATTGCGCGCCTTTATTGACGGTGAATCTTCTTTCTGCGCCGGCCTGCGCGACAGCCTGTTCATGCGCACTCTATGTGCCTACGTCGAGGTGGACCAGAATGGCCGCTGGCTGCCGCTGGCCAAGACGCCAATTGCCGGCGTGGGTTTTGACGAGAGCGAGGCATTGATACCATTTGCGCCGCGTTCGCATCCTGCATACCGGCTACTGACAGAATATTTTACCTTCCCGGAGAAATTTAACTTTTTCGATATCGACATGACGTCGATCAACAAGCTGCTGCCGACTGCCAGCAGGTCGTTCACCTTGCACCTGGTCTTGGGAGGTTTGCGGGCAGATTCCAATATGGCGCGCATGCTCGGCAATTTGTCGGCCAATAACGTATTGCTGGGCTGTACGCCCGTGATTAACCTGTTCAAGCAGAGGGGTGATCCGATACGCCTGACGCATGCCGCGGCACATTATCCGGTGGTAGCAGATTCGCGTCGCGCGTTTGCCTATGAAGTGCACAGCATTGATTCGGTAAAACTGGTGCGCCAGACGCCGCAAGGCGAATCCATTACCGAATTCCGGCCTTTTTATTCGCTCAGGCATGGCGAAACTTCGGAAAAAGAAGGGCATTACTGGGTTGCACACCGCGATGAGATGGTAGCTCTGAAGAGCCCTGGCTACGAGACTGAAATTTCCATCGTTGATATCGACTTTGACCCCGCTATCGTGGAAACCCAGACATTGAGCCTGGAACTGACCTGCTGCAACCGCGATCTTCCTGCGTCACTGACCTATGGCCTGCCGGGCGGAGACCTGTTCCTGGAAGGTGGTTCCATGGTACGTGCGATCAGCTTCCTGCGCAAACCGACTGAATCCCACCGTTTTGAACGGGGCCGGGGTGCGCACTGGCGCCTGATCTCCCATCTGTCACTGAATCATTTATCGCTGTCCAAGGGCGGCCTGGAAGCATTCCAGGAAATGCTGCGCCTGTACGACCTGCCCAGGTCTGCCACGTCGCAGCGCCAGATCGGCGGTGTCATCGATATCGAACACAAGGCGGCAAAAGCCTGGCTACCAGGCAATCCATTTGCGTGCCTGGTACGCGGTATAGAGGTGCGCCTGACCATAGACGAAGAAAGCTTCGTCGGCAGCGGCATCCACGTTTTTGCGCATATCGTGGAGCGCTTCCTGGGCCTGTATGTCACCGCCAACAGCTTTACCCAGCTGGTAATCGTTTCAAATAGAACAGGGGAGGACCTGCTGCGATGCTTGCCGAGAAGCGGAGATTTGAGCCTAGTGTAGTCCAGCGCCTGCTGGATGAGCCCTACCGGTTCCAGTTCTTTCAGGCTGTTCGCATTATTGAGCTTTGGCTCAAGCAGAACGGCGTGCCGCATGACAACGCCGTCGCAGGATACCTGCGCTTCAAGAACAGGGTGTCACTGAGTTTTCCTGCCAGCGAAGTAGATGCGCTGACGCCGTATCCGGCAACGATACAAAGAACGGACAACGAACTTCTGGCAGCGCTGCTGAGCGGAGAGTTGGCCCACATCGGTATGACGCCTTCCTTCATGGGTTTTTTGGGCGGCAACGGCACGCTGCCAGCACACTACACCGAGCGCATCGCAGAGCATCTGCTGTTTGAGAGGGATGAGGGCCCCAAGGCCTTTCTTGACACGTTCTCCAACCGCGCAGTGGCGTTGTTTTACCAGGCCTGGCGTAAATACCGGCTGGAACTGAAGTATGAGCTGGGCGGAGAAGATAAATTCCTGCCGCTGCTGCTGTCGCTGGCAGGCGTCGGCCATGAATCCCTGCAGCGTAGAAACAGCGAAGAGGAAGAGGGTGTATTTGACCAGACCATGGGGTATTACGCCTCGGCGATGATGCAACGCCCTGCTTCAGCAGCGTATATGCAGCAGGTGCTCAGCGAATATTTTGCGGTTCCGGTTGCCATCGAACAGTTTATCGGCTTCTGGTATGACGTGCCGCTGCATCAGCAAACCATGCTGGGCGCGAGCAACGCCATACTCGGCTCGGAAGCCATGGCAGGCTCCCGCGTGTGGCAGCGTGACCTGCGCATGAAAGTAATCTTAGGTCCCTTGGCAAGGAAAGATTTTGAAACTTTTCTGCCAGGAGAAAAAGCAGCCAGGTCGCTGGAAAAGATGCTGACGATGTTCAGCAACCTTTGCCTGGAATATGAGGTGCAGCTGATTCTGCGCAGGCAGGATGTGCACGGCACCAGCCTGGCAAGCGAACGTGAAGGCGGGCGGCTGGGATGGGATAGCTTCCTTACCACGGGTGATGCGACCGAAGACCGCCAGGATGTGAAATATGAAATACATGCGTTGTAAACCGCACAGATATTGCGGCTGCAATATTGAAAGATAAGGCAGGTTCCAGGGCCGGGTTCATCTACTAACAAGGATAAGCATTGATGAGTATCAATCTCAAGACATTGATCAGCAAACTGAACGAGACTTCCCGCACGGCGGCGACGAGGGCGGCAACTATCTGCGTTGGTTTGGGCCAATATGAGGTAGATATTGAACACCTGTTCCTGGCATTGCTGGAGCAACCGCAGAGCGACTTTGTCATCATTTCACGCAAATGCGGCATCAGTGTCGCCAGCCTGGAAGCTGATCTGCGCACGGAAATCAACCGCTTCAAGACCGGCAATGCGCGCACGCCGGTATTCTCGCCACACCTGCCCAAGTTGTTTGAACATGCGTGGCTGCTGGCCTCGCTGGATGCACAGGCCGGCCAGGAACACCAGATCCGCAGCAGCCATTTGCTGCTGGCCCTGCTGACCGAGCCGGACCTGGCACAACTGGCGTATCGCGGATCCAAACTGTTTGTGAAGTTCAAGCTGGACGATTTGAAACACGATCTGGACAAACTGACCGCCGGTTCGCAAGAGGGCAGCAGCGCCGTACCTCTTGGACAACCGGAAGAGGGCGGAGACCCGGCCGGGGATTTGATAACCAGGCCCGCTCCCACCAAAACCCCTGCGCTGGACCAGTTCACAACCAACCTGACGCAACGTGCGCGGGATGGCAAGGTTGACCCTGTCATTGGCCGCGACATGGAAATACGGCAGGCAATCGATATCCTGATGCGGCGACGCCAGAACAATCCCATCCTGACCGGCGAAGCCGGTGTCGGCAAGACCGCAGTGGTGGAAGGGCTGGCCTTGCGCATCGCGCAAAAGGACGTCCCGGAAGTGCTGCACGGCGTGGAAATCCATACGCTGGACATGGGGCTGTTGCAGGCCGGCGCCAGCGTCAAGGGGGAATTTGAAAATCGCCTGAAAAACGTCATCGACGAAGTCAAGAAAAGCCCACATGCCATCATCCTGTTCATCGACGAGGCACATACGATGATAGGCGCCGGCGGCCAGGCGGGGCAAAACGATGCGGCCAACCTGCTGAAACCGGCGCTGGCGCGCGGCGAACTGCGTACGATTGCCGCCACCACCTGGAGCGAATACAAGAAATATTTCGAAAAGGATGCCGCACTGGCGAGGCGTTTCCAGGTCATCAAGGTGGAAGAGCCTTCCGAGGAGCTGGCCTGCGCCATGCTGCGCGGCATGGCGCCGCTGATGGAAAAGCATTTCAACGTGCGCGTCTACGACGAGGCCATCACTGAAGCCGTAAGGCTTTCGCACCGCTATATCAGCGGCCGGCAATTGCCTGACAAGGCCATCAGCGTGCTGGATACCGCCTGTGCCAAGGTGGCACTGGGGCAGAATGCAACGCCGGTCTTGCTGGAAAATATCCATAAACAGCTGGATCGCATCACCGCTGAAACTGCTTCGCTGGAAAGAGAACAGAGCAGCGGCGCCAAACATGCCGCCCGCCTGCAGGAGTTGCGGGAGCTTGCCGTCACCCTCGCCAGCGACCGCGACCTGCTTACCTCGCGCTGGGAGCAGGAAAAACAGCTCACGGAACAAATTAAGACCCTGCGCAGTTCACTGGAGGCAGCAGAAAACAGCGTGCAGGAAAACCGCGCGGATGCGCCTGCTGTTACAAATACCCCCGCAAAATCGGGCAAAAAAACGAGAGATGCAAAGGGTAGCGAAAGCAGCGAAGGCAGCCAGAAACTGCAGGACCTGATCGAACAGCTTAAGCTGCTCCAGGGCGAAACGCCGATGGTGCCGGTACAGGTGGACGGCCACATCGTCGCAGAGATCGTCGCAGCATGGACTGGCATCCCCCTGGGCAAGATGGTGAAAGACGAGATCAAAACCGTGCTGAACCTGAAGAATCTGCTGCAGGAAAGAGTGCTGGGTCAGACGCATGCGATTGAGGCAGTCGCACAAAGGGTGCGCACCTCGCGCGCCAACCTTGATGATCCGAACAAGCCCAAGGGTGTATTCCTGTTTGTGGGTCCTTCAGGCATAGGCAAAACCGAAACCGCACTGGCATTGGCCGACGTGCTGTATGGCGGCGAGCGCAAGCTGGTCACGATCAATATGAGCGAATATCAGGAAGCGCATAGCGTCTCCGGCCTGAAAGGCTCGCCACCAGGCTATGTCGGCTACGGCGAAGGCGGCGTGCTGACAGAAGCGGTGCGGCGCAACCCGTATAGCGTGGTGTTGCTGGATGAAGTGGAAAAAGCGCATCCCGATGTGCTGGAGCTGTTCTTCCAGGTATTCGACAAGGGTGTGCTGGACGATGCCGAGGGCCGCGAGATCGATTTCAAGAATACCATCATTATCCTGACATCGAATGTCGCCTCCAGCCTCATGATGCAAGCCTGCCTGAATAGGGAGGCCGCTGATCTCCCTACGCCGGCCATGCTGGAAGAACAGATCCGTCCGCAACTGATGAAAGCCTTCAAGCCGGCTTTCCTGGGACGCTTGAAGGTAATTCCGTTTTATCCTATCGCTGACGACATCCTGGCCCAGATCATAGAGCTGAAACTGAAGCACATCCAGAAACGCATCAGCGCCAACCACAAGGCAGAGTTCAGCCACGACGACGCGCTGGTGGACGCTGTGCTGGCACGCTGTACCGAGGTCGATTCCGGCGCGCGCAATGTCGACAACATCCTTAACGGCACCTTGCTGCCTGAAATTGCCGAGAGCGTGCTCGCCAAGATGGCGGAAGGCGCGAGCATCGCCAAAATCAAGGTCAGCGCCAACAAGCGGGGCCAGTTCAGGTACACGATCAAATAAGATGATGGCAATCCTTATACAAGCACAAGCTGCGTACCTTTCTAATGCCGCCCCGGGCGCCGGAGGAGGGAGTGCGATGCCGCATCCGCGAACTACTCAGGCTCGCAGTGCAATACATCAGGGCCAGCCATGACACCGGCCGATATCGTCAACATGCTGAGCGGTGGATGGGCGCAGGACAGCCGTCTGCTGCGCCTGACTACGCCCGCGGGGCTGGCGCAGCTGATGGCGGAAAGCTTTCACGGCACGGAAAGCCTGAATGAAGGCTTCCGCCTGGAAGTTACCGCACTCTCCACCGACGCCGATATCGAACTCAAAACCTTGCTCGGGCAGCCTGTATTACTGGAACTGCTGACAGCGGACGGCCTGGAAAGCACGCGCCCCTTCCATGGCCATATTACGGCCGTGGAGGCCGTAGGCGCCAACGGTGGCATGGCCCGCTACAAACTGGTGACCGAGCCCTGGACCGCCATGCTGGCGTTGCGGCGCGACAGCACCACCTACCAGGACATGACGGTGCTGCAAATCCTGGAATCCATTTTCCAGGATTACGAAGGCCAGGGTAAATTATTGCCGTTGTGGCGTATGGACGTAGAAAATCCCTCTGTCTATCCCAAGCGCTCGCTGACAACCCAATACCAGGAAAGCGATCTGGCTTTTGTGCAAAGGCTGATGAACGAAGAGGGTTTGTTCTCGTGGATAGAGCACTCGGGCGATGCGGCCAGCCCCGCGCTGGGTAGCCACACCCTGGTGATTGCCGATCATAACGGCGCCTTCCAGCCCAACCAGCAGGCGCAGGTCAATTTCACGCAGTCGGGCGCCGTGATGCCCGGCGACAGCATGGACCGCTGGCGCAGCGAAAGGCGCTGGCAAACCAGCGGCATAGAGCTGCTGAGCTGGGATTACCGGCAGATCAACACCCGCCCGATCTCCGCACATAGCACAGCAGCCAACAGCAGCAACAGCCTGCCGCTGGTTTCGCAGGACGCGCCGGGCCTGTATAGCTACGAATCCAGGGAACAAGGCCAGCGTATCGCCAACAACCAGCTACAGGCGCTGGAAGCCCATAACAAAATTTTTACCGGTGCGGGCACCGTGCGTTCACTAGCGCCAGGCACTACCTTTACGCTGAACGGGCACGCAGAGCATGATTTGGAAACCAGCAACGATGACCGCAGCTTTGTCGTGCTGCGCGTTGTCCACCAGGCACATAACAACCTGAGTGCCGATCTGCATGCCCATATCGCGCAAAGCCTGGGGCTGCCCTATGCAGACACATCCAAGAATGCAACGCAGCAGGCAGATCCGTTCAGCCTGTCCGGCATACTGCAATCGGCCGACGAGCTAAAGGGCGAAAAGCCCATCTATCGCAATCGCGTGGATGCCATCCGCAGCAAGATACCCTACCGCAACCTGGGCACCGACCAGCACGGCAAGCTGCTGCATCCCAAGCCCACCGTTTATGGACAGCAGACGGCTGTCGTCGTGGGCCCGCAGGGCGCGGCCATCCATACCGACCGCGACCACAGGGTTAAAGTACAGTTTCACTGGCAGCGCGGCGGCAACAGCCATAGCCGTCTGGCGCATCCACAATCAAGCGGTCATACCGGCGCGCCGGCGAACGAGCAATCCGGCACCTGGGTCAGGATTGCAACCTCACTGGCACCCGTTGCCGGAGCCAATTGGGGCAGCAATGCAGTTCCCCGCATAGGACAGGAAGTATTGGTCGATTTTATTGAAGGGGATATAGATCGCCCCGTCATCATCGGCAGCCTGTATAACGGCCAGGGCCAACAAGACGCGCAATACAACCAGCTGGCGCAAGGCGCGGGCACCGCCACCGGCAATGCTCCCGCCTGGTTCCCCGGCGAAAGCGACGGGCATGCCCATCCGGCGGCGCTTTCGGGTATCAAGACCCAGGCCATGGGCGCCAGCCAGCAGGGCAGCGGCGGCTACAACCAGCTGGTATTTGACGACAGCCCCGGAGAAAGCCGGACCAGCCTCCAGAGCCACGCCAGCCCGCATGACGGCGCCAGCGAACTCAACCTCGGGCACCTGCGCCACCAGACCGACAACCAAAGGCTGAACAAGACAGGCTTTGGTAGCGAACTCAAAACCCAGCATAGCGCAGCACTGAGGGCCGGGCAGGGCATGCTGATCACCACCGATGCAAGAGCCAATGCCACCAGCAGCCAGCTGGATTCCATTGAAGCACAAGCGCAGGTAGAAGCCAGCCATGCAATCCAGCTCAGTCTTGCCGAAACTGCGCAGGCCCACAATGCCAAGCTGAAGGACGATAAAAAACAGGATGAGCCGGAACCCGCCAAGCTGCCCGCTCTGCAGCAGCAGGAACACAGCGGGGAAGTGCTGAAGACCAGCGCCGGCATCGATGCCGGCAGCAACACAGACGGTAGCGGCGGCCAGGGGCAGGTCACTGCTTACAGCGACCCGCAGATCCAGTTCAGCAGCCCCGCTGGCATTGCTGCCACAACGCCGGCAGACGCCGTTTTTAATGCCGGCAACACCAGCAGTATCACTGCCGGCCAGGATATTAACTTTGCGGCACAGGGAAACCACCTCCATGCCGTCAAGGCGGGCATCAGCCTGTTCACCTTCGGCAAAGCCGGTGCTGAAACCGGCAAGGACAAGCCCAATAAGGAAACCGGCATCAAGCTGCACGCTGCCGCAGGTAAATTCAGCATGCAGAGCCAAAGCGACGAAACCAGGGTCACGGCCGATAAACAGATCACGGTCGCCAGTATCAGCAAGGCCGTCACCATTGCCGCCCCCAAGCATGTACTGCTGACGGCGCAAGGCGCCTATATCCGCCTGGAAGGCGGCAACATCATGATCCACGGGCCAGGAACCATGGCGTTTAATGCGAGCATGAAGGCGCTGGCAGGGCCGGCCAGTGCCAACCCCGCTTTGCCTGCATTGCCAACAGCTGACGAACTGAAAAAAGATATCGAGCTTAATTTCCACTACAGCGACCTGGAGCCAGTGAAAGGCGCGCCCTACAAAATCACCTTCGCCGACGGTACGTCACGCCAGGGAACGCTGGACGACAAGGGGTATGCGCTGGTCGCAAACGCTCCCAAGGGAGACTATCACGTCGAATACGGCGAAGACCGGCGCGAATGGAAGCCGGAGCCCCTGAAGCCCGATCCCTTGCTGGAACGGGCGCGGCAACAGAAAGACCAGGCAAAGGCAATGATCGATGCAGAACGCAAGAAAAGTGAAACAGGCGAGGACGCATGACAACAGCACCAGACACCAGCCTTCTTAACGACATCGGTAAATTCTTCAAAGACCTGATCCTGGGAGATTTTGAAGAAGACCAGGGCACTGCTGCGATGATCGTTGGCGGCGCCATTTCGCTGATCCCGGTAGTGGACCAGATCATGGATGTGCGGGATGTATCCGGGATGATCTACCGTATCGGTAAAAAAGGTGTTGCCAATGCCAACAAGGATGACTGGATCGACATGGCGCTGGCAGCATTCGGCTGCATCCCCGAGGTAGGCAGCCTGTTCAAGACCATCGTCAAGCCGATCAAGAAATATCGCAAGGAAAGCAAGCTCCTAGGCCACCTTCCAAGCTCTGCGTTGGTGGAAAGCATGCTTGGCAAAAGCAAGGGCGCCGCTATCAAGTTTTTCAAGACTTTCCAGTGGGCAGCCAATACCCAGCAGGCCATTACGTTATCAATGGATGCGCTGGATAATTGCGTCGACTTGCTGACCATCCTGTCCCAACCGCACTGGTGGCTGCCGGAAGACATCCAGTATCTTGCGCGCGACCTGAAACCAAGGGTGGAACAGGTACGGGGCCCGCTGAAGGCTGGTATCCAGGAAGGATCTGCTGCGCTGCAGGAAATGATCAAGGACATGCTTGGCGAAGATGCGCTGTGGGTTGCCCAAAAAGTTACCTATGCCGCTGCCGTAGTGGGTAATAGCGGCGCCAAGCACAATGACAAACCCGCTGCGGCGGCAAGCCACGCCGCGCCGCCGGCAAAACACCATAGCGAGGCACCGGCTGCCAAGGCAAAACCCGAACAGCCCGTGTCGCCCGGTAAAGGCAAAACGCACGAAAAACTTGCAGATTCCAACCGCCAGACCACGCAGGCGGACACCGGGCATACCAGCCACGCGCGACGCACCGCGCGTGAATTGCTGAACGATGTCACCTTTATTCCCCGCGGCCTGGTCGGCGAGCACATGGCTGACTACTACCACATGGAACACAAGCTCAATGCAAAAGGCGCATGGCCGCATGGTGACGTCAAGGGCAAATGGAAATCAGCGTTTCCGCGCATCGTGGGGCCGAATAACAAGGACGAAAGGCCTTCCGAGCTTGTGCCTGAAGATCTGGCCAAAGTCACGTTATCCGGGGTTGATACAATCTGGCAAGTTAATGCGGCAACCTATCATTTTATAGAAGCCAAGACCAGCGAAAGCGCCGGCAGCATGTACGGCATGGGGCAAAAGAAAATGAGGCTGGGCAGCATCCCGACTGCACCTGCAACACTGACCGACAGACAACTGGCACTATGGAGCTTACTAGGGGAGCCAAAAAAGGGAACGCAGATGGGACGAAAATGGATTGCCGCGAGCACATCTCAAAGATCCATGCAATCTGATAGCAATCTGAAAAACCGTTGGGTATACTTGTTTTTAGCTATACCCACAGTCTCTAATCCGTTTGGAAAACACAAAGATCCTAAAGGACTGAGTCTGATACCCGCCGCAGGAATATATGAGCATCTGCAAGCAGTAATTGAAATTCTGGCCTCCGCAGATTTTCATAACGTGAAACTGCACGATATTCACAAACCTACACATGGCGTATCTGAAACCTTTGATGCTGAAGATATTGATTTTGTTGCAGATCGGCGGTTGTCAGTCCCCAAGAAAACAAAGCCAGTCGCTGAGCAAGAACAAGATGAACAAAAAGTAAAGCCACAACAGCCGCCAAAAGCGTCTCGAAAGAAAGGTAAGTAAAGATGGATGTCGTGTTGCCGTTCCCGAAAAAACGTCGCCAACAATTTTTAGATGCCCGGCTATATGAAAAAACCCAAGAGAATCAACAAGATCTATTGGCGGGCAACAGGGACAATCTACAAATTCAGACTCCTGGTACCGAAGCGTACTCGGTAAGCTATGCCATGCTGTATTTGGAGTCGCTGTGGAGCTGGATGCTGGACTATACTGCCGGCTGCGCAATTGAAGGGCTGGCGCCGCGCCTCTCGACAATTGTCGATGCATTTGAAGCTTGGAATGAGGCTCATCAACTGTGGTTAAAGGCAGTTCGCCAAAAATTTCCCGAAGATGGACCTTATGAATACCGGGCAGCGCCAGATTTCAGCTCGACTGCAGATTATGAAGACACAATGCAATTACTTGGCATTGCTGTTCTTTTACGGGACGTTCGATCTATCGGGCGAATAGTCCAGGTAATGCGTAGCCACCGCGGTGAAGATGCCTTATTTGAGCAACTGATAGGCGCTTATGTGGAAGACCCTATCGATATCGAGACCTGCATTTTAGGTAAGCCCTATACCTATTTACTAAACTCATATTATAGCGACTCCGATGACAGCTCTCTGGAAGAAATAGGAAAATATCTAAAGAACTGGTATCCGGCGATGAAAGATCATCCACGCTGGTACGATGGCCACTTACGAGCAAGCAAAGAGGGGCATGCACCATATTATGGCTATTGGGCATTTGAAGCAGGGGCTACAGTCTATCTGCTCAACATCAACGATAGTTTGATTGACCATCTGGTGTACCCAAAGGACTTGGTTGCTTACGGAAAAAGTTTGCGCGAACAAGACCGTTATACCAGCCAAGGCCAGAGTGATGCTCCGCAGGCCGGAAGAGTGCAAGGAGGCCAGCTTTGCCCTTCCGAAGGCTACTGGGAAACACCTGCTCGCGCAAATAGTCGCCGTTTCTTTCAGCAGGGCGAGATCATGCCGGTATTTGACGGTGCTAATTATGGTGCAACAATCTGGCAGCGTAGTACAGACCAAAATTCAGCAGTCTGACAGGCTCGCAATTTCGGCTGCATAAGTGGAATTTAAAATTAATCCTCATATTTTTGATGACCGTGGCCTCAGCATTTTTGAACGATGGTTTATACAAAAACAGCAGGACGTCATTTTGAAAGAATCGGACAAAGAGAAACAAAAAAATAAAATCAATCCAAATGATTTTAATGAATCTCGCCGTCAAAAAATGTTAATTGAAAATTTATACGAAAAAACATCTATCAATCAACAGGCATTATTAGCCGTGGCTGCGGAAAATCTGAAGATAGCGATTTCTGGCACGGAATCTCATTCTTCAAATTATGCAATGCTTTACCTGGAAGCTTTCTGGTCGTGGACGCTGGATTACACAGCAGGGAAACTCATTGAAGAGCTCGCTCCGAGAATTGCAGGGATTGTAGATGCATTTGAAGCGTGGAACGAAGCCGACCAACTGTGGCTGAAAGCGGCAAGAGAAAGGTATCCGGAGGACGGGCCTTATGAATATAGGGGCGCCCCTGATTTCAGCACCCTGGCTGATTATGAGGATACGCTGCAACTTCTGAGCGCTGCAATTTTAGTACGCGATGAACGTTCGGTCATGCGAATCATTCATGTATTACGCAGCCACCGCAATCAGGATTCTTTATTCGAATGCCTGGCTTCGGCCTACACGGATGTGGAAGAAATTCCAGACAACTGCATACTTGGCAAGCCATTTGACATTCTTAGCGAGTTGTTTTTCGCGGAGACCGCAGATGAATCGGAGGCCTTGCTGGAGAAATACCTGAAGAAATGGTATCCCGCAATGAAGGACCACCCTCGCTGGTACGACGGCCATCTCAATATCATCAAGGAAGGCCATGCGCCTTATTATGGCTACTGGGCTTTTGAGGCGGGCGCCGCAGTATATCTTCTCGATCTTGACGACAGCCTGATCGACCATTTGGTTTACCCGAAGGATCTGGTCGCTTATGGAAAAATGCTGCGTGAACAGGATCGATACACCAGCAAAAACCCTGAGGAAGTCTCCGAAATTGGCAGGGTTCAGGGTGGGCAAGCTTGCCCAGCTGAAGGCTATTGGGAAACACCGGCGCGGGCAAACAGTCGCCACTTCTTTAAGCAGGGAGAAGTGATGCCGACATTTGAAGGTGCAAATTATGGCGCAACAATCTGGCAGCGTAGCGTGGATCAAAGTCCAGTTGGCTGAAAATCATATAGCTAACACGTTGATGACTGAAAGAGAATCGTTCAATGAGCGCCGGCGCCAAAATTTTTTGAGCGAAACTCTTTACAAGGAAACGGCCAGGAACCAGCAAGAGCTCATTCGTGGTGAGCAAAAAAATTTATTGCTGGCAGACTCTGATCAAGAAACCGCTTCTGTTCACCATTTTTTGTATCTGGAAGCTTTTTGGGCCTGGATGCTGGATTATACGTCGGGACTTCCTCTCGACGAACTGGCTCCTCGGCTGTCTGGAATAGTGAACTTGTTTGAAGAATGGAACGAGACCGACCAGCTCTGGATGAAAGCGGTAAGAAAAAAATACCCTGAGGATGGGCCTTATGAATATCGGGCAGCGCCAGACTTCAACACTTTGGCAGACTACGAAGACACCTTGCAACTACTCAGCATTGCAATCCTGCTTCGTGATGAAAATTCGGTGTTGCGCATCATTGACGTATTACGAAGTCATAGGGGCTTGGATGCCTTGTTTGAGTGTCTGATTTCGGCTTACAAAGATATGGAAGAAACCGAAGGCACCTGCGTGCTTGGCAAACCATTTGACATCCTCAGTGAGCTGTTTTATGCAGACAGCCCAAAGCAATCAAAAATCCTGCTTGAAAGATATTTAAAGAAATGGTATCCCGCAATGAAATACCATCCGCGCTGGTATGACGGTCATCTTAAAATCAATAAAAAAGGGTATGCACCTTATTATGGTTACTGGGCATTCGAGGCCGCTGCAGCGGTTTATTTGCTTGACCTTGACGATAGCCGGATTGAACATCTGGTTTATCCCAAAGACCTTGTCGCTTATGGAAAGATGCTACGCGCTCAGAACCGCTATACCAGCGAATCCAGATAGAAAGAAAATATGAAACTTAAAAGCCTGACTCTTGCAATGCTGTTCCTACTTTCTGCCGGTAGCGCGCTGGCGCAGTCGTTTGACCAGACAAAGTTTGAATGGACAAAACTCAAAACCGATAAACCCCAGTCGGTGGAGATTGACCAGCAGCACATCCAGTCCCAGAACGGACTGACCTATGTTGCGCTCCGCTCCCCGCAGGAGGCAAATGGGAAAACAGGCTATGCGATTACCGTGTTCGCTTTTGATTGTGCGAAAAAAAGCGCAGCTACTGCGCAAATCGGATTTATGCCCGCGGATTCCGGTGCGGCTGAATGGGGCCAGATGAATAGCGAGAAAATCCTGAAAAAATATTCAGAACCTTTGCCCACCAAATTCCCGGAAATTGTTCCTGCATTTGGCGTGGCCTGCAAGCGGCCCGCAAAATAGCGGCTTTGCGCCCCTTGGCCTTCGTTGGAGGGGCCAGATGGCAAACGAGCTGCCTTGGAGGCAGCCCGCGAATGAAGCCAGTCCAGAAACCGGTATTACCGATTTAACTGCCTCAAGGCTTAGAATCCGGCGCGCAATTCCACATACGCCATCCGTGGCGAACCTACCATGCGGCCGGCGTTGCCATCCACGTTACGCGTGTAGTAGCGGGTATCGCTCAGATTATTAACGCCCACCATCACATCAAAGTTCGGTTTGCCAGGCATTTTCCAATTTACTTGCGCGTTCAGCACACGGAAGCCGGGGATGCGGCCCACGCCACCATCTGCACTTTCCTTTACCGTGTTAGCCGTATCGGAGAACTGCGCGCTTTGCTGCGAGCCGGACAGGTTAAATGTCCAGGCTTGCACGCGGTAGCGTGCGCCTACGGTGCCGGTATTGCGCGAGTAGAAAGGCACATCCATGCCGGCTGTAGTGCCGGATTTCTGGATTGCGCGTGTGTAGTTGTAGTTGGCAAACAGGTTCAGCCCGGCCAGCGCACCGGCATCATCAAAGGTGTAGTCGATTGCAGATTCAATACCGTCGTGATGGGTCGCGCCGATGTTCTGGAAGGTGGCCGGCGTGATACCGGGCACCTGGATGATCTGGTTATCGAAGCGTAGTTTGTAGGCCGTAATTTCTGCACTGACTTCACGCGTTTTCCAGCGCGCGCCCACTTCAGCGGTTTTGGCCAGCTCCGGCTTCAGCGGATTGGCGGCTGTCTGCGAATTGAGCTGCAGGTTTTGTACCGGGCCGAAAGAGGTCGTGTAATTGGTGAACAGTGTCAACGCCGGATTCAACAGATAAGCAATGTTCAGCGAAGGCAGGGATTTGTTGTTGCGGGTTTCAAAACCCTGGTGCGCGGTCAGGTCGTCACGCTCCGACGAAATGTGCTCAAACCGCACGCCTGGCGTTACGCGCCAGGCACCGTAGGCAATACGGTCATCGATATAGGCTGAATGCGCGTCCGTCGCATTGACGAAGGTCGATACCGCGCTGAGTGCGCCGGTGCGGATGGTTTCGTTGTAGCTGTTGTCGTCGCCGCGTTCGCGTAGGTAGCGGTAGCCGACAGTAACATCATTCGTTGTTGCGCCAAGGGCAAAACGCTGGGTATAGCGCGGTTCCAGACCCAGCACCTGGTAGTTGCGGGGCTGGTGCGCCAGTTGCGTCCTGGCCGCATTAATCAGCACGCTCTGGCGGAAGCTTTCGTTGTAATACGCCTTGACCTCAAATTCCTGCGTCGCAGACAACGTGTTCAAATAGCCGATGTCGGCGCCTTTGCGGTCACCGCTCCAGAAATCGGTAGGGCGGGTATTCTGGAACGGGTCCGCATTGTATTGCGCTACCGTCAGGCCGCCGGGTGTTTTTGAATTGACGTCGTAGTAAGACACTTTGCCGTAGATCTCGGCGTTAGGGCTCAATTTGTAACGCAGCTTGATCGCCGCATCATTGACCTTCTCATTGCTGCCGGTACGCCATTCCGAGCCATCCATGCCGGAATAGAGCAGGGCGACGCCCAGGCCGTTGTCCAACTGGTTGCCGATGAAAGCGCTGTACTGTTCATTGTGGCCGCCCTGGCTGAAATTGTTATAGCGCAGTGTCGCATCACCGGTAACGCCGGCAGTGTCGGGAATGGAACGGGTTGTAAAATTGATGATGCCGCCAACGTTCTGCGGGCCATAGCGCACAGCGCCGCCGCCACGTACTACGTCGATCGCTTCAATATTATTCAGGCTGACCGGCGCAAACGACAATTGCGGCTGGCCATAAGGTGCAACAGCGAGAGGTATGCCGTCCAGCAAGACGGTGGAACGCGGGGAGTAGCGCCCCGTCAGCCCGCGCACGCCGATATTCAGCGAGATCGCGCTGCCGGCGGTGCCCGAGTTATCCGTGCTCTGCACGCCCGGGATACGGCGCATTACATCGCCAATGCTGGCGGCGCCGGTATCGTCAATATCTTCCTTGCGCACCACGGTGCGGGCGCCGGGGAAATTTTTAACGCTGTTCTGCAAGCCGCTGCCCAGCCAGTTGCCTGTTACCTGGACACTGTCAAGCACCAGCGGGTTGTCGCTGGAATTGCCGTCCGTCTGCTGGGCCTGCGCCAAGCCGGACAACGCCAGCATTGCAAGCGCCACTGCTGCTGCACAAGGAGTAAGAGAGGGGGTTGTACAAGGGGTATACGTTGAAAGCGAAGCCATGCTGAATTGGTATCCTGAGTGATAGAGCCCGGTACCGAGCTAAAACACGAGGAGCGGCGGTGAAGGGCATTTAAGGCGTATGGTGCAGAGCGTATGATCGCTCAATCCCTCAAATGATAACACTTCTTATTTGCAAATAGCAATGATCCTCATTCAGAAATTTACTGGTATCGTGGCGAGTCCGGCTTACCCCGCACGCCACCCTGAGCTTGCAAAGGCTGAAGAACAGGGACGTTGACCAGATTTCAGATGCTAAAAAGACGCTGCAAACTGATGCACTAGCTTGCAGCGTCTTTGTTTGCTCACGCCAAATCCTGCTCCCGTAGAAACTCAACCCGCCGGTCCTTCAGCAGTGGCAGGGCGCGCTTCACCACCAGCGACTGGTAATGCTCTGATTGCCTGTGCGCTTCGAGCGCGGCTTTATCTCGATAACTTTCAAGCAGCAACAGGCTGCCGGGAGTATCCACTCCCATATACACCTCGTACCCAAGGCAACCCGGCTCAGCCAGCGATTTCGGACGTAGTTCGGCGATGATGGAAAGCACCCGGCCGATTGCACCGCTCGCGGACTGCCAGCGCGCAATCACTTTGATCTGCTCGGCCGTGCTCATGTCGATTCTCCGCGCAATGCCTGGACAATCGCCTGCGCCAGCGCGCCGCCCGATGCGGGGTTCTGCCCAGTCATCAGGCGTCCGTCAACGATGACTTTTTCCTGCCATACAGCGGTCGATGAATAGTCCGCACCTTCGGCCCGCAATGCATCTTCCAGACTGAAAGGCACGTCGGCTTGCGCGTAACCGGCTTCCTCCTCGTTCGAGAAAGATGTCAGCTTGCGGCCGCTAACCAGTGGAGAGCCATCTTCTAGTGTCACGCCCAGGAAGGCGGCAGGACCATGGCAGACGGCTGCGACGATCTTTCCAGCATTCCAGGCACGGGCGACGGCGCGTTTCACATCCGGGTCATTCGCAATATCCACCATAGGGCCCAGGCCGCCGGGGAAGAAGATCGCGTCGTAATCGAGGACATCCACTTCCGACAACTTGCGGCTGCGCGCCATGCGGCGGATTGAAGAACTATTACGAAAAGCAAGTTGAGCAGGGTCATTCTCATCGTAACCGTCTTCCGGTGGGGTACCTCCCAAAGGGGATGCATACTCAACCGCGATGCCGGCGTGATCGAACACTTCAAAGGGATGGGCGACTTCCGGGAAGAAATAACCTGTCTCACGTTTGTTCGGGCCAATCTCGCCCGCGTTTGTCAAAATAAACAGTACATGTTTTGTCGTATTCATGGCCAGCTCCTATTTTCAATAAACCCGGCACGTCGCCGTTGGTAGTAATATAGGTAAAGGGAGCAGGGCGGGGTAGATACCGATACACTGACTCAGTGTCAAATTATTTAATACAATTAGACGTCAATGAAATATGAGTGAACTATCACCCGTGCTGGATGAGTTACGTGCAATGGCCATCTTTGCGATGGTCGTACGCAGCGGAAGCTTTTCCGCCGGCGCGCGCGCGCTGGGGCTTACTCGGGCGGTGGTGAGCCACCATATCCGGGCACTTGAAACCAAACTGGGCTTGCCGCTTGCGCAACGCAGTACGCGCAGCTTCAGCCTGACGCCGGCCGGAGAAGCGTTCCGCGTGCATTGCGAACGCCTGCTTGACGAGGCGCATGACGGGATACGCGGCATGGAACTACTGCGGGCTGAACCACGAGGAGAAGTCCGCATTACCTGCTCGCATCACTTCGGCAACAAGCGCATCTTGCCTGCGCTGCTGGAGTTCCGCCGGCGCTATCCGGCGATCCGCCTGCATGTGGCCATGAACGACGCCAACGTGGACCTGGTGCAACATGGGATAGAGCTGGCGGTACGTGCCGGCCCGCTTGCCGATTCCGCACTGATCGCACGCCGCCTGGTCCGCGAGCCGACCATGCTGTGCGCCTCGCCGGCCTATCTGCGGCGCTATCGGCCGTCTGCCTCAATCGATGATCTTGAACAGCATCGCTGGATACTTTATCCGCCAAACCAGCGAACCGTCGGCGTACGCATCGGCGGGCAGGACCTGCAGATACCAATCCGCGGAGATGTAGCGACCGACAGCGCAGCCGCGCGGCTGGCCTTCGTGCTGGCCGGGGAGGGCATTGCGCGCCTGCCGGCTTATGATGCCGCTGCGTTGCTTGCCTCGGGGGATTTGGTACGGGTGCTTCCTGAAATCGAAACCACACCGCTAGAGATCTACCTGGTTCATTCGCAGCGCATCGGCCCAAGCGCGCGGCTGTTGCGGGATTTTTTGCTCAACACGGCGAGTGATGAAGAAAACTAAAGCCACCATGCCGCGCCAAAGCCTCTAACAATCAAGGCGACTTACATACTGAGGTGCCCTTGCGTGTTTGGATACCAAGCACACAAGTCCTTCTTGGCTCTTTTGGCTACGCAGCGAGACCCTTGGCCAGGACGTCGGCAACAGTCTCGTTCAAATCGAGTCCGCGTTCGGTTGCCAGTGCGTGCAATTGTTTTACCAACTCGCCATTGAGTTTGACCGCGAATGGCACCAGGCCAAGCGCCTGGTCGCGCTTGCGTTGCTCGCGTTTATCAACGGCAGCATTGTCGGCATTGCCAAAACCAGCTGCACCCGGCGCCGCCATTTTACCCATCAGCTTTTTGGCATCGCTCTTTGCCATTCCCGTTTTTTTCATGTTGAATCCTCTTTAAAGACGCCATTCTACGCGCTTGTCGCAGATGCAGGCTGGAACTGGCTTAGCGCTGGACGTCTCACTTAATCTTACCGTCCATCCAGGTCATTTGGCGACACTTCCAAGCGTTTAGGCGCCATAAACCTCCACTTCGTCACATCAGTCTCGACCGCAGTGCAGTTGGTCGCTAGCCTGACGCTATCAACCAACCATTGGAACCTATCTATGAAGAATTTTAAACTGACTGTGTTTTCCGCTTTGACAGCGCTGGCCATGGCGCTTACCACCACCTGCATACATGCCGCAGGATTTCAGCATGCGTTTGCCGCCGATCCCGATGGCAAACCACTGGAGATCGGCATCTGGTATCCGAGCCAGACTACCCCGCAGCCCACCTCCAAGGGACCAACAACAATGTCAGTTGCGGTCAATGGCCCGGTAGAAGGGCGCGCCTTGCCGCTGGTGGTGATATCGCACGGCACCGGAGGCTCGTTCCTGGGTCACTGCGATACGGCCATTGCATTGGCCGACGCGGGTTATATTGTTGCGGCCGTTACCCACAGGGGCGACAACTATGCCGACCAGAGCCGCAGTGTATTCATCATGGATCGCCCCAAACAAATGAGCCGTGTGATCGACTACATGTTGTCAGGCTGGGGCGGCCGTGAAGCAATCGATGCCGCACGTATCGGCATGTTCGGATTCTCTGCCGGCGGCTTTACGACACTGGTAAGCATCGGCGGGCTTGCCGATTTTTCCAAGGTAGGGCCGACCTGCCGCGAACATCCGGAAGATTTTGCTTGCGAATTGATAGCAAAGGCCGGGCAGGCTGGCATCGAACCGCCCGATGCCAGCCCTGCGCAGGATCATCGCATCAAGGCTGCGGTTGTGGCAGCCCCAGCGCTGGGGTTTACATTCTCGCCGGACGGATTGAAAAACGTCGAGATACCGGTGCAACTCTGGCGTGCGCAAGACGACATCATCCTGCCGCACCCCCGTTATGCCGAAGCAGTCCGGCTGGCTCTCCCGAAAGCACCCGACTACCACGTGGTGCAAAAAGCCGGCCATTTTGATTTCCTGGCACCTTGCAGCGCTGCGCTTGCGAACGTTGCTCCCGCCATCTGTAAAAGCAACGCCGGATTCGATAGGAGGGCGTTTCACCAAACCTTCAACAGCGCTGTGGTCGATTTTTTTGACCAGAATTTGAAGCATAACTAAGTCGTTTAACAGGCTTTAAATTTTATTAGGTCGCAATTCATGCCCATTCAGCGCCTTTTCATCTGCTGCTCAGCTGGGCCAGCGCCGCTTTGCTCGGCAACCGCCCGAAAATGCGTGTCGAGGAAAAGCAGGCCGCATTGACCATCCTGCTGAAGTTTGTTTTCGTACCGTTCATCATCAATGCGGCTATCGGTCATCTGGGCCAGGTCAATTACCGCATCGTTGACGTGTTCAAGTACTACGCGCTAGAGGCAGTCCAGCGCCCTTACTTCATCGCGGATATGTCAGTGCTGTGGCTGCAGATCGCGACGGCCATCATCTATTGCATCGATGTCGTGCCGTTCGTGGTTGGCTATCTGACTGAGTCGTACCTGCAGGACAATAAAATCAAGTCTGTCGATATCACGGCGTCTGGCTGGTTTTTCTGCCTCATGTGCTACCCGCCGTTTAATGGCGCTGCCGGCTCTTTCATCCCGACCAATGTGCCTGACCATGTCGCCAGTTTCGCAAAAATGATCGACGCGCCCCTGATCGGCGTTTACCTGCATATCGTGCTGAACGTGATCGCACTGCTGTTCCTGCTGGCTTACGCCTCCTGCAGCGTGTCGTTAGGCTGGAAGTGCAGCAATTTAACGAGTAGGGGAGTGGTGCGGTCGGGGCTGTATGGGATTGTCCGGCATCCGGCCTATGTCTGCAAAAATGCGGCCTGGTGGATATTCGCAGGATCTGTTGCGGTTCATGAGGCAGCAGCAGGGCGCCCGTGGGTGTTTAACCTGGTGTGCCTGGCTGTTTTTACTTGTGTTTATGCCATGAGGGCAATTACTGAGGAAAGGCACATGCGCTACACAGATGACGACTATGCCGTGTACTGCAGCAAGGTGCCCTACCGATTTATACCGAATATTATTTGACCTGGCGGGCTGCCTGCAGGCGGTTTTTTGACCCATTTTCAGGCCGGCGTCTGAATTAAATTTGGCTTTCGATACCGGCAATTTCTTCAGCAGATGGATGTTTGTGTGATTTCCAGCGTATCAATTTCAAGCCTGCCACCGCGCAGGCTTTTTCTTTGGTGGCATCTGCTTTTTAACGCTCCTTACGCTCATGTGTTTTGTCTTCTATTTCGATTACGGCTATTGGTTTGGAGGCTTTCGCTAAGATTGCCATTGATCTATTGCTCTTTTAAGAAGCTTCAAATCGTTATCCTCCCACTTTTCTTCTTTTGCAATTGAATACACGTCTGTCGCAACAGCAGCAATTGCATCGCCAAATTCAGAAATTGAAAATACAAAATTGCCTACCATCTCAGATTTTGAATGATGGTCAATGAATTCTACTTTGGCATGAGTATCACTGATAGAGCTTACGGCAATGTGATATGGGCCATCCATAAATCTAAGAAACACAGAGTTAGATTCTCTAAGAGATAGCGTACGTAACTCTTGAAGCCACCAGCTTAAAATTATGACGACAAAATCATTCCATCCTTCCGCAGGAAAATCCTTATTTTTAGTTGAGACCCATAATCCCCCCGTGATTTTTCCACTTTTACTTCTTATAAAACTCAACTTATCAAATTTAATATCAATTTTATTCATAACGCTCTAATGATCAGGATGAAAATAAGATTGAACCAGATATGCATGTTTCTGCCTTATCAATGTTTAGGTTGGCAGAGTAACATGAATTTCCGTGACGTAGAGGCGGCGGCGCAGCCGTAAAATATCCCGCCTTATTGACTAGGTTAAAAGCTCCAGCTGGTCAGATTGCGCGGACTTCGCCGCGGCTAACCCGCGACCTCGGGATTTTTAGCCGGGCATCCCCAGTTGGTGTTTGCCTGGAAGCGCCAGCCGACCTAGCCACCCTCATGAAGACAAATCAGCCTTTACGCCTGGCGCAGCATCGTTAGCAATTTTGCATTAGAATCTTTGCTTTCAGGCAAACAAGCAGAGACGTGCAACAGCTCGAACTTTTCCCATTTGCCCATTTAAGTGACGTGGAAAAACAACAGGCTTTAGATTTTATTAGGTCGCAATATTGGATCCTCCGAAACACCAGGGGTTGGCGGTTTGGAGACAAAACGCGGCGCAAGGCGTATCGCAAAATCGCGGTCGAAAAAAAACGCCTGCGATTAGCAGGCGTTTCAAAGCGAGAGATTTTGGACTACTTAGCTTGCTGCCGGCTCAAGTGCAAAAAGGGAAGAGATTGCCCAAATTGCGGCCCCAAATATGCAGCCTAAACGTTTCCACACCCTACGGGCTATTTTACATAATATAAATTATGCGAAATCATTAGGCGCTTAAGAAAGTGGATAAGCGCGGTAAATCGGGCGGTTTTGGCCTCCACAATATGGGCATGGTTTCATGCCTACCGCACTTCAATCGACAGCAGCTTAGAAAGTCTAAAATCTCTCGCTTTGGAACGCCTGCTAAACGCAGGCGTTTTTTTTGAGCCTCAATTTTCCGATAGCATTGCCGTCGTTTTGCATCAAGCGATTTCCAAGCACGAAACGAGCGAAGTTGCCAGTATTGAGCCGAAATTAAATTTAGGCACTGTTGCTTTTCTGCGTCACTTAAAACCTCAAATGGGAAAAGTTCGAGCTGTTGCACGTCTCTGCTTCTTTGCTTGAAAGCAAATATTCTAATGCAAAATTGCTAACGACGTTGCGCCAGGCACAAAGGCTGAGTTGGTCTTCATGAGGGTGGCCAGGTCGGCTGGCGCTTCCAGGAAAACACCAGCTGGGAATGCCCGGCTAAAAATCCCGAAGTCGCGGGTTAGCCGCGGCGAGATCCGCGCAACCTGTCCCGCCGGAGTTTTTTATCTCGGTCGATACGGCGGGATATTTTACGGCTTTGCCGCCGCCTCTACGCTAAGGCGACGACGACGCCTGTTTCCAAAGTCGAAGACATACCACAGCACGATAAAGACGACTGGAAACAAGAAAGCACCAATCAATATCAGCAACGGATAGTCAGTTCGATGACGAACAAACCAGATACTAGGCCCAGGTGCTTCCTTGATAATAGAAGGTTGGACGATGATTTCTTTTGGAATAGGTGCGTGATACTGCTCGGTGGGCTTAGCCTGCACCGGCGCAACAACCACAGGCTTCGGATGTAAATCCTTCAGTGTGAGCTTGGCGCATTCCTGATCGGTAAAGGTTTTCTTGCCGTCAGCATCAATGCAAACGTTAACTGCGGCGGCAGCAACACCAGAGGCAAAAAGCAAAATGGCCAATATGAATGTTTTCATATCGACCATTTTAAAGCGTTGCGTCACGGAAAATCAAGTACTAAACAAACCAAATTTAATTCAGATGCCGGCCTGAAAATGGGTCAAAAAACCGCCTGCAGACAGCCCACTAGGTCAAATAATATTCGGTATAAATCGATAGGGCACGTCGTGGCAATAACCGGAATAGAAATCATCTGAGTACCTCATGTGCCTTTCCTCAGTAATCGCCCTCATAGCATAGACACCGGTAAAAACAGCCAGGCACACCAGGTTAAACACCCACGGGCGCCCTGCTGTTGCCTCATGAACCGCAACAGATCCTGCAAATATCCACCAGGCCGCATTCTTGCAGACATAGGCGGGATGCCGGACGATGCCGTACAACCCCGACCGCACCACTCCCCTACTCGTTAAATTGCTACACTTCCAGCCGAGCGAAACGCTGCAGGAGGCATACGCCAGCAGGAATAAAAGTGCGATCACGTTCAACACGATATGCAGGTAAGCACCGATAAGGGGCGCATCGATCATGCCGGCGAAACTGGCGACGTGGTCGGGCACATTGGTCGGAATGAAGGAGCCAGCCGCGCCATTAAACGGCGGATAGCACATCAAGCAAAAAAACCAGCCAGACGCCGTGATATCGACGGACTTGATTTTGTTGTCCTGCAGGTGGGACTCGGTCAGGTAGCCAACCACGAACGGCACCACATCGATGCAGTAGACAATGGCCGTCGCGATCTGGAGCCACAGCACTGACATATCAGCGATGAAGTAAGGGCGCTGGACTGGCTCCAGTGCGTAATACTTGAAGACGTCAACAATACGGTAATTGACCTGGCCTAGATGGCCGATAGCGGCATTGATAATGAACGGCACGAAAACGAACTTCAGCAGGATTGTCAATGCGGCCTGCTTTTCCTCGACACGCATTTTCGGGCGGTTACCGAGCAATGCGGCGCAGGCCCAGCTGAGCAGCAGATAGCTTTTTGCTGGCTTGCCATCGCCGAATGCGAAGTAAGGCAGCAAAACGAGCGTGTACACCCAAAACAGCGCTTGCATGACAATCCCGTTAGTCAGGTGGACGCCGGACAGCCAGTGCAGTGTTTGCGGCTCCCAGATGGCTGCATACAGCCTTACGTGATAGACGCTGAACCGAGTATAGAACTGCAGGCTCAGATAAAGCACCAAAATAGTGCTGCAGTAGTTCGTGGCCAACTGGCGGACGCGATCGAGCGCAGGTGACATAGTGATGGCGAACATGCTTATCCTCTTGGTGCAGGTTGTGGACGTATGGAGTGTTGAACAGGCGGCATAACGGCGACAGCGGGAAATTGCCTAGGCTCAGGCCGTGATTCATTGCCCTGACTGCTCAACACGATGGCGTTAGGCCGATAGGTGGCAGGTTCACCGGCCAGCGAATTCTTATTTTGCTTTCCGGCGACATCGAAATCTTGGAAATAGCCGTGGTTGACGATATCCCTGCAGAGATGTTCCGGCATCGATATCGGTGTGGCTTGCTGCGTGTAGCAGCTGCATCGGCCAGCTGTCGCCATACAAGCGACTGGCGCAGGCGCAACGGTCGGCGTCGTTATCTCATCATATTTCGGCGCAGTCTGCGGCAGACCGTCAACACGTGCCGTATTCTCATATACGTACTGCTTTGCATCTTCCCGAGCATTCAGATATGACGCTACCTTCTTAGCGCCCGGAGGTGCCGCAGCAGCTTGTCCCAGCGTCGTCACCCCATTGGCCGATACCGCATCAGCATCAGTGTGTTTCTTCGTGAACCGATACACGTAAAACGCTGCAGCGATCAACAGTACCGGCACCGCCGCAAGCACAAAAACACGCATGGGAATACTGCGCTTGACAGTGTGCACCTCAGCCGACTGATAGTAAGCATAGGCTGCTTTGTCGTACTTCCAATGGTGCTTAATCGAATCTCTCCGCCCTGCCGGTTTATCGCAGTTATCACGTGCGCTCGCCCATTCGTGTATCGTCGCCCTCTCCGTGCCCCACGTCCGTACGATATGCAAATGCTTGCCGACCAAACGCCGAATAGACGAATCGGCCAGTAACGGATGCTGCGTAATCAACACCAGATCAATCCCTTGATGCCGATGGGTCTCCAACCTGGACACATATTCCGGCACGTCCTTACTTACCGTACGCGGCCTAAACACTGACTGGCATTCATCAATGACTACGATGGAGTTAGCTGGACATTCAAACCACTTCTGCGGGTCGATTTCTTCCCACGGCAACTTGAGGCCTTTGATGCCGGAATAATAGACTGGCCTGTTGTCCTTCTCGGCCCAAGCTTTCACGTAGCTCAGCGCATAGAGGGTCTTGCCGTTGCCCGGAAGTCCGGTAAATAGGTTAATCATTTTTTTATCGCCAATTTGGTGATCGTATCGCTACCAGCCAACTTCACCACCAGCGCTGCAGCAAACGATGAAACAATCAATGACAAGGCTTTATCCACCCATACGTAACCGAGCAATTGAGCAATCTCAACAGGCATACCCAACAGCGAAGACTTCATCAAACTGACCAGCGCATCCGTACTGGCTTTAAAGCCTGTATAGGTCACAAAGCCCATACCGAGCGCCAGCAAAACACGTCCCACCAGCGAAGCGGCCACGGTGCCCAATGCACCCATTAACGCAGCAACAAAAAACGGCATATCAGCTCCTTAAGACAGCGCCAGACACCATGCGATAACTCGCCATAGAAGCCAGCAACATGATGGCCGCACGAAACGCCAGCAGCACATCGCATAATTTCGACAAAGGAAGAATGACGGTCTGACCCATTGCATTGATGGTCTTATCCTGCAGGCAGGAACCGCTCATGCCCCAACCGGAAGAATCCAAATTCCCTTGACCAAGATCGACTTTTTGCGCGTTGTCGATGGTAGGCAGCGTGCTTTTCATGGGGTCATCGCCAGACAGCAGCTGCTTGCCCAACACGACCTGCGGATTCTTATCATCGTGGTCTTCGCAGTACTGCTTACGTTGCTGCTGCAAGATCGCGCATGTAATCGCGTCACCGTCGCAAGTCGTATCACCACAGGTGCCGGACACCGTCGAATTTTTGCAGACGTTCAGTTCTGGATGCTTGGTACACATATCGTCAGGATTTGGGTTGTCGCCATTACCGCTTGCACCGGTGCTGCCAGACGTTGAGCCTGTTGATCCAGTCGAACCTGTAGACCCTGTTGAGCCAGTCGAGCCGGTTGACCCTGTTGACCCTGTTGACCCTGTAGAGCCAGTTGATGTGCCACCTGATGATGTAGACGTCGTCGTGGTGGTCGTGCCACCGCCTCCCTGATCGCCTGTGGACGTGCCAGAGGTAGACCCGACACCGTCGCCACTTGTGCTGGTAGTGCTACCGCCTGTAGACGTGGTGCCTGTACTGCCGGTGCTACCTGTACTAGTGGTTGTGCTGGTCGTGCCGCCATCACCGGATGTGCTTCCCCCGGATGTGCTAGAAGTACCGCCATCGCCCGTACTTCCACCGCCGCTGGTACTGCCACTGGTTGACGTCGAACCGCCGCCTGTTGAGCCAGTCGAGCCACCCGATGAGGTCGTAGATGATCCTTGCGGTGGAGGCGCTACGCATTGACCTGTCTGCACATCAAGTTGCGTGCCAGTAGCGCAGGTTTTTTGCCTGCACTGATTAACCGCTGAAATATAGTCTTCGTAAATCTTACAAGTCGGCTTGACATCGCAGGTATCCGAATTTGCAGGGAAATTAAACTGCGGCGAAGGGCACTGCTTCCGGCAAGTATCCTGATAAGCCTCATAGCCACTAAAGCAACCGTCAGCCTTATGCATACTATAAAAATTCCGATAAGTACCGTCGCCATTAGGCAGCGAGCAATAGTAACTACCGTTCGTTAGCGTCGCCTCAAAAGCCGCACCCGTATTAGCCGCACAAAGGGCCGAAGGCGTGGGGAAAGGACCAGAAACCGGACCACCCTCGGCAACCCAGTTAAAACCGACCACGCCAACCGCAGAAGCGTGACCACAGAAGCCAAGTGCGATCAAGAGGAAAACAATATCCAGAATGCGCCGCAGACGGCCACCAACACAATAACTCCAAGCATTTTGAGGTCTCATAGTCGTTAACGAAAAAAAGGGAGCCGGAGCTCCCTAGTGCAGCTTGAAATTAGAGTGCGCGAGCAATCCACTTGAACACTTTGGTGCCAACCACAACCACCAGAACAGCAGCACCTACAACGCCAACCGCTGTACCTGCATCGGTGATAGCACCTGTAACGGAGCTTGTATCGACGCCACCAGCGGCGTAAGCGGAAGACATACCGGCACCAGCAGCAGCCAAAGCGGCCAGTTTCAATTTAATCGACTTCTTCATTTGCATTTCCTTTCAGAACATTCGCCACTTGCTTGATTCCCCAGGCTAGAGCCCACAATGCCGCGACGGACATCGAGATTTCCAAACCTTGGTCAGGCGTCAAAGATAGGAGTGACGTTGATCCTACCTCCGCTCCTGTTTGAAGCACATAATTGCATGTGCTCAAATCCGTTTTTGACGTATCCGGCATCAGCTGTAGCGAGCCGTCAGGATTAGTTGCCGCTGATACGCAGATCGCCATTTTTAACCTTGCGTTTCCACCGCTTCCAGCGTGTGATCGACTGGAATAATTTTGAGAACTTCGCCGCTGTCTTTATCTTTCATTTGAAACGGCTTGCGCTGATAGCCGCCGAGCGCACAGACCACAGATACGTCGTCGCCCTTCTGCCCCAGACGGCCTTTGCTTTTGACCTCGACCACTTGCGGCCTGCTGTATGCGTCAGGCGCTGGCGTCAGAATGCGGGTAAAGCGATTGCCTTCATATTGGCGTGTTTCTTCGATACGGCCTTTGACAAACACACGCATTGGCGTAGGCTCTTTACGTGCTTCATTCGGGTTACCTGCTGGTGCTGTTGTAGACATGATTTTCCTTAAGCGGCTAAGCGCATAGTTTCCCTGCTGACTGAAAATTCAGAGCGATTGCGCGCAGGTTGAAAACACAATCGTCTGTCCGTCCTGACTGGCGAAAAGTCAGCCGGAAGAATGCTGTCATTGGCGATCACCACCACGTCGGAATTGCGCCAGGACACACCGGCTTCTTCCAACAATTTTCGGTTTCGATAGAACACCGTTTTTGCGAACTGATCGCGTGTCACTTCATCACCCAGGGTGACCATCGAAGACCAGAAGCCATACAGGCGCGCGCCGGTAGAGTCACCATAGACATTTTTGAGCCTTGTCAGGACGGCTCTCGATTCCCTGACCGTATTCATGGCTTGTTTTCCTTCACGGAGTAGCTTTTCTATCTCTCTGTCATAAACGCCCTGCAGGTACGCGTCGGAGAGTTCATCAACGCGAGGGTTTTTCTCGAAGTCATACTGCAATTTGTCACTGTGAATTTCGACCTCTGCACGCAAGCGGCTATCTGCGAGCCGCTGCAAAGCGTCGATTTTTCTCTGTACCCGATCCCTGTTTTGCGGATCGTCAGCGCCATACAGATGGATAAATAAATTGGTGAAATAGCCTCGCAGGCGGCTGCGTTCGTGCACCTGAAATTCAGTGCCTTTGTGGTAAAACTTCACGGTCGTGGTCTTACCGGCGAAGTAGACGGCCATGTCGTATTTGGCTGCACCCTTTTTGCGCCTGGGGAAGCTCAGCAGTTGGACGCCATCAAAAAATTCCTTGCAGGCCGGTTTCGGCAGGCGATAGACAAGGGCCACGTCCACTCGGTGAACCGTCCATACGTCGGCGTGCGGCAAGTCGGTATTGAGCAGCTCGGATACCAACGCCACGAAATCGCGGCAGGCCTGCAGGAAATTCGTCGGGCCGCCGTACACGTTATGGCCACACGTAATTTTGTGGACAGAGCCTTCTATGAGCAGGTAAGGCTCGGTCGGCACCAGCTCAGGGCGTCCGTTTTTATTGATGATCCAATCTTCATATTTGGGAATGACCGATATACGGGAATCCCAGGAGCCAAGCAGCTCGCCGGCAAACAGTTCGTACAGCACTTCGCCGCTGGCCATGTCTTCGCCGGAACGCAAAATGCATTGTTCTTCAATGCGCCGGATCACTGATCGGTCGAGCGCAGGTGACTTCAATTTGATGGTGTCGTAGGCCATGAAGTTATGAAGTTTTTTCGTTATCGTGTAAAACGTGCAAATTCCCTAAATCGGGACTGTCAGGCGGTGCTACCACGCTCGCCTGACAAAAAACGTGCGCGGATTTTCCAGAAAAAAGCGCGTTTTCAGCGTCCGGACGGTGGCGGGCAAGCCGCCCCTCGTCCAGACCGCTGAAACGCGCTTGCTGAGCCGCCAAAGCCCTTGCAGCGACGGATTCCGCGATGCGTTTATCGGCCAGTGCGCGCAAGGCTGCTTTGATGTCATGGATAGAGATACGCTCACCGGAGGTGTAATACAGCGCCGTGCGCACGGAGCGTCCAGGGAACATTTCGGCATATCGGTCACGATAAGTTTTAACCTGGCTAAACATTGTGAGAAAGTCAGGCGTTACACCGGAACACAGCACGCCGGCGCGACAGACTACTTGCCATGTAAAGCAATCTAGCGATTTCATACGGATGCATCCTCCGACTCGCGGTAGAGGACGGACAGGCGATCAATGAAGCGGTTTTCTTCTACAGTGAAATCACGCTGCTTCCTAATGTCAGATAGCTGCTGCAGACGATTCAGCAAGCGCATGCGGCGCAAGCGGACAACTACCTGTTGCCCGTTATACAATTTGACTTCCAGCCAAAACCTGAAGACCAAAACTGCCAATACCCCGATCTCCAGGACGAATAAGGCCTTACCGAGAATCACGTAGAGAGGATCACAGACCATGGCCCACCCCATCGAAGTAGGTGACATCATTTGGCCTGCAGTAGCAATCGTGCTGTTCATAGGCTCGGTCGTCATGATGTTCAAAATCTTGAACAACAAGCGCGACCGTGACGAAATCAAGGCAAACGACGCCCGACTGCGCGAAAACCAGAAACGGGTGCGACGCGGCGAGGACATTCTTCGCTAAAGGGATTGGTGTCATGATTTTTCGTGACGCGTCACGGAAATTGCTGCAGCAGCTTTTTTGCGCTGGCGGTAGAGTTTGGCGCGCTGAGCCGGTGTCAGGGCGTCAGGCTTGCGCGGACGACCTCTTACAGGCGTTGCAAACGTGTCACGGGTAAACCGGTCTTCTTGCTGTTTCATGATAAAGTCCCGTAAACATTTCGCTAAGAAATCATTTCGCAAAGAAATGTACATTTCAGAGCGAAATGTAGTCAAGGAGAGAATCTTTTATGAAAAGCGTGAAATATTTGGAAATGTTGCAGTCAAAGCAACAACTTGGCATCACCGAAATGGCGAAGCTTCTTAAAATTACTCAGCCAGCAATGAGCAACATCTTCGCGGGACGAAGAATTATGGAGAACGAAACTTGCATCGCTTTAGCTTTGGCGCTGCAAATCGAGCCCATCAAAATCATCATGGCAGCAGATATGGACCGAGCAGAACGATCAGGCCAAAAGTCGTTATGGGAAGTTTTTACCGCGAGGATGGCAGCGACCGCTAGCGCCCTCCTCTTGGCTTTCGTTGTCAATTTATTTTTGACACCGACACCTGCGGAGGCTGCAACCAGTAGGGCTGCTTTGGAAGAACAATCGCAGGAATATAAATTATGCGAAATTATGGTCCCACGAGAAATACCTCGAAACACTCCAAAAATGCTTTTCAGCAACAATCCTCATAGCCGCCTTTAGAGCGTCTTTTTTAATCTAACTAAGCGAATGGGAATGAAGAAAAATGAGGCTCCCAAACATCCGGTCGACGAAAAGACCGGGAAACGTGGTGGTTGTCATCTGGTAGGCGCCGGCCGCCCTGGTGCGGATGGTGTTGCCTGCCGTATTGGCGTAATTGAAAAACACCCGTGGATATGTATCGTACGAAACAAATATTTTGACGTTGCCTGGCGCTCAGCCGAACAAGGCGCGATTACCTTCAGCACCTTTGCCGGGAAACTGGTCGAGGATTTGTAACGACCGTTGTCTCTTGCTGCCCGGTCCTACTCGACATCCTTGCAATGCTTCATACTCGACTGTAACTGCTTGCGGGCACGGTGGATTAGCACGTAAAAATTTTCCTTGTTAATCGCCATTTCTTCACAAATTTCAGTGACGCTGAGCGCGCTCAATTCATGTTTGACGAAGACGTCGGCTTGAATGCCAGGCAAGTCGCGCAGTGCGCTTTCAAACGCGGCCCAAAACTGCCCTGCTGAAAGTGCTTGCTCGGGATCGCGGCATGCGCTGGACATCAGCCCGGACTGGCGATCTGGCATGGTGTGGTCCAACGGATCTGCGATATCGTCGACATCGACGCTGGAATATTCCAGGCCAATCTCTGATCGCGTGCCTTTGGTACGCAAAACATCGCTGATCTTGTGCTTCAAGATCCCGAAGGCCCAGGTTTGGAAACTTGCCTGCGCCGAAAAACTGCCTTGGCCTTTAAATGCACCGATCAAGGCTTCCTGAACGGCCTCTTCCGCCAGATGATTGTCATACAGCCGTAAAGTGGCAAATCTGAGCATCAGGCGGCGCAGCTTTTTCAGCAATTCTTGATTATCAAAAAGAAACTGCGACGCAGGAATCAAGTTTGCTTTTTCCGAAAAGTCCATTTTGTCGATCATTGGATTCCGTTCGTGGCCATTTTGCAAAATTGCAAGCAAATTATAGATACGACCGTACGAACCGTCTCTAGCTCTTATGGTTGATTACTTTTCGGTCCTCCAACAAGATTACAGTCGCCAAGATCGGCTCGATGCCAGCAACGGAACACCATGGACCGCAACAGATCCTGCGAATATCCACCACGCCGCATTTTTGCAGACATAGGCCGGATGTCGGAGGATCCCATGCAACCCCGACTGCACCACTCCCCTACTCTTTAAATTGCTGCACTTCCAGCCCAGCGATACCCTGCAGGAGGCGTACGCCACCAGGAAGAGCAGCGCAATGACGTTCAATACGATATGAAGGTAAGTCCCGATCAGAGGTGCATCGATCATGCGGCGAAACTGGTGACATGGTCGGGCACATTGCTCGGTATGAACGAGCCGGCAGCGCCATTAAACGGCGGGTAGCACATCAGGCAAAAAAACCAGCCGGACGCCGTGATATCGACGGACTTGATTTTGTTGTCCTGCAGGTGGGACTCGGTCAGGTAGCCATCCAAGAACGGCACCACGTCGATGGTAGACAATGTGGACATTGGTGCTGATAGCGCTGCAACTGGGCCTGCAGGCGGACGGGCGATGGCTTGCCGCCGCCATAAGCGGACGCGGCTGCATGGTGGTGCTTGGTGCGATAGTTTGCGGTATGGATGTTGCTCCCGAGGACGCCCGGCCTGAAAGCCGGGCATCACGATTATTTCTTCATTTCATCCTTTTTCATCTCGTCCTTGGCCATAGCATCCTTCTTCATGTTGTCCTTGGCCATTTTGTCCTTGTGCACGGCGGGCTTTTTCATGTCGTCTTTCTCCATACCTTTGCTCATGTCATCCTTTTTCATGGCGTCCTGCGCGTACACGGCGCCGGACATCGTCAGGCAAGCGGCGATCAGTGCGATGGTGATTTTTTTCATAATGGTTCCTCGATAGGTGAAGTTAAACAACGTGGGTACTGCGTTAAAGGCGGTCCGGGATAGAGATCGATACACAATCAACTGCCACCGAACCAGTTATACCCCTGGTCTTCCCAGTAGCCGCCAGGGTAGGTATTGGTGACAAAAATGGCCTGTATGTGTTTTGGATTCTTATAGCCGAGCTTGGTCGGCATGCGCAGCTTCATCGGAAAACCGTAGCGGGGTGGCAAGGGCTGGTCGTCGTAGGTGAGCGCCATTAGCGTTTGCGGATGCAGGGCAGTGGCCATGTCGATGCTGGTGAAATAGTCGTCGGCGCATTTGAAACCCACATATTTCGCGCTCAGGTCGGCACCCACGTGGCGCAGGAATTGTGCGAACGGCACACCGCCCCATTTACCGATGACGCTCCAGCCTTCGACGCAGATATGCCGCGTGATCTGCGATTGCTGCGGCATGGCGCGCAACTGCGCCAGCGTCCAGGGCTTGCGCTCGGCCACCAGGCCGCTCAGTTCCAGGCGCCAGTCGCCGCCGTCGACCTCGCGGATCTCGTCTTCGCCGTAGTAGGCGTTGAACGGGAACGGTCGGGTGATCATGCTGTCAGGATAAGTCGGCGCCAGGCGGGTGGGATCGAACAGCAGCCCCTGGATGCGGTCGTTGAAACGCGAGATGCCGGTCAGCGCCTGGTCGATGCTGTCCTGATCGCTGATCGAGCAGCCAGTCAGCAACGTCAGGCCGCCGAGGGTCAGGCTACGCTGCAGGAAGGCGCGGCGCGACGGTCTGGCGATCCTGGCGATGCTGTCTGCCAGCATCGCCGCGCCCTCGCCGGGGATGATAATCTCGCGTTTTTTGAATAGTTTCATGATCTGTTTTCCTTGAGACAAGCGCTTAGCGACCGCGCAGCATGGTCAGCAGGGTGCGCGGCACCAGCGCCACCATCACAACATGCACGACGATGAAGGCGCACAACCCGCTCATCGCAAAAAAGTGCACGCGGCGCGCCGCTTCATAACCGCCCATCAGCTCGCGCAACATCGGAAATTGCACGGATTTCCACAGCACCAGCCCGGACAGCACCAAAGCCAGGCTGTCGACCATGACGAACAGGTAGGCCAGCCGCTGCACGCTGTTGTAGTGACCCGGCTCAGCGTGGAGCAGTTTGCCTTTCAGCGCTGCGCCCAGGTCGCGCAGCAACTGGCGCGGCGTGACCGGGAAAAACTGCCGCTGCAGACGGCCGGAGAACAGGTTGATCGACAAATACAGCATGCCGTTGGCGAACAGTAGCCACATCGCCGCGAAGTGCCACTGCAAGGCGCCGCCGAGCCAGCCGCCCAGCGTGATGGTGCTCGGAATATCGAAATCGAAAAAGCGCGTGGCGTTGTAGATACGCCAGCCGCTTGTCACCATCAGCACGACGGCGACGGCGTTGAACCAGTGCGTGACGCGCAGCCAGCCCGGATGAGTGATGCGCGGATCGCGGCCCATCACAGGCCCCCTGCCGTTGCGGCCAGGCATTGCGCCTCGTCGGCGCTCTGGAACGCAGCCCAAAACTGTCCTGCTGAAAGTGCCTGCTCGGGATCGCGGCATACGCTGGACATCAGCCCGGACTGGCGATCTGGATTTGCAGAACGCTTGCATGGATTGTTCATGGTTGTTTCCTTTTTTGCAAAATCGCAAGCAAATTATAGATACGACCGTATGAACCGTCTCTAGCTCTTATGGTTGATTACTTTTCGGTTTTCCAACAAGATTACAATCGCCAAGATCGGCTCGATACCAGCAACGGAACACGGAATACGGTAATCTTTGTCGCGGCGACGATGCTTTGGCAATGTCGCTTCGAGTCCGTCGATTTGTACTTGGAGTGCCTGCATAAGAGCCCAAGCAATTGCTTAGAAGCTGGCGGTTAGTAGGCCGGCGTTGCGCAAATGAAAAAATCAACTACTTGGTCGTGAGGCTCCCTATCCACGAAACGCCAGAACGATTCACCGTCTGAGGTGAGCTTCGGATGACGCAAAAAAAAGAGCCCTTCCGGGCTCTTTCGTTTTTCTGCAGGCCCCGTGGGGCCTAAGCGTTATCTTAAGCTTGCTTGCGGCGGCGCGACAAAACGGCAAAGGCGCAGAGGCCCGCGAACATGAGGGCCAAACTTTGCGGCTCGGGCACAGCGGAGACCAGGGAAATATTATCGATGGCGAAGTCATTGCCGTCGGCAACGCCGTTCAGGTCGATCAGCTTGAAGCGGATGTTGCCACTGAGGTTCAGCGTGGTGTTCAGGGTCTGCCACTGGCCGGTCGTGCTGTTCATCGCCAGTTGGCCCAGATCGATGACGGACGCGTCGTCAAGGTTCACGGCTATCGCATCCAGCACGGCTGGGTTACCGCTGTAGATGCCCGCAGCGGAGAAGCTGAAGGTGTAGCTGCCAGCAGCCAATCCAAGGAGCCTTTCGGACCAGAAGGCCGCGGTTGTATCAGCGCCGCCATTGGCGATCAGCATATTGCCGTCGCCGGTGAAGCTGGACCAGCTAGGGTGAAAGTTGTTCGGGTTGGTGCCCACGCCGTAGAAATTCGGCGACCACAGATCAGGGTTCGCACCGGTGGAGTGAGCAATGTCAGCGCCCAAGGTGTACTGAGAATCGAAGCCGCTGGCGCCGGCCGAGAAGTCACCGTTGGTGATCAGATTGATCGGATTAGCGTGGGCAGCAACACCCGCCAAAGCCAGGACACTGCAAGCAAGAATTTTGATCATAATTTTTATAGGGATTGACCGTTGATGCACCACCCACTGCGGCGCGCGCAGCGATTGTATCATGGCATCGTTCTACTGGCGGTTGCATACGCAACACCTTTTGTCGCAAGCGACGATGTATTGGTCGTATGCCTGTATTTCAGCCGCAGGAACTGATTCAAGCAAACCACCGGGCAAGCGCCTGCCCAAGTGATTGTTCATCAGGCTTGCTGTCGGAAGCCCAGGCAACAAATCCGTCAGGACGTATTAACACGGCACCCAGGCCCAATTGATCTTTCGCCGGGAACGAAACATACGCTACCTGCTTGTTGCATGTATTTGCTAAAGTTTTCAGCAAAACGTTCTTATCGAAATCAAGCAAGATCCCGCGGCCATCTTGCATTAGCTGGCCAACCGTCGTACCGTCTTCGAATTCAAAATTGGCAACGCTATAGCCGACTAAAGGATGGACGTCGCCTAGATCATAGTGCGTGGAAATACCCCAGACCCTTCCTGCCATATAGGTCGCGCCATCGCGCGTGTTCATTAGCTCGCGAAAAATGGCATGCAGAGCGCGCGCAGCGGGGCTTGGATTCATGATGGCGACCTGGGCGCGCGACCAGTCTAGAACCTGCGCCCCGATTGGGTGTCGTTCAGCATGATAACTATCCAGCAAACCTGCGGGCGCCGCTTTTTGAATGCTTGCGGCGAGCTTCCACCCCAGGTTCATGGCATCGCCTAGTCCCAGGTTGAGTCCTTGCCCTCCGAGTGGCGAATGAATGTGCGCAGCATCTCCCGCCAACAGTATTCGTCCATTGCGGTAGCTTGTGGCTTGCCGTGCGCGGTCAGTCCAGGTGCTTGCAATATGTAGGGTGCTAATAGTCACGTCGGTGTTTGAAATACGGCGCAATACCTCTTGCACGTGCTCCCGCGTGATCGGCTTGTCCGAGCTGTGAAACGCTCCGCCATCGAAATCCTGCATGATCAGGTAACCTGGCTGTGATTGGAGGTACATGCCGGCAGGCGTCACGTTTCGGCCTGGGCTGAGTTTCTCCGGATCGGCAATGTCCACCTTGGTCGAGTAACCGGTAAATTCTGGTTCTGTACCAGGGAACTCAAATCCACCCTCCTTGCGGACCACGCTGCGGCTTCCATCGCACCCCACGAGCCATTTGCTCTGAAAAGACTGCCCGCCCGACTGCACAGTTACTCCATCCGCGGTTTGATGAAAACCGGTGATCGCAAAGCCCCGCCTGATTTTTACTCCCAGGGTGTCGGCCCGGTGGGCCAGCACCGTTTCGAGCTCCTCCATTTCAGACACCAGGCTGGTATCGGTTGAACTTGGCAGACGATACTTCCACTGCGAAGTGTCGATATCGCCATCATGAAATGGAATTCCGGCGAAGTGCCCTACTTGACGATGCTGCCCTTTTGCAGCATGTGAGTGCGGGTTTTTAACCCGTTTAGGTACTTCAAGTTCATTGAGCAAGCCACGACGGTATAGCGCGTCAATCGTAGGCGCCGAGAGTCCGCGTATCCCAAAAGGGATCTGCTTTAATGGCGAGTGAGGATTCTCAGCCTTTTCCAATATCAGTACCGAGCATTTGGCCAGGGCCAGTTCACAAGCGAGGAATAGGCCTACCGGTCCTGCGCCGGAAATGATGGCATCGTGAATGGAATGATTTTGTGCGGGTTTCGTGGTTTCAAGCGGGGTGTTCAAGTAAGACTTTCAGATAGAGAATGATTAGAGCCGAAAGATACTTGAATGCTCCCGCATCAGGCTTGTATAAACGCGCCAAAATCCTTGCCGACCGCCCTTTTCTCTCTTTTTGATTTTCGCGCAAATGCCGCCGGCGTAGTACCGGTGTAGCGCTTGAATTCGCGGCTTAGATGGGATTGATCCGTGTAGCCCAGCTCATGCGCCAGATCGGCAAGACTGGAATCTGGATAAAGCCATAATTGGTTGCGCACCTGCTCAAAGCGCATCAGGCCTGACACATCCTTTACCGTATGGCCGGAAGATTGCTTGAATTTTCTTTCCAATGTGCGAACCGTCGCATGGGCCGCTTCCGCTACCTGGCTTACGGGCATGCTGCCGCGCGCATCCCGCATGGCGACGCCAGCTTTGAATAACATACTATCCATGGCAACCTGCGTCCGGGCATGCAGGAAATATTGTTCTACCTGAGCCAACGCTTCACCGACCTTACCTGCACGAATCCATTCACTCAACGTGGATTGAAGCTGAGCGACAGGATGTTCAGCTATGCGCACGCCATCTTTGCCGGATGGCAGCCCGAGCAAATCGAATATGGTCCAGGGAAAACACCTGACACCAATGATTTCAAGACAATTTTTTGTACTAAAAATAACAGGCTGATTAAGCAACCCCATTACAAACGGCGATGCCAACGGCTGCAAGCCGCTGCTGGAAGAAATGCTGCAGGCACTACCGAAATAAAAAATAATCTCGGCATAGCCATCGGGCATTACTTCAAAACTCGATCGCAGTTCTCCAAAGTCTCTCCGGTTGTACCAAAAACACTTGATGGTGTCTCGCAGCTCTTCAGGAGGTTCAAACTCCTGGTGCAGCATGTCTTGGTGCAGCATGATTTCCTTTAAAAATAATTAGATAAATGCAATTTCTTCAAAAAAAAACCGAAATGCCAATTCCAGTGTACCCGATGACTGTCTCAATCAGCACAACCCCTGCCCGTGCGGCATGATGATTGCGGCCCGGTCCGTTGCCAGGCCGCTGCCGGTGTAGAATGTGCGTCCAACCGGATTCGGCTGATAACAGGCTGATACAAAGCGAAAAAACAGCGAAAACTCACACTGTAGGGAGTATGGAGATGGCAATGCGAATGATGATGATCCTGTGCTTGAGCACCCTCATGATGCTTAGTCCGGGCAAAGCGGCGTCTGCCGAAGCTGCCGGCCACATTACCGGCGTTGGCGGCGTATTCTTCAAGGCAAAGGATCCAAAAGCGCTTGCAGCCTGGTATCGCGATGTGCTCGGCCTGCCGGTGCAGGCCTGGGGCGGCGCGATGCTGCGCTACGACGCGCCACAGCATCCTTCGATGCTGGTCTGGAATGCATTCCCTGCCTCAACGACCTACTTCGCACCATCGACCAGCGAGTTCATGATTAATTATGCAGTCGACGACATGGACGCATTCCTCTCGCGGCTGCGCGAGAAAAGTGTCGCCATCCTGAAGCAAAACGACGATACTACCGGCCGCTTCGCCTGGATTCTTGATCCGGAAGGCAACAAGATCGAGCTTTGGGAGCCGAAACGCACGACTACTCCCCCCTGACAGGCACGACCGCCAGCGGGCGATGCCGGGCTGTAGAGCCCTTCTCCAGTTTGCCGCCCTGCTTGCGAATACGCTCCACTGCCTTCTTCATCATTTTTTGGAATTGTTTCATGGAAATTAAGGTTAACTTTCTCGATAAGCTTCGTCTTGAGGCCAAATTCGATGATTTCACGGTGGTGGCTGACCAGCCTATCCGCTATAAGGGCGACGGCTCGGCACCTGGCCCGTTCGACTACTTTCTGGCCTCGTCGGCCCTGTGTGCCGCGTATTTCGTCAAGTTGTACTGCGACACCCGCAATATTCCTACCGAGAATATCCGCCTGTCGCAGAATAATATTGTTGATCCAGAAAACCGCTATCAGCAGATTTTCAAGATCCAGGTCGAGTTGCCGGCGGACATCTCCGCCAAAGACCGGCAAGGTATTTTGCGCTCCATCGACCGTTGTACGGTAAAAAAAGTGGTGCAAGCCGGCCCCGAGTTTGTGATTGAAGAAGTAGAGAATTTAGATGCAGATGCTCAGGCCTTGCTGACGTTGAAGCCGGCTTCTGAAGCGAACACTTATATTACGGGCAAGGATCTGCCGCTGGAGCAAACCATCGCCAATATGTCGGGCGTTTTGGCGGCCCTTGGCATAAAGATTGAAATCGCTTCGTGGCGCAATATTGTTCCCAATGTCTGGTCGCTGCACATCCGCGATGCGCACTCGCCGATGTGTTTTACCAATGGCAAGGGAGCGACCAAAGAAAGCGCGTTGGCGTCGGCGTTGGGAGAGTACATCGAGCGTCTCAATAACAACCATTTTTATGCCGGAACGTTTTGGGGCGAAGACATCGCCGATGCGGCATTTGTACATTACCCCAACGAGCGCTGGTTCAAACCCGGCCGGAAAGATGCGCTGCCGGCTGAAATTCTGGATGAGTACTGTCTGCAAATTTACAATCCCGACGGCGACTTGCGTGGCTCGCATCTGATCGACACGAACTCCGGCAATGTAAAGCGCGGTATCTGCTCGCTGCCGTATCTGCGGCAGTCAGACGGCGAGGTGGTGTATTTCCCGTCCAACCTGGTCGAAAACCTCTACGTCAGCAACGGCATGAGTGCCGGCAATACGCTGGCCGAAGCACAGGTGCAATGCTTGTCGGAAATTTTCGAACGGGCGGTCAAACGCGAAATTCTGGAAGGTGAAATCGCCTTACCTGATGTGCCGCAAGAAGTGCTGGCGAAATATCCTGGCATTCTGGCAGGCATACAAGGGCTGGAAGAACAAGGCTTTCCCATACTGGTGAAGGATGCGTCGCTGGGTGGCGTGTACCCAGTGATGTGCGTCACCTTGATGAATCCGCGGACAGGCGGTGTATTTGCTTCGTTCGGCGCGCACCCAAGCTTGGAAGTGGCGCTGGAACGTAGTCTGACGGAATTGCTGCAAGGCCGCAGTTTTGAAGGCCTGAACGATCTGCCCCAGCCCACCTTTGTCAGCAACGCCGTGACTGAGCCGAACAACTTCGTTGAACACTTCATTGATTCCAGCGGTATCGTGTCGTGGCGCTTTTTCAGTGCGAAAGCTGACTACAATTTTGTTGAGTGGGATTTTTCTGGCCAGGGTGAAAACTCTAATGCCGAGGAAGCCGCGACCTTGTTCGGTATTCTCGAAAACATGGGGAAAGAAGCATACATGGCGGTGTATGACCAGTTAGGCGCCACTGCCTGCCGGATTTTGGTGCCGGGTTATTCAGAAGTTTATCCGGTAGAAGACCTGATCTGGGATAACACCAACAAAGCGCTGTTGTTCCGCGCCGATGTCTTGAACTTGCATCGCCTGAACGATGCCAGCCTGGAAGCCTTGCTTGAGCGTTTAGATGACAACGAGCTTGATGACCACAGCGACATCGCGACATTGATCGGCATCGAATTTGACGAGAATACGGATTGGGGCCAGCTCACGGTTCTGGAGTTGAAGCTGCTGATTCATCTCGCCTTGCAGCAATTTGAAGATGCGCATGAACTGGTGGGAGCCTTCCTGCAATACAACGAAAACACCATGGAGCGCGGATTGTTTTATCAGGCCTTGAATGTGGTGCTGGAAGTGATGCTGGATGACGGCCTGGAACTGGACAATTACGTGGTCAATTTCCGCCGAATGTTTGGAAATCCTCGAATGGACGCGGTGCTGGGGTCAGTGGATGGCAGCGTGCGCTTCTTCGGCTTAACGCCAACAAGTATGAAACTGGAGGGGCTCGACAGGCACCACCGCCTGATCGACAGCTACAAAAAATTGCACGCTGCGCGTGCCAAGGCTGGGGCTGTATCCAGCTAGACTTACTACCTACGGCCGGATCTGCGTGATGACGTTATCCCCGGCACAAACACATGCGCGATACCAGCGTGAGCATTTGTGCCAGGGTACATCACGTAGTGGACTGCCGCGAGGCACGTCTCTTCTGGGCGCACTTATTTTCAACGCGGCCATGCGCCACTCCATACCTGGTAGAAAAGTTTTAGGGTAGCGGTTTTGCCGGTAAACTGATCAGCACAGCGATTTTTTCGGGCGCCATGCCGCCTTGTCATGCCTGAGCCTTGAGCCTGCTACGATGCGCTGCCTGCTTCGCGCGATTGCCACACGCAGCCATGCTGCACCATTTCCTGGCCCGCCTCTTTGTATGATCGGCAAACATCAGTGTGCAGTTGTGTCCCTCGCAGGCTTTTACATAACTGAAGTCTTCCTCGCAGATCAATTTTGCAAGGGCTTCGGCTATTGGCAACAGCAATGATTCAGGCGAGCGCCAGCGCCTTGTCGTCTGTAGTTCCATTCCCGATCCACCGTCATTTTGCTGAAACACCAGCTGGCTGAACGCCTCATCCCTTTCGAGCAAGGTATTCAAGGGCTTTAGCGCTTCCAGCGCATCGCTTGTGAGTGGCTGCCCCATGTGGCCGCGAACAAAGCTTCGAAACCATTCCCGCAAACCCCTGGCCTGATCGGCCACCCGGTCAAGTTCGCCCGGCATCGTGCGCTCCTTCACGGCCGCCAAAATGTCTGGCGACACCAGCTTGGCCTGGGCCAGCCAGCTGAGCAAGCCATCTCCGTCGCCGATCCAGTCAATCGCATCATCCACAGGCGTCGCTATTGAATTAAGAAAATCCAGCCCGGAGGCATCGGCAATGAACATTGCGGGCGGGTGACGGTGATCGACCATAAAACTTCCTTTCTCAGAAGCAAGCGCTGAACGAAATATAAGTAACCAGTAAAAATAGTATTGACAAGTTACATCTGAATATATAACCTATAAATCACATCATAACAGGTTATTCATCACATTTCAAAGGAGAACAGAATGGCAGAGAGTAATCTTAGCGTCGTCCTCGTGCACGGTGCCTGGGCAGATGGGTCAAGCTGGGCCCGTGTCATTACGGGTTTGGCGGGAAAGGGCGTAAAAGCGCATGCCGCCCCACTGCCGCTGACGTCATTCCCGGATGATGTCGTCGCCCTTCATAGAACGTTGAGCCGTACATCAGGGCCAGCGGTGCTGGTTGGCCATGCTTACGCGGGGGCGGTCATCGCAGAAGCTCGCTCGGATAAGGTCAAGGCGCTTGTTTATATCGCGGCCCTTGCGCCGGACGAGGGGGAAAAAGTTGCGGATGTGTTTTACCGTAACCCACCGCATTCGCAGGCGCCGGCACTCGCTCCTGACGAGAACGGCTTGATCTGGCTTCCGCAGGATGCGTTTGGCGCCGCTTTCGCACAGCATGCATCGAAAGAGGATCTGGCGGTGCTGGCTGCGGTGCAGCGGCCAATTTCACCGGCTTGCATCACGGTCCCGGTTGCCCGCCCCCTATGGAGAGAGGTGCCTTCCTGGTTCCTCATTGCGGAGGATGACCGGATGATTGTGCCTGAGACGCAGCAGTTCATGGCAGAACGGATGAACGCGCGCGTACAGACGCGTCCTGTCGATCACACACCAAGCGTCACAGCTCCCGGTGTCGTAGTGGACATCATCATGGAAGCGATTCGCGGCATTTCCTAAACCTCTCGGGTGTTTTGGCACCCACCATCAATCTAACCAGATGGAAACATATCTCCAGGTTACTTCACTGAGCGAGATAACCCTCTTATATCCAATAAACAGGTTATTAATTTATTTTAAGGAGAAACAACATGACTGCAATTAAATATCAAACCGTGAATGTAGATGGCTTCAATATTTTCTACCGCGAGGCTGGCACCGCCGGTGCGCCGAAGCTATTGCTACTCCACGGATTTCCGAGCTCCGGCCACATGTTCCGCGATTTGATTCCTGAGCTGGCGGATCGCTTTCACATCATCGCACCCGACCTGCCCGGCTTTGGCAAATCGGACATGCCGGCACATGACCAATTCGCCTATACTTTTGACAATCTGGCCAACGTCATTGAACGCTTTACCGAAGTGGTTGGTTTCAATCGTTACGCAGTTTACGTATTTGACTATGGCGCACCTGTCGGCTTCAGGCTGGCCGTACGGAATCCGGAAAGGATTGCCGCCATCATTTCGCAGAACGGTAATGCCTACGAAGAAGGGCTTAGCGACGGCTGGAATCCCATCCGCGCCTACTGGCAGGATGCGTCCCAGGCGAACCGCGATGCACTGCGCGCCTTCCTTGCCCCTGAAACTACCAATTGGCAATACACGCACGGTGTGAACGATGCCAGTGCCGTCTCGCCCGACGGCATTGCTCTTGACAACTTTTACCTGCAGCGCCCTGGCGCGGCTGAAGTCCAGCTTGATCTGTTCGGCGACTATAAATCCAATATCGCGCTGTATCCGGCCTTCCAGAACTATTTCCGCACCCACAAACCACCTTTCCTGGCGGTGTGGGGGGAAAATGATCCGTTCTTCCTGCCGCCGGGTGCAGAGGCTTTCAAGCGTGACATCCCCAATGCGCAAGTGCATTTCTTCGATACCGGCCATTTCGCCCTGGAGACGCACGCCGAAGAGATCGGTCACGTGATCGGGAGCTTCCTGGCCGGCAAACCGTAAAACAGCGATGCGAGTAGCCATCGCCACAAATTCAACGGGCCAGCCCCCTCGCCCATCAACAAAAATGTAGGAGAAATAGAATGTCGAAACCAGTCGCAATTGTCACCGGCGCTAGCTCGGGAATAGGAAAAGCTACCGCACTTCGCCTGGCCCGTGACTTTGGAGTAGTCGTTCTCGTCGCGCGCGGCGGCGAGAAGCTGGCAGAGGTTGGAGAACAGGTGAAAGCGATCGGCGCCGAAGCGCTGGTCCTTGAACTTGACCTGATGGAAGCCTCTGCAGCCGAAACGGTCGTGAAAGAAACAACGAAGCGCTTCGGCCGCATCGATGCCCTGGTGAACATCGCTGGCGCGGTACCTGGGTTGGACGTATTCCAGATGAGCGATGAACAGTGGAACGCAGGTATGGAACTCAAATTCCAAGGGGCCCGCAGGCTCGCGGTTCACGCCTGGGGCGCACTGAAAGCGTCGGGGGGTGCACTTGTTTTTACATCCGGCAATGCCGCTGTCATCCCCAAGGCCGGTGCTGCTGCGGTAGGCGCGATCAACGCCGCAGTGGAGGCTTTGTCCAAGGCATTTGCGGAACGCGGCATAGAAGATGGCGTACAAGTCAACAGCATCTCGCCGGGAGCAACCATGACCGGCCGCCGTCAGGCCATGCTTGAAAAAGCAGCCACGTCCAAAAACATCGGCGTTGAAGAGGTCAAACTGCAATTTCTCAAGCAGGCAGGCATCAGCCGTTTCGGCGAGGCCGGGGAAATTGCCGACCTGATCGCCTTTGTTGTCTCACCTGCCGCACACTGGATGACAGGGACAGTATTGCGCATGGACGGCGGCGAGGTTAAATCAACCTGATGAAGTTCATCTGGCTCCAGACATGACCCGGAGTGCCGAAAGCCAGAAAGCCTGCTATTAAATAGCAGGCTTTTTTGCGCGTATTCCCTGTGTCGCAACAGCGTGTCCTTTTTGCATGCGACATTTGCCCTCACGGCCTGGTAAAAACCCGGAACAACAACAAATTGTTGCTACGTCGCCGCGAAATCATCGCTGTTTTGTTACCGCTTGTAAATGTTGAAACGGCTTTGACGCTCCTTAGAAAGACCTTTTATTTGTAATTCAGGTCTGCCTTGGGCCGATAGATACCGTTGGGAAGTCGCAAATTCTGTTGCACGTGTTCAGTTACCTGATCCTTTTGCATGCATGTGGAGGGCTTATGAGGGAAAAATGTTGTTTTACTACGGCAAAAGATCACGGTGGCTTTGTTACTATTTGTAAGTATTGAAACCTTATTCTTCGTTTTTAGCTCCCTACAGAGGCATTATCCCGTTCTTTTTGCACGAATAAACTTATCGCTAGGCAAGCTACGAACGCCATTTTTAGGGGGCTTCCTCTAATTATTAGTATTGTTTTTAAGCACGCTTTTTCGCGGCACTAATTGTAAAGATTTTCGGATAAAAATCGTGCAATAACCAGCATGCCCACCATAGCACCAGCGCACCAATTTTTTCGCAGAACTTCCGCTGCAATATATTCATGGCGACCAAGGGAGCCAGAAACGGCAGGCGAAATACTGATCGCCGCCACGCTTCATTTTATTGTGCAGATTGCTTTTTCAAATCCGGGCATACGGTTTTTACGGACATAAACGACGCATTTGAACCCGCTATTCCACCCCCGCTCTATCGCCTCTTTTTTTCGTTCACCACCCATTATTTTTTTGTATGACCGCGCATGCAGCATTTCTCGTCGTCAGCAGCTTTTTCTCTCTTTTCCCAGGCGTTTTTGCCCTGCTTTGTCCGCGGATAACCGCAATTGACAGCTATGGCACCACAAGATAAGTTACCAATAAAATTGCCTTATGGAAATTTTTATCGACCTCGCGCCGATAAAACGTCGTTTTCTGGGTGCAATTGAAGCCGGCTCATTAAAGCGGCTGTTACTTGTTCGGTAAATATGATGGATATCATATTTGAAACGCCAGTATTGCGGCGGGAAGCAAGAACCGGGAAGAGTTTTGGCCGTGTATAAGCGGTCGGTTTTAGACGAAGGACGTACTAGTGACGAACCAAAAACAAAGGGGTGCACCATGAACAAAGTGCCATATCAGTATAGAAAACAGTTACACAATCTTTCAAAAAAGGGATTGCCTCTCGCGCTGACGCTGCTGCTGGCGGCCTGCGGGGGAAGCAATGAAGCTTCTGATCCAAACGCAACACCCAGGGCCCTCAAATCCCTGGCTGCCGGCGCAAATGTGGAAGTGGTGCTGACGCCTGTCAGCGCCAGCGCAACCTCCTCAGAACGCGGCGACCTGTCTGCCGCCGCAGCCATCGACCACGACGAAGGCACACGCTGGGGCAGCGGATTTTCCGACGACCAGTCGCTGACATTGGACTTCGGTACATCCCAGACCATCAACCGCGTGCATATCGACTGGGAAAACGCACACGCCACTCAGTATCTGCTGCAGGTTTCCGACGACAACCAGCATTGGACCACGATCAAATCCGTGGACAATAGCCAGGGCGGCTCCGAGGACATAGGCGGACTCTCAGGCCAAGGCCGCTACCTGCGCATGCAGGGTGTTAAACGTTCCACGCAATACGGCTATTCCATTTTTGAAATCCAGGCTTTCTCCGGCACGCCGGTGGTGACCCAGCCTACCCCGCCTGACAACGGAGGCGGTTCCACAACGCCACAACAGCCTGTCGATACCAGCAAGCCTGGCGTGTCCATCACACCGGTCGCAGCGACAGCGTCGGCATTGGAAAACCCGGGTCTGTCAGCCGCCATGGCAATCGACGGCAAGCTGACTACCCGCTGGTCCAGCTCCTTCGAAGACGGCGCCTGGATACAGTTCGATTTCGGCGCCAAGACCCAGGTCGGCTACATGAAGCTGCAATGGGAAAACTCCTACGGCAAGCAATACACGCTGCTTGTGTCGGATGACGGCCAGAAGTGGACGCAAGTACGGAACGTGACCAACGGCCAGGGCGGCACTGAGGAGTTCTTCAACCTCGGCGTCAACGCCCGCTACATCCGCCTGCAAGGCGTGGCCCGCGCAACACAATACGGCTACTCGCTGTTTGAAGTCAACTTCAAGAGCCCAGGCAGCGACAACTCGCTGGCAAACTCGACCACGTCCGAGCTGAAATTCCCGACCAGCGGCGCCGGCCTGGCCCCATTGCCTACTACCGTCGATCCGCTGGAAACACTGCAATTCTCGCTGCCGGACGGCACGCTGGTCACCCGCTTCGGCGCACGTGGCCTGGCCCGCCATGGCCGCGAGCGTGGCGAGGAATGGAATGAAATCGGCTACGGCCCTAACGAAACTGTCGATCCTGTCACTGGCTTGCCGGTGGATAAAGGCCCAGGCAATTATCTGACCTTCGTACCTCAGTACTTCCAGAACCGCACCTGGGGTGTAGAGGTGATTGATAACAGCCATGTGGCCGGCGTAACCAAGCCGACGCTGACTGTAAACCAGTACACCACCGTTGATTTCCTGAAAGGCGGCATTGCCTTCTTCCGCGCGATCGACCGGCCGGGTGTCACAGGCTACGGCTGGATGTCTCCCGGCCAGCTCGTGGATGACAACGTCCCTATCTGCAATCCGGTAGCCTTCCCTGTCAACGGCAAGCTGACCAATGCCAACGGCATCAACAACGGCTGCACCATCATTGTCAAAGAATATCCTGGCATGAATGCGCTGGATGCCAACGGCTTCCCGAACGGCGGCAATATCCCGGCCCGTCCACTGGTCAGCGGCGACGTCATCGAAGTATCGCCATCCATGTTCACCACGACGACCTCGATGGCCGCCAAGGGTGACAACGGCGGCATCCGCTACTACTCATCCGAATGGGTATACGTAGTGGGAACGGGTCTGCGGCCATGGTACGGCGTACAGCCGCGCCTGAACTCGGTACCGTTGCCAGCGGAAACTCTGTCGGGCGGTTTGGGTTCAGTGTCCTATAACTACTCGGACAATGCACTGTTCATGTTCCAGCAGCCACATAACAACGTCGGCATGCAGGACGTACAGCGCTTCGTTGAGGGACGCCGTCTGGTGCATACCAACTTCACAACCGGCAACCACAACGAGCCTGGCAATGACCGCTACAACCCGGCTGTCGGACTGCAAGGCCAGCGTTTCAACCAGTCTGCCTGTATCGCCTGCCACGTCAACAACGGCCGTAGCGTAGCTCCAACGGCATTGGGCCAGCGGCTTGACAGTATGTCCGTCCGGGTTGCCATGTTTGGCGCGACCGGACAACAGTTGCCGCATCCGCAATACGGCACCGCCGTCCAGATGAACGCGGTATCGTCAACCGGGACAGCCCAAAACTGGGGCAACGGCGTGAACGTAGGCGGATTCGAAACCAGCACGGTCAAGCTTGCAGACGGCACGTCCGTTGAATTGCGCAAGCCGACACTGGCATTCGAAGGTCCTGTGCCGGATGCTTTCTCGCTGCGTGCAGCCCAGCCTATGATAGGTACAGGCTTGCTCGAAGCGATACCGGAAGCGGATATCCTCTCACGTGTCCGTTCGACACCGGACCAGGACGGCATCAAAGGCCAGGCCAACTATGTCTTCGATCCGGAAACCGGCGCAGTCCGCATGGGCCGCTTTGGCTGGAAGGCATCCAAGGCATCGCTGCGTCAACAGGTAGCTTCCGCACTGCTGCTGGACATGGCTGTCACCTCGCCTGTTTATCCTAGCCTGTCCTGCAGCACTAATCCTGCCGGCTGCGCTTCTGCCGGAGCACAGAAGGGTATCTCGGAGTCCGATCTGCAATCGATCTCCAACTACCTGTCACTGGTGGCAGTGCCGGCCCAGCGTAGCATCCCTAGCGGCTTCCCTAAAGGTGTAGCTCCATTGGATGAACTCCGTGTCGATCCTGCACTGGTAAGCGCCGGCGCCAAAGTCTTCCAGGGCATGCGTTGCGCATCCTGCCATACGGCGGAAATGAAGACTGGCCCTGGCCACCTGTTCGCCGAACTGCGTAACCAGACCATCCATCCGTACAGCGACTTGCTGCTGCATGACATGGGTACAGGTCTTGCCGACAAGTTTGCCGAAGGCCAGGCCAAAGGCAGCATGTGGCGTACATCACCATTGTGGGGTATCGGCTACAGCGCCAAAGTCATGGGTGACAGCACCAAAGTCGGTTACCTGCACGATGGCCGTGCCCGTAACCTGACTGAAGCCATCCTGTGGCACGGCGGCGAAGCAGATGCAGCACGCCAACGCTTCCAGGCACTGTCCACAACGGACCGCAATGCACTGCTGGCCTTTATGCAGTCGCTGTAATGAGTCAAGAGCCCAAAAGAAATTGAGGGCTTGAAATTCAGGCTTGATGTACCGGCCGCCGCGCAGCCCTGCTGCTCGGCGGTTTTTTACGTCCCCGGCTGAGATGTCGCGGCAATTCGCGCTAAGCAGTTCTTCCTTTGCATACCGGCATGAACTTTTCCCCTTCATGCGAGTAGAACTACCCGTCATGGCACTAACTTTAGTACAAGATTTCAATGTGCGATAATTCCCCAAAAAAAATGCCCATTTGAAACTTATTGCAAAATATTCTATACTTTCTATACTTTCCACGGCAAATCTTAAATAGCGTTCTGGACAGGCCTGCCTGAGTGCCAGCAAATAGAAACGCGTTCAACAAAGGATCACAGGGCAAGTGCATTACGTGAAATGTTGATGGACGTATCTCATACAACATCGCACCACATTCTCTTCATTCTACTTACTAGCTTTCAATATTTTCAACCAAAAAACTAGAAAGATCCCGCAGATGTTTCAGCCAACCTACTCCAGCGCAAATGGTTATATTTCCGAGAATTTTTTCACCTTGGAGTTCGACGAAGCGCTCGACGCCGCGAATCCGCCTTTAATAAATGCGTTTGACGTACAAGTCGGCGGCGTCGGCGTCACCGTAACCGGCGTGACAGTGAACAGCGTCTCGCATTCGGTCATCCTGAGCCTCAGCGGCCCGGCCTTCACCGCTGGCGATATTGTCGAGTTCTCCTACAGGGATCCCACCGGCGGCAACGACGTCAATGCTATCCAGGGAACCGATGGAGCCGACGCCGCCACCTTCAGCTCCAGCACAATCGTGTTCGGGGTACGGCCCGGCCCGTCCGCGCCGCCGACACCGTCATTATCGAGCGGCAGCGATAGCGGCACCCTGGGCGACCGCATCACCAACGACGCCACGCCGACCTTGAACGGCACCGCGGGCGCTAACGCCACCGTCAAGCTGTACGACACTGATGGCACCACCTTGCTGAGCAGCACCACCGCCGACGGTTCCGGCAACTGGAGCATCACCAGTTCCTCGCTGAGCGATGGTAGCCACACGCTCAAGGTGACCCAGACCGATAGCGGCAGCAATACCTCGCCACTGAGCAGCGGGCTGGTACTGACCATCGACACTACAGTCGCCGCCCCAACCGCGCTGGCCCTGGCCTCCGGCAGCGATAGCGGTACTCTCGGCGACGGCATCACCAACGTCGGCACGCCAACGGTGACTGGTCATTCCGAGGCCAATGCGTTAGTGCGCCTGTACGACACAGACGGTACGACCCAGATCGGCAGTGCCACTGCAGACAGCTCCGGGAACTGGAGCATTACCAGTTCCTCATTAAGTACCGGCAGCCATACGCTGACCGCTCAGCAGACCGATGTGGCAGGCAACATCTCAGCCGCTTCCAGCGGCTATACCTTTACGCTGGACACGATCGGGCCGGTCGGCATGGCGTTGAGCACGGCATTGGTAAACATGTCCAGCGCCACCAGTGGCTCCACGGTGGCCACACTGTCGGCCCATGACGACACCGCCATCCAGTACGACTTTGCCCCCGGCAACGGCACCATTGATGCCGACAACGGCAAGTTCACCGTATCCGGTAACAATCTGGTGGCGGCGCAGAACTTGACCGCCGGCACCTACCACATCTACATGCAGGCTACCGACGCAGCCGGCAACGAGTCCTTCCAGCTCTTCAGCATCGACGTGGTCGATGCACCCAGCGTCGCCTCCATCGGGCGCGTCTCCAGTTCAACGGTGCCTACTGCCACTACGTCGATCGACTACATGGTTACCTTTAGCCAGTCAGTAACCGGCGTAGATATCAACGATTTCACACTTACCGCCAGCGGTAACGCTGCCGGCACCATTGCCTCCGTCTCAGGTAGTGGCGACACCTACACCGTCACCGTTAACGGCATCGGCGGCGACGGCACATTGCGGCTGGACCTGAAAAACAGCGGCACCGGCATCCAGAACGGTTTGTCCATAGGCATCATCGACGGCTTCAGCGCGGGCCAGAACTACAAACTGGATCACACCGCACCGGCATCGCCATCTGCTCCTACGATGACCGTAGGCACCGACACCGGCGGCTCCAACACCGACGCCATCACCCAAAACACTGCGCCCATATTTACCGGCACCGGAGAAGCCAACGCCGCAGTCATGCTGTACGACACCGACGGTACGACACTACTGGGAAGCACCACCGCCAACAACTCGGGCAACTGGAGTATTACCAGCAGTGCGCTGAGTACAGGGACCCATACGCTGACCGTCAAGCTTAGCGACCTTGCCGGTAACGTATCCACCGCCAGCACCGGACGTACAGTCATCATCGATACGAGTGCTGCGGCACCCCCTACGCCAACCGTGGCAGCCTCCAGCGACGGCGGCGTGCTCGGCGACGGCATCACCAATGTCGCCACGCCGACCATTACCGGTACCGCGGAGGCCAACGCCAGCATCACGCTTTACGATACAGATGGCACCACGGTTCTGGGTACGGCGACCGCCGATGGCGCCGGTGTATGGAGCATAGTATCCAGTACACTAACAGGCCCCGGCAGCCATACGCTGACCGTCAAGCAAACCGACCTTGCCGGCAATGTCTCTGCTGCCAGCGGCGGCCTAGTGTTGACGATCGACACTACTGTGCCTGCAGCACCGAGCGTGCCAGTGCTGGCCACCGCCAGCGACAGCGGTACGCCGGGCGACCATATCACCAATGTGGCTGCACCAGTCGTCACCGGTACCGCCGAGGCCAACGCCACCGTCAAACTGTATGACACGGACGGCACTACGGTGCTTGGCACCGCCACTGCTGATGGCTCTGGCAACTGGAGCATTACCAGTTCCTCCCTATCGCTCGGCAACCATACGCTGACGGCCAAACAAAGCGACCTTGCCGGCAATGTCTCTGTGGCCGGCGCCTCGCTCGTGCTGACGATCGAAGCGCCGCCGGCTCCGCCAGCAACCATCATCGATGGCGTCTCCGTCACTGAACATCCTGTTGCGCTGCCGGGCGGCGGCATCGGCACCCAAATGGACATCCCTATCGTCACCGCTAACCGCACAGACACTACCGGCAATGCCGGCGTAGCCGATATTCCGCTGGTCACCACGGGCGCCACCAACCTGCTTACGGCCCAGGTGGCTCCAGGTTACGGCCTGACGGCAACGGGCGGGCCAAGCCAGCCAGCCGGCAGCTCGACCGAACATCTGATCCAGGCGATCCTCGCTGCAACCCTGGACCACCCCACCGCTGACCAGACACACCTGACCGGCAACGGGGTAGCATTCCTGAACCAGCTCGCCTCCACGGTACCGCTGATAGTGGAAACCATTACCCCGCTCAGCACACCCACAGCCCCCACCGGAGCATTGACACTGACCGGCACCAGCACATCGACCCAGCATACTGCACTGGTCATTGATGCCAGCCATCTCCCTAACGGCAGCCAGCTGGTACTGAACTCGGTGGATTTTGCTGCCATCGTCGGCGCAGTCACCGTTACCGGCAATACCAACGGTCAAATCCTGACCGGCGACGCTGCTAGCCAACAGTTCATCGTGACGTCCACTACCGCCAGCTCGGTATTTGCGGGCGGTGGCAACGATACGCTGCAATTTCTTTCGCCAACGACGCAAGCCGGCAGCACAGTGACCAGCACGTTGTTGCATGGGGGGGGAAGGCAATGATATTGCTACTTTCAACGGCACCTTGTCGGATTACACTCTGAATGTGCATGATGGCTATATCGTCATCAGCGCCAATGCCCATCCGCAGCAGCAAGCCACGCTTATTAATATCGAAAGTTTGAAATTTTCCGACACGACTGTCTCAGTGGACAATCGCACCGCGCTCACCTCGCTTTCCGGCCTTTACCAGGATGTGTTGGGCCGCCAGGCAGACTGGCTGGGGTTTGCCTACTGGGGCAACCAGCAGAAAAATGGCGTGAGCCTCGGGCAAATCGCAATCGACATCATGCAATCCCAGGAGTCACAGGCATTACATGCAATAGTCTTCAACGGCAATGCCGCCCATGACATCGATTTGCTGTATCAGGGCATTTTTAATCGCGCAAGTGATTCAGCGGGACTCGCCTATTGGGTCAACCAGATGCAGCATGGAATGACGTTGGAAAGGGTAGCGACCAACTTTGTTCTTGCGCCGGAAATGACGGGACATAACATCTCAGCCCAAAATTGGGACTTCCTTGCTTGAAGAAAGATAGTGGATTGATTAGCTGTAGCCGCCCCACAGGGACTGCGAGGCGTTCCCTGTGCAAGAAGCTGCGTCAACCGAGTATCGGGCGATACCCGGTCTACATCGTCTTCGTTTAATTTGCCAGAATTGCCGGCAAGCTTGTTGCCACCGCAATCAGGAGAGCCAGTTCGGTTCCTGAAAAAATATTCTGTTCGAATGCCTCGGAATCAATAATGCCCAGCACCCGCCCATCCTTGGCAAGCAAGGGCAGGCAAGCTTCTGCCTGCACCTTGGGATCACAGGTGTAATATTCTCCGCCTGCAGCCACATAGGATTCAACATTGTTGATGATGCGGCCTTTCCCGCTCAATCCAACCGTACTGTTGTTGCTGATTGCAGCAAATTCAGGCGTCAGCGGAAATTCGGCCCGGGAAGCGGCGCCGAAATAGGCAAGCTTGACCAGTACAGATTCACCCCGGGGATTGATGCGACTCTGGTAGACGCCGAACCATTGGCTGCCGCTATGCTGGCGGTAAAATTGGACGACAGCGCCCACCTGCTGCAGCAAGCGGAGGTTGGCCGGCGTTTTTCCACACAGGGTGGCTTCCAGGTCATAAAACTCAGATGCCAGCTGGTCAAACAGCGAGCAAGAGCCGCCCTCGCCTAACTCCGGCACCTGGTATTGCCACTGCGGCGCGATATCGGTGATTTCAATGGCAGAATGGAGTTGCTGCTGAAAATCCGCAACCTGCTCCGCAAAATCAGTTGGCAATTCGGCTTGGTTAATGCTGCTATTGGCAAGATAAAACGCGAGGGACATGATAAAAAATTCCGGCAATTGAAAACCGGCTTAGTCTATCAGAAAACCGGAATCGGACCAGCCGTGCCGGCAATGGCCGCAATATCGGCGGCCATACTTTGGTGAGCCGTTCATGACGAATCGCCCTCCTTCGCACCCTGGGAAAGCCGAAACTGCAAAGGCAGCTCCAGCTTTCGCTACCCTGCTTTTACGCCATGTGTTCACTACCGTGTTTTAACATCCGATTCATGAAGCCGATGATGCCACAGTGGATGGGCAGGGATCGGCAAATAAAACGGCAACGTCACCTGCACGCCGCTCAACAACGGCACGCTGATTAATGGTGCCCTTGTCCGTCAGTTCATAAGCATGCATCGCCGGAGGCTCGGCCAGCAGCACCAGACGCTCAATACGCATGGAAGCCGCCTTGTTTCCGGCATTAAACGTCCCCAGCCTCTTGCCGAGTTCGGCGAGCAATAACGGATGGCCCTGCAACTGCTCAATGGACATCTCTGCCAACTCTGGAACAAGCCGGCCACAGGCAACAGGGTCGGACCATACCAGTGCGCCAACCCTGTCGCCGCCGTCGTGGGTCAGCACCGCTTCTTTTATCAAGGGGCTGCAAGCCTCTATCAAGCGTGTACGCAAGGCCGCCGTACGGACCCAGGTGCCATTGGCCAGCTTGAAATCCTCGGCAAACCGGCCGGCAAATCGCAACCCTGCAAGCGGACGCTCGGGGTCGACAAAACGCACCGCGTCGCCGAGTAAATAATAACCTTCATCGTCAAAGGCATTTCCTGTCTGTTCCGACGCATTCAGATACTGTCTGAAAATATTCGGTCCCCGAATACGCATCTCGTAACGTCCCGGCAAGGTCTGGTCTTCGATCAGCTTTAGCTCGACACCGGATACCGGCAGGCCTATACAGCCCACGTCGTCAACACCCCAGTATTGCGTGACAGCAGGGCCGGAACTTTCCGTCGCACCAAACACCGAAGTCAGCACGATGCGCTCCCCTGTTGTGTTGACCGCCAGTTCCTGAAAGCGGTCATAGATACTGCGAGCCAATACCGCGCCGCCATAGTAAACATACTTGAGGCGGGAGAAGAAATGGCGTGCAAACTCGGGATCACGCTCAAGCGCCGCGACGAGCATGGTCAGGCCGATAGGCACGTTGAAATATAGCGAGGGCGCAACCTCGCGCAAATTGGCGAGCGTCGCATCAAAGCGGCCGGGAATCGGGCGACCGTCATCAATGTACAGCGTGGCGCCAAAACGCAACACGCGGTTCAGCACGATATTGCCGCCCATGACGTGATGCCATGGCAGCCATTCAAGGTATACCGGCACATCTACCGGATCACGCTCGAAAACGCGCGCGGTCATTTCCTGCGCCGCGGCTATCATGGCGCGTGTCTGTACTACCGCTTTGGGAATACCCGTGGACCCAGACGTAAACATGTACTTTGCCGGTAAGCCGCTGCCGAGTGCGGCATGCCGCGTCGCCAGATCGGCGGCCGGCCTGGCCGACAGCCATTGCGAAAACGGCACAATGCCCAGCCCCGCCCCATCAACAGCGACGGTATGCTGCGGCGGACTGTCCAGCGCTGCCAGGGCGCCTGCAAAGCGCTTTGCATCCTGAACAAAAACAATGTAAGGCGCAACCAGCGCAACCGTAGCGCGCAGGCGGGCATAATCGCCGCCCAGCAACGCATACGCCGGCGACACCGGAGCAACCGGCACGCCGGCATGCAATGCCCCCCAGGTCAGCAATGCTTGTTCTGTCGAATTTTCAGACAGAATGGCGACAGGGCGTTCGCTAGAGGCGCCACACTCTATCAGCGATGTGGCGATTGACCGTACAGCAGCCCATACCTCGGCAACCGTCAGTCCTTGCCATTGGCCGGCGGCGTCGCGCTGCATCAGCATCGGGCTGTCCGGCCTGATTTTGCTCCAGTGTTCCAGCCAATCGGTCGTACACGCAGGATGGTCAGGCAATTCTGCGCCGGACTGAAGGAGGATGACGCCATCCGCGCGCCGTTCGACGTTCGCGGTGGGGGTCCTGAATCCGACTTCCCTGAACGGGTGTTCGGCAACAGATGAATAGGTAGAAGAAGACATGTCTCGTATACTCTTTCTTATGATCTAAAGGCCGGCAAGGCAATAAGCCGCGCGCCGGCCAGCGGTTAATCACACTGCCAGCACCTCACACAGCCTCCAGAATTGTGGCGATGCCCTGCCCCCCGCCTATGCACTGGGTCGCCAGCGCAAATTGCCCGCCTTCCCTGCGCAACAGCGATGCCGCCTTGCCGACCAGCCGGGCGCCTGTTGCGCCTAGCGGATGGCCAATCGCCAGGCCGCCGCCATCCAGGTTCAGGCGTGCGTCGTTAAGGCCTAGTTCGCGGATGCATGCAATGGCCTGGCTGGCAAAGGCCTCGTTAATCTCAATCACATCCAGATCCGCCGCCGACAATCCTGCACGCGCCAACGCCTTGCGCGTAGCAGCTATTGGCCCGACACCCATCAGACGCGGAGGGCATGCCGCCACAGCTGCGGTCTTCAGTTTTGCCAGTGGCCGCAGGCCGTTGTTGCGAGCGAATTCCTCGCTACAGATCAGGACGGCAGATGCGCCATCCGTAAGCGGCGACGATGTTCCTGCAGTGACGCTGCCGTCGTCCGCAAACACTGGTTTCAAGCCAGCCAGAGCGGCGGCATTCGTACCGGGCCGAATACAGCCATCCTGATCCAGCATACCATCTGCTGTCTGGATCGGTACTATTTCATCCTTGAAATTTCCCCGCTCCCGCGCGGCAGCCGCCTTGGCATGAGAGCTTACCGCAAGCGCATCCTGTGCTTCGCGGCTAACGCCATATTCCCGTGCCACATTTTCTGCCGTCATTCCCATGGAGGTATAGGCATCCTTGAAATCGCGCTCCAGAACCGGATTATTGGAACGGTTAAAGCCGCCCTGAGGAACCCGTGTCATCGATTCAATGCCGCCGCAAATGAATGCGTCGCCTAACCCAAGCGCAATCTGGCCCGCTGCGTAGTGGATTGCCGACATCGACGAACCGCAAAAACGGTTGATTGTCATACCCGGAATCACGTCGCCGAAGCCTGCAATGAAACCTGCCAAGCGTGCAATATTTTGCCCCTGTTCGGCCTCCGGATAAGAGCAGCCCACGACAATGTCTTCGATCTGGGCTGGCTGCAAGCCGGTGCGCTTCAACAGTCCTGCCAGCACCGCGCCCAGCAAGTCGTCCGGTCTGACCCCGATCAGCCCCCCTTTCCTGGCGAAATGAAACGGCGAACGGGCAAATTCTGCGATGACTACCTGATTCATGCTGTACTCCTTCAAATTTATATAAGTGGCGTGCAATCCGCCGGCATTCAAATATTCAGGCCTGTTATGGGTTAAGAGGGTTGAGAGGCCGCTTTGGAACACTGCTCAAACCGAACATCCGCATAATCAGTTCACCATGCTGGTTTTTGAGTTCCAGGCGCGCCTTGACAGTGCCTCGTTTAGGCTTATCCGGTATCAGCAAAATCTCGACCAGCTCGCGCTCAGCGGTCAACACATCACCGGGGCGCACGGGCGCAAACCAGCGCAGCTCATCAACGCCTATCCCTATTACCGGGATTTCACCAAACAAGCGCGCTTGCACACTCAGTTTCATCGTTAGCGACGCAAGGTGCCATCCGCTGGCAATCAATCCGCCAAACGGGCTGCTACGTGCCTTATCGGCATCGATATGAAAGGGCTGCGGGTCGAACTTGCGGCCGAAGTCGATAATATCTTCCGCTGTGACGGTAACGGGTGGGCTGGTCCAACGCTCACCGATAACGAGGTCTTCCAGATAGCGTTTCATGGATCATGCCTCTTTTGGGGCGGCACCGGAATCGGCTACCGCAGGTGCAGCCGCGAAGGTTTTTCCGGCCGCAGCCAGTTGCACCAGCAAGGGATGCGGTTGCCATTGCCCACCTTGATAAGCGTTCTGGAATTGACGTATGGAGGTTAGTACCTTATCCAGCCCCAGTTCGTTGGCATAAAACATCGGGCCGCCGCGCGTGGCGGGAAAACCGTAGCCCGTGGTGTACACGACATCGATGTCGGAGGCACGTTGTGCGATTTTTTCAGACAGGATAGCAGCCCCTTCATTGACGAGGGCAAATACGAGGCGCTCGACAATTTCCTGGTCCACAATCTGCCGCTGCGGTAAATTATGCTGCCGCCTGTAAGCAAGCAGGATCTCGTCGACTTCCGTATCCGGTTGCGGAGTACGCTTGCCTGCTTCATAGCGGTACCAGCCTTTACCCACTTTCTGCCCGAGCCGGCCAGCTTCACAGATGCGGTCCGCAATGCGTGAATACACCATGTCCGGCTGCTCTACATAACGCCTTTTGCGGATGGACCAGCCGATATCCAGTCCGCTCAGGTCGCCGACAGCAAAAGGCCCCATCGCCATGCCCCACTGTTGCATGGCCGCATCGATCTGTTGCGGCGTGCAGCCTTCATCGAGCAGAAACAGCGATTGTTGCAAATATTTTTGCAGCATGCGGTTGCCAATAAAGCCGTCACATACACCGGACGACACCGGGGTCTTGCCGATCCGGCGCGCAAGCTGCATCACGGTCAGCAGCACATCGTCAGCCGTCTGTCTACAATCGACCACCTCCAGCAAGCGCATCACATGCGCTGGCGAGAAAAAGTGCATACCGATTACATCCTGTGGCCTGCTGGTGACATCGGCGATTGCATTGATATCCAGCATCGACGTGTTGGTTGCCAGAATCGCACCCGGCTTCGTGATACGGTCGAGATCACGGAATATAGATTGCTTCAGGTCCAGATTTTCAAACACGGCTTCCACAACGATATCTGCAGACGCCGCGGCGTCAAGCGTCGTCGCAGGGCTAATCAGCTTGAGCGCCGTGTCAAGGGTTTCGAGCGTCATGCGTCCCTTGGCCAGTCTGGCCTCGTAGACCTTTGCAATTGCTTTGCGGCCCCGCTCCAGCGCCTCCGGATTGACGTCTATCAATGTGACGGGCATGCCTGCGTCTGCAAAACAGATGGCGATCCCGGTTCCCATGGTGCCCGAACCGATCACTGCTACTCGTTCCATATTGCGAAGCTTGGGAGTGCTGGTCAGGTGCGCCACCTTTACAGCCTCGCGCTCTGCAAAAAAAACGTGGCGCAATGCCTTGGATTCGGGTGAGCCGAGCAGTCCCAGGAAGCATTTACGCTCGAATGCCAGTGCCTTATCAAAAGACTGCTCTATTGCCGCAACGCAGCAATCGACGATCTGCAATTTTGCAGGGCTTCCCTGGCCGGGACGGCTGAGCTTGCTACGCAGCTGCTCAAAGTGGCCAGGCTCCAGGTTTTCGACACGGGGAGCGAGCTCACGGGTACGGCGAAGCGCTTCCGGCTTTCCAATCAGTTGCAGGGCAAATGTGACAGCCGCAGTTGTCACATCGCCATCTACGACGGTGTCCACCAGACCAAACTTCCCTGCCTGTTCTGCGCTGATAGAACTTCCATTAAGCATCATTTCGGCAGCGCTTTCTATCGGCGCCAGACGTGTCAGGCGCTGGGTTCCGCCGGCGCCTGGCAGAAAACCGAACTTCACCTCCGGCAAGCCAAGTTTCGCACCGGACGCGGCAACGCGGTAATGCAGCGCCATGGCCAGCTCCAGCCCTGCGCCAAATGCAAAGCCGGAAATGGCAGCAACGAGTACTTTGCCGATCTTGTCACAGCCCTCAATCAATTCAGGCATCGTGGGAGAAGTCGCCTGAGCAGGCGTGTTGAACTCACGCACATCGGCACCGCCGCAAAAGATGCCTCCGGCGCCAACGATGACGATCGCCTGGATATCGTCATTCCCGGCAGCATCAAGCAATTGTGCGCCGAGCCTGATGCGCTGGGCGCCAGACAAACTGTTGACCGGTGGGTTATCAAGTTTAAGGATAGCCACGCCATCCCTCACCTCGTAATCTCTTTGCTTCCGCATATCGTCTCCTGTGGATTTTCTGTCTAAGCCGGGCACCGCCGTGCGCAAATACCGCCGACTGATGTCGATGCGATCGAGTGTGACACTGTCAAGTTTCAAAGTCAATAGCGTGTTTTTAAATTTTCTTGGCGCCAGGAAAATCATCGCTTTCCGTTTTTGCACTGCATCATTATTTCTTTCGGAGATGATCGTTAATAGCTTTTCCTGGCGTAATTACAGCGTATTGTCCCTCGCTAAAAAAAACATTTGTCACCGCCGATTCTTGCTGCTACTATCAAATCTAGAACTTAACATTGTCATGTTTAAAGAGTGGACAAAAGGCAGATTGCCAGTCCAATACCTACGAGTCAGGAACGGCTATAGCCGGAAAAATAATGACCGATCAACATATAGAGACACGAGGCGCGCCGGCATTGCGCCTCGTCGCAGTAAAAAAAGCCTTCGGCCCCACGGAAATCATCCGCGGAGTGGACTGGACCGTTGCGCAAGGCGACTGTCACGTATTGATAGGCCCCAATGGAGCCGGAAAATCCACGCTGTTCAACCTGATCAGTGGCCGTATCAAGCCCAGCAGCGGACAGATTGAATTGAACGGACGTCCCATTACCAAGCTGGGAGCAAACAAGATCAGCCGCAGTGGACTAGGCCGCAGCTTCCAGACCAACAATCTCTTTGTGCGTATGAGCGCATTTGAAAACGTCCGCATCGGCGCCTTGCGGGCTGTCGGATACGGACCCTCCTTCTGGCGCGGTCTCCCGCGTGGAGGGGCTGCCGATATGCGCGCACTGGAGGTTCTCGATGAAGTCGGCTTGCTGGAAAAATCACGTGTTGCCGCGGGCCTGCTGACTTATGCCGACCAGCGAGCACTGGAAATTGCACTTGCCATCGCCGGCGGGCAGAAAGTGCTGCTTTTTGACGAGCCCACCGCCGGCATGAACAGAGAGGAAACTGCGCGTGTCATCGGGCTGCTGCAACGCCTGCGCACCGCAGATTCCGAGCGCACTATCGTCATCATTGAGCATGACATGAACGTCGTTTTTGAACTGGCTGACCGGATTTCGGTACTGGTGTACGGGCAGATCATTGCCACCGACACCCCTGCACGCATCCGTACCAACCGCAGTGTGCAGGAGGCCTACCTGGGCGTTCCCACGGAAGCACCTGCATGCAAGGAACCGTCATGAAAAGAGAATTCCATTTTCCTGCGCTGTTTTCCGCTCGCGCCGTTATCGCCGGCTATGGACAAGGCCAGGTGCTGCACGGCGTTGATCTCGACGTCGCCGCGGGTGAAACCGTAGGGCTGCTTGGCCGCAACGGCGTCGGCCGCTCCACCCTGCTCAAAGCAATCATGCGGCTGCTGCCGGCGGCAGGCGATATCAGCATGGCTGGCGCCCCTTTGGGACAGGCATCAACCCACGCTGTCACCCGCGCTGGTATTGCCTACGTGCCGGAAGAGCGAGCCATTTTCCCGGATCTTACCGTGCGAGAGAATCTTGCCGTAGGCAAACGCGGGCGCAACTTTCACGGCCATGAAGACAGTGCCGGCGCCAGCTGGAGTGAAGAAGAATTCATGGACATGTTTCCTAACCTCAAACGGCGCGCCAACACCGCCGGCGGAGTCCTTTCAGGCGGTGAACAGCAGATGCTGACAATCTGCCGCGCGCTGATGGGCCAGCCGCAACTCATCCTCATCGACGAACCAACCGAAGGCCTCAGCCTGGCGATGGTGGAACAAGTAGCGGTGCTGCTGCGCGAGGTGGCGCGACGCGGCGTGGCAATTCTTCTCGTCGAACAAAAGCTGACGATCGCACTCGACCTGTGCGACCGCATCAGCGTCATGGGCCATGGCCGCATTGTTTTTGATGGAAGCGTAGATCAGTTCCGTAGCGACACGAACGTGCGCGCGCAATGGCTGGAAGTGTAATCAAATAAAAGCCCACAAGGGCATCTTAAGGAGACTTTTCATGTTGAGTAATTCCGGATTCAAAAATGTGTGTTCCAGCCTGGCCTGGATTGCCGGCGTAACCGCTGCCATGCCCTCCCTGGCAGCCGAGCCAATCAAGGTCATGCTGATAGACCCGATGTCGGGACCGCAATCGGCAACTGTAGAACGTGCAAGCAAAAACCTGCAATACGCCATCAAACGCCAGAACGATGCCGGCGGACTGAAGGGGCGCCAGGTTGAGCTGGTCACCTGTGATAGCAAATTCAATCCCAAGGACGGCAAGAATTGCCTCGACCGCGCTATAGGCGATGACATCCACTATGTATTCCAGGGGGTAGGCTCCAACGTCACTCTAACCCTGCTTGACGGCATCGAAAAATACAACGCCCGCAATCCTGGCAAGGAAATCGTGTTGATGAACTGGGCTGGGCTCGATGAAGAAATGACGAACAAATATTGCTCGTTCTGGCAATTTCGTACGGACGCCCATATTGGCATGAAGGTTAAGGCGCTAGTCACCTGGCTGGCAGCAGATCCCAGCATCAAACGGGCTTACCTGATCAACATGGATTACTCCATGGGCCAGGGCGCCACCGCTTCCGCCATCCATTTTTTGAAACAGATGCGACCGGACATAGAGATCGTCGGTTCGGAATTACACCCTGCAAACCGGGTGCAGGACTTTACTCCTTACGTTGCAAAAATTCGCGCTTCACGGGCTGACGTAGTCATCACCTCCAATATCGGAACAGACTTGAACCGGCTGGTACGTGCTGGCAACGATATCGGCCTGAATGTGCGCTGGGTTACGACTTACGCCTCCCAATACGGACAAGTCACGGCCATAGGCCAGAAGGGCGTAGACCATATTTTTCAGGCGGGCGACTCCATCATGAGCATGGACGAACCTGCTCTCGACAAACTGCAGGATGAGTGGCGGGCCGCCGGCCAGGGAGACTTTGAAAGTATCCGCATCTACCGCAGCTGGCTGTTCCTGTCAAACTCCATCGCCAAGGTAGGGCCGGAAAAGCCGCTGCAGGTAGCCAAGGCGATAGAAGGCATGACTGTCAGCATTGGCGGCTACCAGGCCAGCATGCGCGCGACCGATCACCAGGCCCAGCTCCCGCTCAATATTTCGGTACTCAGCACAGCAGCCAAATACAAGCAGGAAAGCACACCCTGGGGCTTCAAGCTGCTCAAAGTCTATCCTGCCGCCCAAATGAGCGAACCGACGACATGCCAGATGAAACGTCCATCCGGAGCATGAAAACCGCAGCGTATAACCTTAAAGCGAGATCCGCATGGAAACCTTGGCGCTAGGCCTGTTCAATGGCATCACCTACGGCATGCTGCTATTTTTGATGGCGGCCGGCCTCACGCTGGTGTTCAGTATGCTTGGTGTGCTCAATTTTGCGCACACCGCGTTTTACATGCTGGGCGCTTACTTCGGCTACACCTTCTCCCAGCTTCTTGGCCTGGGGTTCTGGTGGGGGCTGCTGGCGGCCCCGGTCTGTTGCGCTGTGCTCGGGGCACTGGTTGAACGCTTCGGCCTGCGGCATGTACTGCGGTACGGCACCCTCGGTCCGCTGCTGTTCACTTTCGCTCTTGATGTCGTTCTGGTGGAGTTGGTAACGCTGGTGTGGGGCAAACAGCCGGTGTCGTACCAGGTGCCGCACGCTCTCGACTTCGCCCTGTTCACTCTCTACGGCATTGAATATTCGGCGTATCGCGCATTTGCCCTGGGCATGGCGCTGGTGGTGCTGGCAAGCCTGTTCCTGATGCTGAAGATGACGCGCATAGGGGTTACAGTGCGTGCATCGCTATCGCATCCGGAAATCGTCAATGCGCTTGGCCACAACCTCCCTGCCCTGCGCGCCGGTGTGTTCGTCCTCGGCGCAGCCCTGGCTGGACTGGCGGGTGCACTGGCAGGCAATATGCTTGGCACGGAACCGGGCATGGCCAACCAGCTCGGCACCGTATTGATGATCATCATCGTAGTCGGCGGCCTCGGTTCTCTGGCAGGCGCCTTCGTCGCGTCGATACTGATCGGGGTACTTCAGACGCTGGCAATTTCCAGCGGCCTGTCATGGGGAGATTTTCTAGGTCCGCTGCAACATTGGGCAAGCCTGTTTGTCGGGACCGGCACGCTGAGTGAACCATTGAGCCGCTACGCAACGCTGATTCCTTTTGTGATGGTAATCGCGATCCTGGTGTTCAGGCCACGCGGATTGATGGGGAAACGAGAATGAACAATACCGCCGACTCAATACTGGCAGCACCACAGGCCACGAACGCCGCACGCTATACGGCTTATCTGCCTCCACGCCGTTCCCTGCAAAGCCAGGCTACGCCATGGATATTGACACTACTGTTGATGCTGGCCCTGCCTTTCCTGTTTTCCGGCATGCTCGGTGTTTCGGTGCTGACCCAGATATGCACCGCCATCACCTTTGCGCTCGCTTACAACATGCTGCTGGGAGGAACAGGCCTGCTATCGTTCGGACATGCCCTTTACTTCGGTATCGGCGCCTACACCACGGGCCATTTGCTGAACGGCTTCGGCGCCGCCGTGCCGGTAGTCCTGCTGCCCCTGGCCGGCGGTCTGGCAGCACTGCTGGCGGGAGCTGTACTGGCATTATTTACCGTGCGCCACGACAAAACCACTTACGCCATGATATCGCTGGCAATCGGGCAGCTTGCATTTGCCGCAGCAACGATCATGACATCCTGGTCGGGCGGCGATTCCGGCATTCGCCTCAATCCGGCTGATGCAAATGGCTGGGGAATCGATTTTGGCTCTCCTCGCGCCATGTATTTCCTGATTGCCGGATGGACCTGGCTCTCTGCCCTCGCCATGTTCATGCTGACACGTACACCACTCGGACGCCTGATGAACGCGACCCGCGACAATGCCGAACGTGTCGAGTTTGTCGGCTTCAGCCCTGTCGGAATACGCGGTCGCGCGCTGACACTGTCGGCCGGCTTTGCGGGCATTGCCGGCTCCCTGTATGCACTTGGCATGCAGGTCGTCACGACTGACACATTCGGATTGCCGCAAACATCAGTCGTCATGCTGCAAACCTATATTGGCGGCTACGGCAGTTTCTTTGGGCCTGTACTAGGCGCAGTACTGATGACATTGTCGGCGGCCCACCTGTCGGCGCTGACAGACGCCTGGCCGCTGTACATCGGCGCATTCTTCCTCATCGTCATTATTTTTTCACAGCAGGGCCTGGTAGGCGCGGCAACCAATGCCTGGACTTATTTTCCCCGTGCCTGGAAGGAACAGGGCACCGTCCGCCTTGGCACCAGCCTGCTCAAGCGTTTGCTGTTCAATCTGATGACTGTTGCAGGCTTCATCGGCTTGGTCGAAATGATTCAGTCATGGTCGCAAAACAGCAGCGCGCCAGTGACGATACTGCAAGGCGCCGCCTCATTCTCCATTGATCCCCACGCACTGTGGCACTGGCTCGCTGCCGCACTGTTGCTGATTCTGGGCATCACCGGTTTGCGCTGGATGCGCAGACCTGCGCACTAGGCTAGGCAAGTTGGGAAAATCAGGCCGATGGGGCGAGCTGGCGCCATCCCCAATCGGGAGAATCGCAATGCGCAGACTTGCGCTTTCGTCCGATACAAAATTTGCAGCAGCGGCAAAAAAACATCAAAAAACGGCGACCGGCTACACAGAATAGCCGGCGTCCCGGTAGCAACTGCTTGCATCTTCGCCGCAAAACAGCGCCTGCCGCGAAGGCAAGTCTAAAAAATAAATTGATAACAACACCAATGGAGACAACACATGAGCATGAGACCCATCCTTCCGCCAGGAACGATAGACGTACAGCAATTTATCGATAACCAAAGATTTTCACCGTATCAGTGGCTGATTCTCATTCTCTGCTTCCTGACTCTTGCCGTGGACGGTTTCGATACCTCCTCCATCGGATTTGTGGCGCCAGCGCTGACGAAGGAATGGGGAGTTTCAAAGCTTGCGCTTAGCCCCTTGCTCAGCGCCTCGCTGATCGGCCTGGCACTCGGTGCACTCGTCGCGGGGCCGCTGGCCGATAAACTGGGCCGTAAGATTGTCCTGGTCGTGTCAGTCGTGGCATTCGGCGTCTTCAGCCTGGCTTGCGCATACGCAGATTCGATTGCAACGCTCACTGTCTGGCGCTTTCTCACTGGCCTCGGCCTGGGCGCAGCCATGCCAAACGCGACGACATTGTTGTCGGAATATGCTCCGGCGAGGCGGCGCGGACTGCTCGTCAACCTGATGTTTTGCGGGTTTTCACTCGGAGCAGCGGGCGGCGGCTTTGTATCTGCTGCTGTCATTCCTGAATTTGGATGGCGCAGTATATTCATTATTGGCGGAATCATGCCACTGGCCCTGGCAGCCTTTCTTTTGCTGCTGCCAGAGTCGATCCGCTTCATGGTAATACGCGGATGGCCGGTGCAAAAAATTAAAACAGTGCTGCGCCGCATTGCAGGCATCAAAGAAGTGGACGCAACGCGATTTACACTGACAGAGGACCAAAGCGGCATTCACAGCTCACCCTTGGCGGTGATCCTCTCGCCTCGCTACCGCACCGGCACACTGATGCTCTGGCTGACCTATTTCATGGGCATGCTTGTCTATTACCTGATGACAGGCTGGCTACCGACACTGATCAAGGATTCCGGCATGACGCTGCGAGAAGCCTCTCTTGTCTCTGCCGTCCTCCCTATTGGCGGCACATTGGGCGCACTCAGTTTCGGATGGCTGATGGACAGGATGAACCCGCACGTCGTTGTTGGCACGGCATTTTTCTTTGCAGGCATCTCCGTCTGGTCATTGGGCCAGGTGGTGGGAAATATTACCTATCTTACTGTACTGACATTCAGCACAGGCCTGTTCATAGGCGGGGCGGCGATATCCATGTCCGCTCTGGCAGCGTCGTTTTATCCGACCCAAGGCCGCGCATCCGGTGTCGCGTGGATGCTGGGAATCGGGCGTTTCGGCGGTGTATTAGGCGCAGTGGTAGGCGGCACATTGCTCCAGATTGGCCTCAGTTTCGCGACGATCCTTGGCTTGCTGGCAATACCGTCGTTCATCGCCGCAGGTGCGTTATTTTATAAAAACTCTGCCCATGGCAGCCGTCAATATCGCCTGGCAAGTACAAGTAATACCTGACCGTTTTTTGGCAAGCATAGCTGTTCAGGAAGCCGGCCTCCGTCAAACGACAAGGTTCTCGGCCGGCCTTTTTTTTTGCACAGACCTCGTTTTTATCGGAAATCATATGTTGATCAAAATTGAAACTGCATTGGTTGACCCTGCGAATTTCAAGGGCGAACCACTCTCAATAAATCGCCGCACCTTGCTCAAAGGGGCCGCCGCCATGGCGGCGATGGGCGCCGGCCTATCAGCTAAACCTGCGAGTGCTGCAGTATCACAGCCAAATGAACTTGGGGTAGCAGCTGCTGCGGCGGCAATCAGGAACGGTGAAATGACGGCAGAATCCTATGCTGCCGGATTGCTTGCAAGAGCACGCAAGAACGCCGATCTGAATTCTTTCATCACGTTAGATGAAGGTGCCGTGCTTGAGGCCGCAAGATCCGCCGACCTGGCCAGGGCAGCCGGCAAAATTTCGCCACTGCTAGGGGTTCCATTTGGCATCAAGGACAGCTACCTGACGCGCGGACTTAAAACCACTGTCGGTACTGCTGTGCTGGACAAATACATACCTGACCGTGACGCTGCCGTCGTTTCGTCCATTCGCAACGCCGGCGCCATTGTCTTCGGCAAGAACAACCTCGTAGAAATGTCGTATGGCCTGACGGGGAATAACACTCATTATGGGCAGGTAAAAAATCCGTATGACAAGACTCATGTCACCGGCGGCTCTTCAAGCGGCGCGGGCGCGTCCGTCGCTGCCAGAATCGTGCCGGCGGCACTTGGCGGTGACACAGTAGGCTCCATCAGGGTACCGGCTTCGCTATGCGGCGTCGTGGGGTTCAAGCCTACTCCTGGACGCTGGCCGGACGATGGAATTGCGCCGATTTCTGGCACCCTCGACACCGCCGGCATCCTGGCGCGTAGCGTTGAAGATTGTATCCTTGTTGACAGCATAGTAAGCCGCTCGCCTTCATCGAACGTAATTGCGCGGGCCGGGCTGAAGGGTACCCGTATTGCCTATGCTCCCAGGCAGTATCTGGATGTCGTAGATTCTGACATCGAAAAGCTCTTTCTCGAAAACCTGCTGAAATTAAAAGATGCAGGTGCGGAGATCATCGAACTGGATCTCGGCGATGACTTTGCTTCTCTGACAGCAAGGGCGACATGGACCATCATGGCCCGCGAAGCCAGGCCGGCAATAATGGAATTCATCAAGAAAGAAAACATCTCTGTATCGTTCGACGATATCTATCAGGATCTTGATCCTGACATTAAAGGCGTATGGAATAGCATCGTACTTCCCGGCGGGCCCGGCTATAGCTCCGACGAAAAATTCAGCAACGTGCTGAAAAAAGACCGACCTGAATTGCAGCGCCGTTTCGCGCAAATGGTGTTTAATCGAGCAGACTGCATTATTTTTCCAACCACGCCATGCGCCGCGCCTGCCATTGCGAACCAGCGCAAGTTCATCGTCGGCAGCAAGGAGCATCCCTATCTGGTGCTTGCAAGGAATACAATTCCAGGCAGTTGCGCCGGTCTTCCCGGGATCAGCCTTCCGGCTGGACTTTCGCAACAAGGTTTGCCTGTTGGTATAGAGATCGATGCGGCGCCAGGACAAGACAGGAATCTGCTTGCCCTGGCGCAGAATATCGAATCCGTCATCGGTTCGATTCCTGTGCCTTCCGGCCTGCGTTAAGTCAAGGCAGGCGGGATGGAAAATTTTGTTGTAAATCCCATCCTGTCCTTAGTTCTGTCCTTAAATATAAGCATGGTCAGGTTCTGTCCGCTTAACATTTTCGTCCAGCCAAACATTACAATGAAAAGTTAAATATAGATGTGATTTTGAGCTTGCAGTGACCTTAGCTACCTGGATGTCCACCCAGAAATCCTCAATAAATCATCGCAACTATGATATCGTTCGTACTTAAACTTTCACCGTAAAGATCATGGCCACAACAAATATCAACGCCCCGGTCGCAACCAAAAAAAATGGCTGGCATCACGGAAATTTGCGCGAAGAAATGGTCGTCCGCGGGCTGGAACTCATAGAGCTACGCGGTGCTTCCGAGCTTTCGTTGCGGGAAGTGGCCCGCTTGGCAGGCGTATCTCAAACAGCGCCGACCCATCACTTCGGCGACAAGGAAGGTTTGCTTGCGGCCATCGCTTCTGCGGGCTTTCGCCTGCTGATGAGCGAACGCATGGCTGCGCTGAAGGATGGCATGAGCAAGGAAGAGCGGCTGCGCGTCGTAATGCGGGTGTATGTCGCATTCGCACTACAGCGGAATGAACTTTTCCACCTGATGTTCGGCCCGCGCATCTCCGATAAGCGCGAGCATCCCGAATTAATGGAAGCCAGCCAGGGCTCATTCCAGTTCCTGAATAATTCAATCGCCGAATTCATGGCTGGGGATGCCGATGCTGCGCGCCCTCCGCGTTTTTCTGCGCTCGCCGTGTGGTCCGGCATGCATGGTCTTGCCACGCTTCTCGCAGACAGGAAAAGCGGCCTTTTCCAGGTTCCGGATAATCTTGTCGACCAGGTATGCGAAAGTGTCACCAATGTCCTGCTTGGCGGCCTGGTTGCCGTGCAGGTTCATGCGCAAACTCAGCAGGCTGCATTGCCTGAAAAATCTGCCCGGCCGACCAGGGCTGCGAAGGCGCCACGAGCTGCGCCAAAGCCCCGTGTCCGCAAAACACCAGAGCCCGAATAAAAGGCCGCCAGGGCTGCCCGGCGGCTTTGTATCTACGCAGTACGATCCGCCCGGTCCTTGTCGTTCAGCGCCTTGATGGAATCGCGGGCATTCGCCCAGTCATTGTTCGACCAGTCCTTGAAATGATAGAAGTTGCCCCCGGTGGCAAGCGAGTTGGCTCCGTCTATCGTCAAGGTCTGTCCGGTCAGCCATTGAACGCCGTCGGCCATCAGGAAGGTGGCCAGGTTCTGCAATTCCGACATCTCCCCTACCCGGCCCATAGGACTGCCCTCATCCCTGCCTGAGTCTTCGCGGCCCGGATACAGGCGCTTGCTCATGCCATCGGTGGGGAAGGCGCCCGGAGCAATAGCATTCAGGCGGATGCCGTAGCGGCCCCACTCCACTGCCAGGGATTTTGTCATGATATTGACGCCAGCCTTGGACATGGCGGACGGCACGACAAAGGGGCCGCCATTATTGACCCAGGTAACCAGAATCGATACGACGCTGCCCGGCAAGCCGGCCTCTATCCACCGCCGCCCAATAGCGTGCGTAACGTAAAACGTGCCATGCAACACAATGTTGGCAATGGCATCGAAGCCTCGTGTAGACAAGTCTTCCGTACGGCTGACAAAATTTCCTGCGGCGTTATTGACCAGGCCGGTCAACGGCCCCTCCTGCCATATTTGCTCTATCATGGCGTCCACCGCTTCCGCATTGCGGATATCGACAGCGATACCCTTGACGCTGCCGCCAAAGCGATCCATCAGCTCGCGGCCCGTCTCTTGCAACACATTTTCGCGGCGACCGCAAATATAAATCTCGGCGCCGAGTTCCAGGTATTTCGCGGCAATTTCCTTGCCCAGGCCTGAACCGCCTCCGGTGACGAGAATGCGTTTGCCTTTCATCAATTCTTGCTTAAACATGTGTGCTCCTTGGATTGGTTGTTGTGTGGGATACTGGGGGATTGCTGCCCAACGCGGTCGCACCGCTGTCTGCCATCGCCGCGATCTGGGCAGCGGTGTAGCCTGCTTCACTCAGGATTTGCGCGCTGTGTTCGCCAAGCGCGGGCGCGGGCCTCATCGTGCCGAGCGGGGTTCCCGACCAGCTGGTCGGGTTACCCAAGGTGCGGACAAGGCCCTGGCTGGGGTGTTCTTCCTCAGCGATGAAGCCAGTCGCCACCAGGTGCGGATCCTCGAGCAGATCATCAATGGAATTGATTTTCTGGTGCGGGATATCCGCTTGATCGAGCAAGGTTTGCCATTCAGCCGTAGTGCGTTCCGGCATGACGGAAGCGACCCATGCGTACACATAGCGGATATTGCGTGAGCGCGCGCGCTGCGTGCAAAACCGCGGATCGGCAAAGAGCTCCGGTCGGCCGACAGACTGAAAAAAGTTGCGCCAGTGCTTGTCGTTATAGATCAGCACGCACAGATAGCCGTCTGCCGTGCGGTACGGCCGGCGGTCGTGCGACAGCAAGCGGTCATACCCCGCCTCGCTCACTTCAGGCTCAAAGCTGCGTCCCGCCATGTGGTCGGCCAGCACAAAGTGGGCTACGCTTTCAAACATCGCCACTTCCACTTCTTGTCCGCGTCCGCTACGCTCACGCGCATATAGGGCAGCGGTAATCGCGTAGACAACGTGCAGACCGGTAACCCGGTCTGCCAGGGAAACAGGCGCGTAGGCCGGCTGTTCAGTGCCGTATTGCTGCATCAGCCAAGGAATCGCGGTCGCTCCCTGGATGAGGTCGTCATAGGCAGGACGGTCTGCGTAAGGGCCCCGCGCGCTGAAGCCGCAGGCATTCACGTAAATCAGGCGCGGGTTGACCGCAGAAAGCGCGGCATAGTCAAGCCCCAGACGCTTCATTGCCGCCGGACGGATATTCGACAGCAATACGTCTGCATCCTGCGCCAGCTTCAACAGTGCCGCACGAGCCGCCGCCTGCTTCAGGTCCAGCACCAGGCTGCGCTTGCCGCGATTATTGTGCATGAATACATGCCCCATGCCCTCGCCCTCATTGCGCATCACCCCTGCCTCGCGCACATTGTCACCTTCAGGCGCCTCCACCTTGATAATATCGGCACCCAGGCCAGCCAGCGTAACGGTCGCCAATGGCCCCAGCACAATAGAGGTCAGATCAAGCACGCGAACTCCAGCCAGCGGCCCCGCGCCGAGTTCGGCATCGATTGCATCGTTCATTAAAATTCCTCCGTTTTAATTGCCATGATCGAGGTAGCGCCTGTAGTAATGCGCCGGTGTAATTGCTCGGTTTCCGGCAGCACGCGCTGAAAATAGAAGTCGGCAGTCTTGATTTTTCCCTGCAGGAAATCTGTAGCGTCGGAGCCTGCCTGCAAGGTGTCATGCGCCGCACGGGCCATGCGAAGCCATGCGCCGCCCATGGCAACAAGACCGAACAAGCGCAGGTAGTCGGACGCCGCGGCGCCGACCTCAACCTGCACCCCGCCCGCACCGAGCGTCCGCAGACGCGTGCTGGCGTGGCGCAGTAAAGCAAGTGCAGCTGCCAGAGCGCCTGCCATCGTATCCAGCGCTGCATGATGCCGGCCCTCGCTAACGAGCGTTTCCAGCCCGTTCAGGTAAGCTTGTAGTACCCGGCCGTCGTCGAGGCCGATCTTGCGGTGTACCAGGTCCAGTGCCTGGATTGCATTCGTTCCTTCATACAGGGGTACGATACGGGCATCGCGGTACAGATGCTCCATGCCGTTTTCATGCACATAACCATGGCCGCCGAACACCTGGATTCCCAGGTAGGTAACTTCCAGCGCGCAATCGCTGATGAAGCTTTTCAGCACAGGAGTCAGGAGTGCCAGCCGGCCTTCCGCCAATTCACGTTCAGCCTGGTCCGGATGGCGAGCCTTGATGTCAAGCGCAAGCGCGGATTCGATGTAAAGTGCCCGGCTACCCTCAACCAGTGCTTTCATTTTCAGCAGAGCAATGCGCACATCAGGATGCCCGATGATATGCGAAGGGCCGGGCTCGCTCTTTGCCGCATCCGGTGTGCGCCCCTGGCACCTTTCCTTGGCGTACGACAGCGCATTTTGAAAACTGATTTCTGCCGCTCCCAGGCTCTGCACCGCGACGCCGATGCGTGACGAATTCATCATCGTAAACATCGCCTGCATGCCGCCATTTTCCTTGCCTAACAGCCAGCCCTGCGCTTCTTCGAAATGCAATACCGCCGTCGCCGAGGCCCGGATGCCCATCTTGTGTTCGACTGAACCGCAGGCAACACCATTTCCGGCCCCTGTTCCCGGCAAGTATTTAGGCACGACGAACAGGCTCAGCCCGCGCGTTCCTTCAGGCGCATCCGGCAGTCGCGCCAGCACCAGGTGAACGATGTTTTCTGTCAGGTCATGGTCACCGCCGGATATGAATATCTTGGTGCCGCTGACTTGATAAGAACCGTCGGCCACCGGTATAGCGCGGGTGCGCAGTTGCGACAGGTCTGAACCGCCTTCGGCCTCGGTCATGCACATGGTGCCGGCCCACTCTCCCGCCGCCAGCCTGGGCAGGTAGGTCTGCTTCAATTCTTCGCTTCCATGCGCCAGCAAAGCCCTGTATGCGCCTTGCGACAAACCTGCATACATACCGAATGACATTGAGCCTGACGCCACGAACTCGCGCACGATCAATCCTAGCGAGGCCGGCAGGCCTTGCCCGCCGTATTCGGGATCGGCCGCAAGCGCGGACCAGCCGGCTTCACGGTACAACCGGTACGCACGCTTATAACCCGGCGGCGTGGTGACAGCGCCTTCCTCGAACAGGCAGCCTATATTGTCGCCCGGCAAATTGATTGGCAACACGGTTCCCTGCACGAATGTGGCAGCACTGTCGAGCACCGCCAAAACTACGTCCAGGCCGACTTCTTCATAACCGTCCAGCGTGCCGATGACGGTTTCATAGTGAAACACCTTCTCCAGCAAAAAGCGTACATCACGCAGGGGAGCTTCATAGGTTGGCATAAATGGCACTCACAGAAAAAGGAGGTAAAAAATTCCAGGATCCAGGCTGCCGTGGCCGGCAGAAAAGCATTCATGGAGCATCAAAACTTAAACTTGACAGTGTTATGTTACTCGCACATACTGCATCATGCAAGCCTGAAAAATCAAATTTAAATCAACAAGGAGATTTCGCCATGCACGACAAAGGAACACATCTTTTTCCCGCAATGGAACGTATAGACTTTGGCAAGCCTGCAGCAAAAGCGCTGGCTGCAGAAGCGGAGCGGCTTGGCAGCAAGCGGGTTTTTCTCATCGTCAGCCGCAGTCTCAACAACGGCACTGATGAAATCGCCAAGATCGTCGCGGCGCTCGGCGAACGTTTTGCGGGCCTGTACGACGGCGTGCCTCAGCACACGACGCGCGAAGGCGTTGTCGAAACTACCCGTGCGGCACTGGCTGCAGGGGCTGACCTGCTCGTCGCAATCGGCGGAGGCTCGGTAGTTGACGCTGCCAAGATTACAAGCTTGTGCATGGAACATAAGATTCTGGATGCCGATGGTCTGGATGGTTTCGAGGTCAAGTTTGACCAGTCCGGACGGGTCAGCATGGCTTCCTTCAAAGGTCCAAGCGTGCGCATGATCGCGATTCCGACCACGCTGTCGGGGGGAGAATATAACGCCGGCTGTCTGGTGACCGATCCTCGCCGCAACCTGAAGCAAACTTTCTTTCATCGCAAGATGATGCCCGTCACCATCATCCTTGACCCTGCGCTGCTGCGCCACGCGCCAGCGCCTTTACTGCTGGGGTCCGGCACGCGGGCCATGGACCATGCCATTGAGGCCTTGTGTTCGCCGCGCGGCACCCCTCTGACAGACGCTGCCGTGCTGCGCGGCCTGACGCTGATGGCTAAATGGTTACCGCGCAGCCATGCCGACCGCAATGACCTTGAAGCCAGCCGCAATTGCCAGACTGCTTCCTGGCTATGCTCTTTCGGCCTGCAATCCCGCGTGCCCATGGGCGCCAGCCATGCTATTGGCCACGTGCTCGGCGGTACTTGCCACGTGTCGCATTTCCTGTGCACGCCGGTAATGATGCCCGCCATCCTGGAGTACAACCGTCCTGCGTGCGAGGAAGCACAGCAAGAGCTTGCAGCCGCCCTGGGCCGACCGGGAATGGCGGCAGCAGACGCGTTCCGGGAATTCTGTCTCGGACTGGGCCTGCCTACCAGCCTGCGCGAGGTGAATGTATTGCCGGACCAGTTTGATCTGATTGCGGAAACGACGATGAAAGAAGAATTTTTTATCTACAGCAACCCGTGCCCGGTGGCCTCTCCCTCGGACGTGGTGGAAATATTGAAGCTGGCTGCCTGAACCTACCGCCCTGCTTTTCTGTTAGCCAACGTTAACCAACAACGGAACCACTATCATGACCACTACCAAACCCATTCTCGTTACCGGCGCTGCCGGCAGGGTCGGCGCCATAGGGCGCACCGTGACCCAACTGCTGATCGAAAAAGGTTTCCCTGTTCGCGCGATGGTGCGCAAGGAAGACGAACGCGCAGAGGCCTTGCGCGCCATGGGCGCCGAAGTCGTGACCGGCAACCTGCTCGATCTTTCCGATATGCACCGCATCATTGCGGGCTGCGAGTCCATCTATTTCGGCATGTCGGTGTCGGACGCCTACCTGGCAGCCACTGTGAATGTTGCCGCCGTGGCGCTTCACCATGGTGTAAAGGCATTTGTCAACATGTCGCAAATGACCTTGTCACAGATGAGCATTACCGAAAGCACCGACAGCCCGCAGCACAAGCTGCACTGGCTTGCCGAACAGGCGCTGAACTGGTCCGGCCTGCCGGTCGTTCACGTGCGGCCGACCGTGTTTCTGGAAGGTTTTTTCTTGCGTTTCTCGGCCCAGGCAGTCAAACAGTCCGGTGAGATCCGCCTGCCTTTCGGCGAAGGAAAGACCTCCCCGATTGCCGCCGATGACGTAGCGCGCGCAGTCGCCGCCATCTTGTCCTCCCCTGCCGCGCACATCGGCCATACCTACCACCTGACCGGTCCACGCTCGGAAAATATGCATTTTTATGCACAGGAATATGCGCGGGCCCTAGGCCGGACAATTACCTATCAGGACATACCCGTCGGCCCATGGAAGGATTCCCTGGTTCAGGCCGGCTTGCCGCCGCACCTGGTCAACCATCTTGCAGTCATGGCCGATCTGCATCGCGCGGGAAGGTATGACCGGCAGTCCGGCGAAGTCCTGGCGCTGACCGGCCGCGAGCCTACCAGCGTAGGCGATTTCGTGCAGCGTCACGCGGCGGCATTTTCAGCCGCTTAAACCTTACGGACCTTTCATGAAAGCAAACCTATGAAAATCGGCATCCCCGCCGAGACACGGCCGGGCGAGACGCGCGTAGCGGCAACGCCCGAAACCATCAAGAAATACGTTGCGGCCAAACATCAGGTCATCGTGCAGTCCGGCGCCG